>JALSLA010000065.1 GCA_026988515.1 Helicobacteraceae bacterium | reverse complement strand
ATGAGTGCTCGGGGATTTGATCCTGAGAATGTCATGGCAACACGATTTTATGCCGTACAAAACATTGTCAATGATTTTATTAAGCACCGCAAGGAGGACAATTTGGGTGTTGTCGTCTTTGGCGCCTTCTCTTTTATTGCGTCACCCTTAACATACGATCATAACATTTTACGTCGTGTCGTATCGCAGCTCTATATCGGTATGGCGGGAAAGTTTACCGCACTGTATGAGGCATTGGCGCAGTCGGTTAATCTGCTCAAAGATTCGACTGCCAAAAGTAAAATTGCTATTGTGCTCACTGACGGGTTTAATACGAGCGACTCTAAAATTACCCTGCAAACGGCTATAGATTTGGCCAAAAAAGAGGGCGTGAAAATTTATACCATCGGTATCGGATCGCCTCGAGAGTATAACGGTGCCGTCTTAAAGAAAATTGCCGATGAAACCGGAGGCAAGGCATTTGGCGCACGAAACATTTCACAGCTTGAGGCCATTTACAAACAGATTGATACTCTGGAAAAATCAGAAATTAAAACCGATCGGTACAGCTACAAGAGCTATTACTATTACTTACCGCTGTTTATTGCTTTTATTGCATTGCTGCTCTATATTTTCATTCGTAACAAAAGGGGCTGGAAATGATCTTTTTGCATCCTCAGTTTTTATGGCTTTTGCCGATTATTTTTCTACTGTTTTATTTTATTTTAACGCAAAAAGAGCAGCAGGCACATTTTTTTAGTGAAGCGGTGTTGAAAAAGCTCTATGTGAGCGGCAACTCACTCTCTATAAAAGCGCGTAACGTGCTCTTTTTAGCGATGATGGTGCTGGTGGTTTTTGCACTTTCGGGTCCGGCAATTGAAGGGGCCAAGGTGAATGTTGAGGCGAAAAGTGCCGATATTATGATTGCTCTTGATATTTCCGACTCCATGCTGGCAGAAGATGTTTACCCCAACCGGCTGGCTTTGGCAAAACAAAAAATTTTAAACCTTTTGGAACAGTCGCCTCAAGAGCGTATCGGTGTCATGGCATTTGCTAAAAATGCCTATTTGGTAAGCCCCTTGAGTTTTGACCATGCATCGGTAGCCTTTTTGGTAAAACAGCTGAACACCGACTCTATTACTGAAAAAGGAACCGACTTCAAACAACTGCTTTTTTCTGCAGCAAATCTATTGCAAAAGAATGAGAAGAAGAATTTGCTGATTTTAAGCGACGGCGGTGATGCGAGTGATTTTTCTGAGGTCATAGCATATGCCAAAGACAAAAGGATTAAAGTTTTTGTTTTAGGAATCGGTAAAAACAAAGGTGTTCCTATTGTAGATGTACGTCACGGCGGTTATGTTAAATACAACGGTAATATTATCTTAACGCGGCTGAATGAGAATATTGCTACGTTAGCACTACAGAGCGGCGGTTCGTATATTGAAGCCGTTGTTTCAAATGATGATGTGGATGCAATGTTACAAGAGATGCATGCCAAAACAGAACGTAAGACCTTGAAAGAGGAGCAGATCGTGCAGTATATTCCACTCTTTTATTACCCCTTGGGTTTGGCAATGGTATTGTTTATTATTGCAACAAGTTCGATGAGTAAACGTCAAGAGGTGAGCGTGCCTCCTGTTGTGCTCTTGACGGTACTGCTGCTAGCAACGACATTACCGACCTATGCAGGGATATTGGATTTTAAACGTTTGGATGAGGCCAAGCGCAGTTATGAGGCTAAAGAGTATGCTAAAAGCTATCAACTTTATGAGGAGTATGCCAAGCAGACGGATGATGCCGAGGCATACTACAACGCTGCCAATGCGCTTTATAAAGAAGGAAAATATGAACAAGCGCAGAAAATGTACCAAAAGGTTACGGGTACCGAGATGACGCTCAGACATAATGCCTTGCACAATCTGGGGAACAGTTATGCCAAAGAGGGAACGCCCCAAGCGTTGAAAAAGGCAATAGAGAGTTATGAGAAGGCGCTTAAACTTCGTGATGACGTTCAGACACGTGAGAATTTAGAGCGTGTTAAAGAGGCGCTGAAAAAGATGCAGCAAGCCAATCAACAGAATCAACAGCAAAATGATCATGAGTCTCAAAATAGACAAAAGAGTCACAAAGCCGATCAAAACAACTCCAAACAGGCACCAAAATCACAACAGCACGATGCTCATCAAGAAGAGAGAAGCGAGCAACGCTCCGAAACCACAAAGCAACATGAAGAGCAGTCGCCACAAGAGAGAGATGCACAGGCATCTCAGAAGTCGAATAATGAGGATTCAAACAACAGCAAGGTGCGACAAGCCGCCAAAGCGACGGCAACTCAAAACGATAAAATTATGAGCCGTCTCGAAGAGGAAAAATGGCTTAAAGAGCTGAACAAAAATCGTACAGGGCATCTGTATCAACTTCAAAAATTAGAGAATAGCGATGAAACATATAATGACAAACCTTGGTAAAATAATTTTTACATGTATAATGGCAGGCACTATGCTGCATGCCAAACTTAACGTCTTTGTTGATACCGACAAGGTTACCATTGGTGAAACGGTACGGCTGGGTATCACCGCAGAAGGTGAAAAGGTTGTTCCTCCTGATATTGCGAGTATTTGCGGTGAAGAGATTACCGCTACATCGACAAGCACCAGCGTACAGGGCATTAACGGTGTTTTTACTAAAAAACAGACGTTTGAGTATTCGTTTGTACCGACAAAATCATGCACTATTGAACCCATTGCGGTTCTTGTCGATGGAGTCAAAGAGATGACCCAGCCTATTGACATTACCGTATCACCCGTCAAAGTGACGAAAAACAGTCGGTTTATTTTGCAGCTTGAGAGCAATAAAAAACGGGTTTATGTCGGCGAACCCTTTACGTTAACGGTTATCTTTAAGCAGAAACACGGCGCCAATGCCGTGGACTCTAAGTTTACCCTGCCGCCAATGAAAAATTTTTGGATAAAAGAGGAGTCTGAAGGGCGTAAGTTTGAAGAAGACGGCTACACCGTACAGCGCCTGAGTTACGTACTTGCACCGCAAAAAAGCGGTTACCATACCATTAAACCTGCGCGTATCGAGATTGCGGCACGTAGCCAACGTCAAGATACGTGGGGACAGTGGTTTGCCACACTGAAATGGCGTACCTATTTCTCCAATGAGCTGGAGATGGAGGTGTTGCCGTTGCCGGACAACTTGTCTATTGTCGGAACATTTACGATTGATGCCGAGGTGGATACTACAGAGGTGAATGCTTCAGATGCTGTAAACGTTACGGTGACTATTAAAGGAAGCGGTAACTTTGAAGATATTCAAGGGTTCAAGCCAAAGATAACCGGTGTGGGAGTTTTTGAAGAAGAGCCGACTACAAAAGCGTATATTGAGCATGGTGAATACAAAGGGGTATGGAGCCAAAATATTGCTTTGGTACCCACACACGACGTGACGATTGCACCGTTTACGCTACGTTATTTTGATCTGGAACACAACCGCTCCAAGACCATTCAGACCCGTCCTATTACAATACATGTAAAAAATAGCGCACCAAAAAACACTCCCGAACCGTTAAAAATCCAACGTGCTTCGGTGCCTCAAACACAAGAAGTGCAAGACCATGATGCTCCGGCTACGGCGTCAGGCGGTTCGTTTACATGGGGTTTGGGTTTGGGTGTGTTCTTGGGCGTATTGCTCGGGTTGCTCCCGTGGAGAATCTGGCTGCGTCGTCGCAAGAGAGCAGCGGTACCGATGCATTATAAAAACGAGCGCGATATGTTGGGTATTTTGTTGAACCATTTAGATGACCCTGATGCCGCAGCAATGGCTTCTAAACTTGAAGCCAAACTCTACGAGGGTCGATCGGTCTCCATTGATCCGAAAGAGTTAAAAGCGCTGTATAAAAAATACATGTAAATTATGAAAAGATATCTTGAAGTTTGTTTGCGGCTTTCATGCGTTGGTGCAGGGTATCCCAGTCATCATCTTTCAAGGAGCGTTTGAGTACGGTAAGTTCTTTTTCAAAATGTTCAATGGCATGGAGCACATTGTTTTTATTTTGCCGAAAAATATCTTCCCACATTTGAGGTGAACTTTTTGCCAGACGACTCATGGAACGAAACCCACCGGCGGCAAGCAGTAAAATATTCTCTTTTTCTTCTTGCGACAGTACGGTATTGGCAAGAGAGAAGGAGATGATGTGCGGCATATGGCTAATATAGGCGGCATGACGGTCATGGTCATGGGATCGCATGTAGTGCAGTTGCATGTGAATACCGCTAAACAGCCGTACGGCAACCTCTTGCTGATGCTCGCCACTCTCCTCCAAGTCACACAATACGACAATTTTATCTTTAAACAGATTCTCAATGGCGGCGCTTGGTCCGTAGTACTCAGTTCCCGCCATGGGATGCGCGGCAACAAAGTTACGACGAATGGATAGCGGAACGGCTTTTAAAATGCGCTCTTTTGTACCGCCGAGATCAATGAGTGTCGTCTCTTTGGGAAGGTCCGTGAGATCTTTAAAGAGGGCAGTAATTGCATTAACCGGAATGGCCAAAAAGATAACATCACACGCTTTAATGCTTTGAAAGTCGACAATGTTGTGGATCAGTTGGCGTTCCAGGGCAATTTTTTGATGTTCCGCATTATGGTCATAACCGACAATTTCGCGGACAAACGGAAGTTTTTTGAGGCTAAGCGCCAAAGAACCCCCCATCAGACCGAGTCCGACAATACCTATTTTCATGACGTTGCTCCGTATATAATGAGCTGAAAGTTTACCATGTTATTCTTTATGTAATGCCGCAATAGCCACAACGACTTCCGAGGTTTTTTCTTTGACCAGTGATATATCGGAGGCGAGTACTTCAATCTCTTTGGCATTATGGTTCATCTGCTGAGAGCTTTTGCCAATCTCTTCGACAACGGAGTTAATGCTAATGTCAATTTCAGAGAGTGATTTTTGTGTTTTTTCCGCCAAACTGCGTACTTCATCGGCCACAACGGCAAAACCGCGACCGTGCTCACCGGCACGTGCTGCTTCAATCGCGGCATTGAGTGCCAGTAAATTGGTTTGGTCGGCAATATCACGAATAATATTCAGAACCTCTTTAACCCCGCGCGCCTGGGTATCCAACTCTTTAACATTGGCAGCCATTTCACTCTCTTTTTCATTGGCCTGTAAAAGTTTTTGTGTTGTCTGATCGACGATGCTGTCAAGCTCTTTGATGGTCTCATTATTAAGGGTTACAATGGTGCTTTGAATCTGTTTGGAGTTCTCTTCTAAGAGCGCTTTTTGATCTTTGTTGTCCGCTTCAAATTGTTGAAGACTGTGACCCAAACTGTTAACACCTTCTACCAGAGCTTTCATCTCACCGGTTAAATGAGAGACTTCAATATGGTGGCTGTAGTCGTGATTTTGATACTCATCGAGTCGGCTGCGTGTTTGCGAGGTGATGTGCTGTATATTATCGAGCATTTCGTTAAACGAACGGGTAAGTGCCGAGGTAATGTGATTGTTGGATTCACTGGTAATTCGGTAGGTAAAGTCACCACTGCTGACTTTGCCGGAGATCAGAAGAAGCTCTCCCATAATTTTGAGATCGTCGTCCATGTTGTTTTTGTATGTGCTTAAGACAAGGTTTAACTCTTGCGCCACTTCATGCACAATAATATTGGCCTTTTTATTGACGACCAAGGGTGCGATTTCATTCGATTGAAACGAGATATACTTGGCAAACTCCGACACAAATGTTTTGGCTTTTAGAATCTCTTTGTAGGAGGTGTTGAGGGGAAAGTAGGCAGCAAAACCCAACAAGAGCGCTAAAAAGAGAAAAATAAGATTGGTCTGTATAAATGAGGAAAAAAATTCATTGGCAACCAGAGTCACATCTTCATAAATAACAAGTTTCCCTAAAACCACTCCGTTTTGTTGCAACGGTTCGACATAAAAGGCGTAATAGTTGTCGTTATAATCGTAAAACTGAATCTGTTGCGTATTGTCTAAGCGAACGCTTTTAAAGAGATCGGGACTGATCGTACTATTGTGTGCTTTAAGGTAGTAACCTTCTTTGAGAAAATAGGAGCTTTGTTCCGATGCACTGCGTGCGGCATAAGCGCTTTTATTGAGAGCATACAAGATATTAATACCGAATTTTTTCAAATCATTCTTGTCAATATGGCTACCGAAATCAGTGATTTTATTGAACAGGTCAACTTTGATTTTGGCAACTTCCTTGAGATATTCCTGATAGGTGTAATAGGAGCTAATGTTAAATACAACCGACAGCGAGAGTGCCATAAATGCCAGTGTCAGAATAAAACGACCTTTAAAAGAGTGCAGTATGGTGGTCATTGTTATTTTCCTTCTTCTTTGCGACGCATTTCACTGTAGAGTTTGTCATATTTTTGTGTCTCATGTTTGATTGCCATTTTTCTAACGGAAAGATAGCCGCGTTCTCCATTGGAGTTGGTGTAAGGAAACACGGTGGCATATACCCAGTAGAAATTACCGTTTTTGGTACCGTTTTTGACAAAACCTCTCCAGATGTCACCGCGTTTTACGGTCTCCCAAAGGTCTTTAAACGCCGCTTTTGGCATATCGGGATGTCGGACAATATTGTGGGGTTTGCCTTCGAGTTCATCAACACTGTATTCTGCAAAATAGCAGAAATCTTTATTGGCATATTTAATGAGACCGCGCTCATCGGTTTCTGAGACAAGAAGGTGGGTCGGTGTTAAGAATCTTTCCACATCTAGCTCCTATTTTCGTGAAAATTTATTGTAAATATTATCACTTATTAGATTAATTTATGTTTAATTATAGGAAAATAATTATTTGCTGCTTTTTCTGTAAGAATGATCTGTATTCATATATATGCAGGGATTTACGAAACATTAATCGACAAAGTGATAAAATCAGCGGTTACTTTATTTTAAGAAGATTTTGAATGAAAAAAATTCTATCCATTTGGGTACTTGTTGCAACAGTACACCTCCATGCCCTAACGCTTAAAGCAGTTGTATTTGAAGGGATGGTACACATTTCCAAAGATGTTGCTACACAGATACTGCCGTTTAAAGTCGGTGATGCGATTACACCACGTGATATTGACCGTGCAGTGCGCCTACTCTTTGAACAGGGATATTTTAAAGATATATGGGTTGAGGACAATAACGGTACACTTACGTTTCATTTGAAAGAGAAAGATGTTATTTCTCGTGTTGAGATGCGGGGTTACAAAGAGAATGACAAAGAGGCTCAAGAGGCGCTATTGCAGATTCAAAAAGGCTCTTTGTATGATGTCAAAAAAATCGAAGCGGCGAAACGCCGTATTATCGAAGCGATTTCGGCGGAAGGAAAGATCGATACGGTGGTAGAGACACGTGTCGAGAAACTGAAAAACGGTAGTATCAAAGTTGTTTTTCTGGTCAATGAAGGTGAAAAAATCATTATTGAGACCCTTGATTTCAACGGTATGCATGGATTGAAACCTGAAGACTTTGATGAGGTACTCGCCAACAAAAAGGCTGAAACCATGGGATGGCTTTGGGGTCGCAATGACGGGGAAATGAAACTGGCTCAGTTGGAGTATGATCCATTGCGTTTGCGCGATACCTACATGCAACACGGTTATCTGGATGCTCACGTAGATGCTCCGTTTGTTCGGGTAAATTTCGACACCTACCGCGCTGCCATGAGTTATCAAATTGACGAGGGTGCTATTTACCGTATAAGTAATATCTCTATTGTGCAACAACATCGTGTTGTTGATGATGCCGCACTGTTTAAAGTAGTTGAACTTAAGAAGAATGAGATCTTTAATATTAAGACGTTTCGTGATGATGCCGAGCGCATCAAAACGGCCATTGCCGACTTGGGGTATGCCTATGCACAGGTGCAACCCGATCTGCAAAAAGACACCAAAACAAAGAGCGTGCATGTCATCTATCGGGTGATTCCGGGAAGTCAGGTGCGGATTCGTAATGTGATTATTGACGGTAACGGGCGAACTCTCGATCGTATTGTACGCCGAGAGCTCTATCTGGCTCCGGGAGATTTATATAATCTTACCGATCTTAAAGATTCGCGTAACGCATTGGGACGTACCGGGTTTTTTGAGAGTACGACGGTAGAAGAGAAGCGTATCAGCGAAGATACGATGGATCTTGTTGTGAAAGTAAAAGAGGCCCCCACGGGTAACATCCAGATTGGCGGCGGTTACGGGAGTTATGGCGGTATTTTATTTAGCGTTGGCGTTGAAGACCGTAACATTTTCGGAAGCGGTATCAGTGTCGGCGTCAAGCTGGAACGTTCCGACAGAACCGATAACTATTCATTCAATATCTCCAATAAGCGCCTAAATGACAGTGATTTCAGCGGTAACTTCTCTATTTATACGTCGCGTAATGAGTATAATGACTATACGGTCTCTTCAGAAGGGGTGAATCTGGGTAGCGGTCATCGGTTCACGCGTCATTTAAGTGCATATTTGGGTTACAGTTACTCTGCCAATGAGTATGAGGATGTCAATACGTCCGCCATTAACTATAATTATCGTGTCTTTTTTGAAAATTACTCGAAAAGTTCGTTGACACTGGCACTGACGTATGATAACACCGACGACTATTATCTGCCTCGAGAAGGGATTGTATTGAAGCAAAGTCTTGAGTATGCCGGTTTGGGGGGAGATGCTGAATTTTTAAAGAGTCGTACCAGTTTTAATTACTATTACGGGCTTCAAGATGTTGTGAACTTTGATTTGATTTTACGATACAAGTCGCGCCTCCATATAGTGAAAGAGCGGGGTTACCTGCCACTGGCAGAACGGTTTTATATGGGCGGTATGGGTAGCGTAAGGGGATATGAATCGTACTCGATTTCACCACGTTACATTGATGCGGGAGACAATGTTAAACGTGTCGGCGGTAACAAGACATTTTCAAACAGTGTGGAATTAAGCTTTCCGCTGCTTCCCAAAGCAAAAATGCGTTTAAGTACGTTTTATGACTGGGGGTGGATCGAAGGGGATGTTCCCGAATATGTCGGCTTATACAGTATTCAGCACGCTGCTCAAACGGAGTCGTTAACAAGAAGTTCGGTGGGCTTTGCTATAGAGTGGTTCTCTCCGGTAGGCCCGGTTAACCTGATTTTTGCCAAAGCGTTGGATGATGAAGCCCGAGACAAAACAACCAGCTTTGAATTTACCATAGGACAGAGATTTTAATGAAATACAGACAACAACTCATGGCATTATTGGGAGGCTGCACTCTCGTGTTATGGAGCGGATGCGGCGTCGGCAGCGATAATTTTACCAATCAGTACAGTCTGAAGGTTTCGGCACTGCACTATATAAAAGATGCCAATGTCAGCATTGGTAACCGATATGGTGTATATCGCAGTCGGGGTGTTTATGATTTTAATGAATCGCTTGCCGGCGGGCGTGTTGCAACAGGCGGTCTCTATATTGTCGATGAGAATAATGAGAGCAACACGTCAGCTGTTTCAACATTGTGTCAGCACTATTTACCCTCACTGGACACCACGGTTACGACACTCAAACTCAGTGCACCGGCAGCGCATGTACCGTATGAGTACATTAACATCAACCCCTTTACAACGCTTTTGGTACAAGGCGGTTTTTCAAAAGAGGCTCTGGCACTGAAGTATCCTGTTGCCGCATCTATTGAAGAACATTTTGATTTTGATACTACCGCAGCCCTTAAGGCACCGGAGTATCGTCAAGCCGACAATAACTTAACCCAAGAGATATGCGATGCACTGCAGGCATTGCAAGATATTTAGAGGCAGGTGATTTGAAGCGGCTGGGGTACACGAAGATATTGTAATGATTCTTTGGCAATATGCAGGCTTCGAGTTTTAGGCGTTATGTGTAAATGATTCTCCTGCAATGTTAATGTGAAGTCGATTTTTTGCGGCCGATGCGCCAGCAAGATATTGCACAATGAGAGGAGAAAGGCTAAGTGGTGTAGTGTTTGCTCTTCAGGAAGCAGCATATGATAGCGCTTATAGTGCGATTTGCTGGGGCCTTTTTTATTTTGGTAGCGTGCCAAGGTTGCAATAAGTAGCGTTTCATCATGCGTATAGCCGTATTCCAAAGCACTTTGAATGAGATGATAGCTGTGCTGGTGATAGGAGTAGAAGTGAATGGATGAGCCGATTTTTGCCAATTTTGTGGCCGTTAACAGGTACGGTTTGTATTTCATGTCAATGTGTAGCACCGGAGCGAGCAGGTCAAAAAGGGTTTGTGAGACATGTACCATGAGCGACGCAAATTTTTTATCGATACTGTAGACATCTTGCAGGTAAGTGACTGAAGGATTGTAGTTTGCCGGAAAATAGTCTTGATTGGTGCGTAATATATCGCACAAATAGACGCCTTCACGGATACCGACACCGCTTGCCATCATGGTATTGACCTTAAGGCGTTTCATAATACGCAGTAAAATGAGTACGCCGGGACGAATAATATCGTAACGTTCGGGTTTAATATAAAGTTCTTTCAGCTCTTTGGTAGAGGCCTTTAAAATTTTTTTGCCATGATGTTTTAGCTCTTTAGCAGGAAACTGGTAGGCATGTATTCTGCTGAGGGGGTAACTGTTTTTCTTCATGATTGCCTGACTCAGTGCTCGAAATGTACCGCCAAGACCAATGATTCTTTGAGTCTGTTGAAGCGGCAGTGCATCCAGTGCCTGATCAATATAGGCGGTTGCGCCGTCAAGATCATTGCGGTCAAAAAACAGTTCTTTAAGGCGAACAGTGCCGAGGTTTAATGAGTAGCTGTTAACAACTTTACCTGCTTCAATACAGGCACATTCGGTGGAACCGCCTCCAATGTCGACAACAACACCGCTGAGTTTTGGCAACAAATTGGCACAGGCAATGCCTCCGTAGTAGGCTTCTTTTATACCGTCAATTACTTTAATATTGAGACCAAGCTCTTTTTTGACCCGTAACAGAAATACCTGCTTGTTGTTGGCGTCACGCACTGCCGAAGTAGCAACGCACAAAATTTTACGCACTTTATAAGAAGCGGCAATGGTAAGAAAGTCACGAAGGGCATCAACAGCACGTTGCATCGCAGCTTCTTGGAGGTTTGAGTTGTTTTGATAGGCGTTTTCACTGATACGGACACGACTTTTCTCTTCATGAAGCAGGTGAAATGCAAAGCGGCTTGTTTTTTCATAAACAACCATGCGAACCGAATTGGAACCAATGTCAATGACAGCGGTACGTTTTGCCACAACTACTCTTGTTCTTCAGAGAGCATCAGCTGTTCATGTTTAAACTTTAGTTCGGCAATACTTTCAACATTGTCACTGTCCAATACAATACAGTCAACCGGACAGACGGCTATGCATGAGGGTTCATCATAAATTCCGACACACTCAGTGCAGCGATCCGGATCAATAATATAAATTGGGTCTCCCTCTTCAATGGCATCCGTAGGGCACTCTTCCCGGCAGGCATCACACGCAATACATTCATCATTTATCATTAGTGACATTAAAAAACCTTATACAATGTTTCGAACTTTATTTTATGTCCGATTTATAGCAGAAGAAAGCTTGCATTAGTTTTAAATGTTATGTTATTTGGCATAAAGATTACAACAGAGTTTGGAGTAGAGGTGTAAAGAGGCAACAGTTCCGCTTATTCCGTCTTCTCTGTTCTTTAACGCAATATCCGCCCCCATGGCATCGGCGGCACTTTTAGCCAGAAAGAGACCCAGTCCGGCACCGCTTTTGTGTCCTTGGCGTTTAAACGGGGCAAAGAGATCGACACTGTCGTCAATACCACACCCCTCGTCGATGACCTCAATCATTAAGCCGGTATCATCAAGATAGCTTTTGAGAAACACTGTTTTATTTTTAGGTGTGAATTTCAGAGCATTTTGCAGAAAATTTTGAATAATTTGATTGAGAAGTTGCAGTTGCAGTGTTGCAGCATAAGCACCGGGCGAGAGTGATATATGAAGCACTTTGCCTTCATGCTCGGCCAAGAGTTGAAAGTCGTTGGCCTTGCTTTTGAGAAATGCGATGACATCAACATCTTCAGGACTGTCGAGCTGGGCACCTTCTTGACGACCAATGTTTAAAATAGCACTGACAAGCTGATCCATCTCATCAATAGTTGTATTGGTAGTCTTTATGGCATCAATATACTCCTGATGCTTACGCTGCTTAATCAGCGTGACTTGATTTTTGAGTTTAATAACCGCCAACGGTGTTTTAAGCTCGTGTGCCGTTCCAATGAAGAGCTCTTTTTGATATTTGACAAAGTTCTGAATCCGATTGATCAAGCGATTAATGGTCTCTCCTAGCGGCTCGAACTCTTCGGGAAGTTCATCGACACGAATGGGACGAATCAGATGCTCATTCATATTGGCGAGTTTGTGACTGAGTGTCCGAATGGGTGAGGTTAACATTTTTGAGAGGGTAATGGCATAAATAACAATAAGAATAAATCCGATGGCATTAATAAGAAAGATGGAGTTGAGTATTTTTTTAAACAGTTTTTTGGTAGGTGAAATGTCTTTTGTAATCTGAATATAGGTATGGTTTTGGAAATTAAACGGGTAAAAGAGTCTGAGATATGTGTGACCGCTTTCGGTATGTTCTGCAAAGAGCATGTTTTGATTGGTGTGACGTTCAACCAACTCTATCGAGACGCCCAAGAGAATATCGGCATCGTTACGTTTGGCATCATGAAGGGATTGATAGGTCGAGATATTTTGTGCCAGATTAATAAGCTCTTGACGCTTTTCGTCATAAATAGAACTTTGAATGTAGAAAAAAAGAATGGAAGAGAAGATAGAAAGCAGTGCCGCCGAAGCGACAATGAGCTGAATTAAAAAGCGGTTTCTTATACTTCTTTGGGAAAACAAAAGCGGTATCCGCGGCGACGTACGGTCTCAATAGTGGTAATACTAAGAGGTTTGTCCATTTTTTGTCGAATTTGATTGATGGCAACTTCAATGACGTTGGGAGTAACGAGTTCGGGTTCTTCCCAGATGGCATCGAGCAGCTGCTCTTTGGAGACAATCTGATCACGGTGACGTGCCAAGTGCGTCAGCACTTCAAAGGGCTTGCCTTTGAGTTCAATCTCTTTCTCTTTGTAGATAATTTTTTCTTCTTCAGGATTAATGGTCAGATCTTCAATTTCAATGATATTACTACCGCCAAACCGCAGTCGTGCCTCTATGCGGGCAATGAGTACATCAAAATCAAACGGTTTGCGAATGTAGTCATCGGCACCGGAGCGGAGTGCTTCTATTTCGCTCTCGTTATCATCTCGGGCTGAAAGAACCACGACGATGGTTTTAGGTGTTTTGGTTTTAATATCGGGAATAATATCGATCGCATTGCCATCGGGAAGCATCCAGTCGGTTAAAACGAGGTCATAGTTGCGAATATCAAGATAGTATTCACCGTCTTTAAGATTTTCTACAACATCACTTTGATAGCCAAACTCTTTAAGACCTTCAGCCAACATTTTATTTAATGTAATTTCATCTTCTATAATAAGAATACGCATTAACGTTCCTATAAGGTAAATTTTGGCGAAATTGTAGCATAGTTTTAGGAAATTTTAAAGAATTTTTCAATTTTCTTTAAAAATTCTTTCAACTTCCTTTAAAAAAAGCCTTGTGCGCGACGGTTACGGTAGCGTTGTTAAAAATGTCAGGTTTGGTAATAAAGAGTTCTAACATGGTAATATTTGGAAAATGACGGTATAAAATGTGTTCAAGATGTAAAAGCGCCTCTTCAAGAAGCTCAAACTGTTCCGTTTTGACGGTATGCTCAATGAGTGTTATAAGCTCGGCATAGTCAATAAAATGTCGATTGCTATAGGGGTACTCGATGCGACAATCAATGACAACTTGCTGTTCGGCAATACGCTCATGTTCCAATAGACCGATGATGGCATGAAAGCTGAGCTTGTTGACGCTGATAATCATGCCACACGTGCCTCTTCTCCTCGAATGAGACGAATGATGTTGGGAATATGCTTATAAAAGAGAATAAAAGCAATAAAAACAACAGGAGCATGTGCCATCTGCGGGTGAATTATAAAACTGGCAGTTAGCAAGGCACTCAGTCCCAGTAACGATGCGATGGATGAGATTTTAAGCATCTTCACGCTCACTGCCCATACCGCCAAACCAATAACTGTTTCAAGCGGAAGCATTACCAAAAAGACTCCCATACCCGTGGCAATACCTTTGCCTCCCTCAAATCCGAGGTACGGGCTAAAACAGTGTCCCAGTACCGCGAGTACGCCGATACCCCATAATGTTGCCTCGCTGACCCCCGCAAGCTGTGCTGCTAAAAGGATGAGAACCCCTTTGAGCGCATCGAGTGCCAAGGTGGCTGCACCGAGTTTTTTAGCTAACGCGGGATCTTTTGTTTTAATGACGCGCAATACGTTGGTTGCACCAATACTTTTTGAACCGCTCTCCTGTACGTTGACACCGGCAAAATATTTTGCCAGCAACAATCCGAAAGGAATACCTCCAATGAGATATGCGGCAATAAAAAACTGGACATTGGTGTTCAATAAAAAATCCATGAGAATCCTACATGTATAATTTGATAGTGCGATTTTACTCTAAAACGTGTTACACGTTGATTAATCGACCCATGCACCTACAGGCTGAAATCGCTTTCCCAGAAAAAATCGATCCACTCGGTGGCTTCATGAAGGTAAAAATCACTCTGCAGGCATGCCGTGGATTTGTAAAAGAGCGCCGCCGATTTAAAAACATTTTCCGGATAGCGCTTTTCGAGAATATTCAAGACCGCACGAAGGGTGTGGCCGCTATCGACAATATCATCGACGATCAGTACTTTTTTTGCATGGCTCAGGTCGCAATCTACATGTAAATTGTAATGAACTCGTTGGTGCATACCGTCGTAGCTTTCTACCCGTACGCTTTGAATGTTGCGGATATCAAGCGCATAGCCCAATGCCTGGGAGAGCATTAGTCCGCCGCGTGCAATACCGACAATGGCGTCCGCATGAAAAGGGAGGCACAGGCGGGCAAGGGTACGCGAATCGTTTCGAAATTGTGTATAGTCATAATGGTACATGGGCGAAATTATAGTAGAATTCGTGTAGGAAAATAAAG
Organism: Helicobacteraceae bacterium; assembly: GCA_026988515.1. Taxonomy (GTDB): domain Bacteria; phylum Campylobacterota; class Campylobacteria; order Campylobacterales; family Sulfurimonadaceae; genus QNZR01. Next base: position 29,571 of record JALSLA010000065.1, on the reverse strand, counting down.
GGTTGCCATGCTACACCGTTTTTTGTCGGCTCTGTTGTTACTTCTTTTGGCGGGGTGCAGTACCTCAAAGCCCACTGTTGCCTCATGGTACCATACACCGCCGCATAATACTTCTGCAATACTCTACGGCGTGGGAGAAGGTGTTGATCTGGCGTCGGCAAAAGCAATGGCGCTTTCTCAGATTGCGCATGCCATCAGCACAACGCTGGAGAGTCGTTACGACAAACGGGATCAATCCATTCGCTTCAATGCGAATGAACAGACGCTGCAAGAAGTAGAACATCGCATCACGACAAAGAGCCCAACATTGCACTTTAATACGGTGTATATTGACAAAGAGCAGTGGGTTGAAGGCCGGCTTTATGTGCTGGTGCATATTGAACGCGAGAGACTCTATGCAGAAGAACAACAAAGGCTTGAAGAGCGTTTGGATGCCTACCGTCGCCGTTTTGAACACGCGGCATCACGCAGTTCGTTGGAACAATTTGTTCAATTGCAGCGTTTTCATGACGATGCCAATGCCCTGAATGCACATATTGCGCTGTTGCATGCTATTGATGCGCACCGTGACACATCACAATACCGCCGTTTTATTCAGACGTATGAGGATCGTTACGAGGCACACAAGAGCGCACTACGGCTACAGATTGTTGCCGATGCACGAAGTCGGGGGTTTCAAGAAATTATCTATCAGAATCTTGTGAAACACGGTATCACAATAGACAAAAGAGGTGCTGACGGCACCATTGTTGTAACGTCAAAGTATAACAAAGAGAAACTCTTAGGGTATTATATAGAGCAGTGTTATTTACATGTAAATTGCCGTGACGGCGATGCGGCGACGGTTGCATCGCGCGATTATATTTTTGTAGGCAAATCACGCATTGATTTTTCACAATCCCATCACGATTGTGTGCAACAATTTGCATTGAAAGTTACCAATGAGGGTATCTTTAAAAGTTTAGGATTGTAAGATGCAACGCATATTGCCGACTGTAATGGTATGGGGACTGTTGTTACTCTTTAGCGGGTGCAGCAGTACGATTGGAAATTTACAAGAGTACATGCCCGCACCGTTACGAAAAACAGAGTTTATGCCGAGCAACGAGGCGCTGCATCAGGCCAAAACAAAGGTGATTCTCGTACGCCTCAATAATGGCGGCAACAAGGTGGCGCAGCGTGCCGATTTAGCACAGGTTTTAAATACGTCACTCATTGGCATACTCGCATCCGACGGCAGTGTCGAGCTGATTGACCGCAGTGTTGATGCGCGGCTTAACGAAGAGATTAAACTGCATGAGTTTAGTCGGCAAGAAGAAGATGTTACGAGCGCGTTGCGTCTTGCGTCATACGCTGTTAAAGGTGATATTGCCACGGCAACCTTTGCATCGCGTTATGTTAAAGCCAGAGTATGGTACGATAAAAAAGGAACCGTGCACCGAACGCCGGCATATTTTGTCTATACCGCACGGGTTAACGGTGTGCTGAGTGTGTATGAGATTCCGTCGATGAAACTGCTTAAAAGTTTTGAGTTTTACGGTAACAGCAGTTACACAAAAGAGTCGCGCTACCCAGAGCGTTTTAATGCCGAGTTGGTACAGCAAGCCGGTCGTAACGGCATCTATAATGTGCAGATGAAGTTAAAACGTCTCTTCGCCCCGAAAGGGTATATTTTATATAAACGCGTTCGTGACGATACGGTCATTTACGAGGTCAGTCTTGGAGCATTGGACGGATTGCAAGAGGGTGATGACGTGACAATTTTTCGAAAAGAGCGTTTTCGTAACCCTATTAGCAATGAGGAGACACTGCGGGAAATTACCATTGCATCAGGGCATGTTAGTGAGATTGTACACCCTCACAGTACATGGATTATTCTCGACGAGATGCAGGCAGGCTATGACATATGCTTGGGTGATTACATGAAAAAGCGTTACAGTAGCTGGTATTAAATTGATGAAAAAGGAAGAGTAATGAAAACAGGACAACAGTATCTGCTTATGGTGTTGGCAGTGGCAACAGTAACATTTAGCGGGTGCAGTGACAAAGAACCGCAAGCACTTGAAGAGAGTTTTGAGTGCCGTATTGCCGGTGCACTGGCACCGACATGGGCATGCGGTAACAGTACACTTGAGGGGTACTATACGGCAGTGGGCTCAGCACCGTTGAGTAAAATAGGGCATGGCTTTTCCCGGCGTGAGGCCTTGGCAAACGGACGTTCCAATTTAGCGCAGCAAATTGAGACGTTAGTAAAAGATAAAGTCACGACGTTTGCCCGATCTACCGGAATCGGCGGTAACGAGGTGGCCGACAAAGTCTCGACACAGGTGTCCAAACAGCTTGCCAAGGTAACGCTGCAAGGTTCCAAACAAGAGAAATATTGGGAAAACCCTAATACTAACGATATTTATCTCTTGGTCGGTATCTCTAAAGAGACGCTCAATAATGCGGTAAAAGATCGCGTGCTTTCAAGTTACCGAAACGACGACGCCCTGTGGCAGCAATTTCAAGCAAAAAATGCGCTTGAGGCATTAGAGCGGGAGTTTTCTGACAAATAAGCGGTGAGAGCATTCTTGCCGTAACAATCTTGCTATAATTCTACATGTAAATTGACCTCACAGTAAAGAATATTATGAAAAAACTCGCTATTATCGGTAAGCCCAACGTAGGGAAAAGCTCCTTTTTTAATCGCATTTTACGCGAGCGTGATGCCATCACCTCCGAACAGGCCGGTACCACGCGCGATATTAAACGTCGGTACGCAACCGTCATTAACAAAAAAGTTGAAATTCTCGACACCGGAGGCCTTGATCAAGGGTGCGAACTGTTTGACAAAATTAAAGAAAAATCCATTCAAGCGGCACACGAAGCCGATATTATTCTGTATATGGTTGATGGTAAAAGCTTACCGGAGATGGATGACAAAAAATTCTTTTATGAACTGGAACATTTGGGAAAAACAGTAGCATTGGTCGTTAATAAAATTGATAATGACAAAATGAAAGAGAAGCTTTGGGAGTATTATGAGTTCGGTACGGATGCTATTTTTGGAATTTCCATTGCTCATAACCGCGGGGTTAATGCGCTACTTACATGGATTGCCGAGCAGCTTCCCGATACCGATATGGTTCAAGACACGAGTGAAGAGCATGAGGAGGTAGAGCATTTAGATATTGAAGGCGCTCCGGATGATCGGGAGTGGGACGTTTCTGACGTTCACGAAGAGGATGACGACGGCTACTTTTACCCTTATGAAGATTATGCGGCGCAGCAAGAGACAAACGAAGAAGAGTTTTATGACGAAAGTGTCGATACCTTGGTTGATTTTGACGAAACGACTTTGAAGGAGTTTAAGGTAGCCATTATCGGGCGGGTTAACGTGGGTAAAAGTTCGTTGTTAAATGCCCTGATCAATGATGAACGTGCCGTAGTCAGTTCGGTTGCGGGTACTACCATTGATCCGATTGACGAAGCCTTTGAATACGATAATAAAAAGATAACCTTTATTGATACTGCCGGTATTCGTAAGCGCGGTAAAATACTCGGTATTGAAAAATATGCGCTGATGCGAACGAAAAAACAGCTTGACAGCGCCGATATTGCTCTGCTGGTTCTTGATGCGAGTGAACCGTTTCTGGATCTTGATGAAAAGATTGCCGGACTCATTGACGCCAACCGGCTGGGATGTTTGATTGTGCTTAACAAATGGGATATAGCTGCGCGTGAGCGTTACGATGCCATTATTCAAGAGGTACGTGACCGCTTTAAATTTTTACATTATGCGCCTATCATTACCGTTTCGGCGGCATCAAAACAGCGTATTCACAAAATTTTTGAAAAACTTGTTGAAATTAATGAGAATTTTTCGCAGCGTATTTCAACATCCAAACTTAATGAGGTTATTGAGATGGCGATGCGCCGTCATACCTTGCCCTCTATGCACGGTCAGCGGATACGCCTCTATTTTGCCACACAGTATGAGACGCGACCGCCGCGTATTGTACTGGTGATGAACAAACCCAAAGGGTTACACTTTACCTATCGGCGTTATTTGACCAACAAAATGCGTGAGGCATTCAATTTTGAAGGGGTGCCGATTCTCTTTAAAGCCAAGGCAAAAAAAGAGCGCAAACGCTCGTGAAACACCCCTGCTTAAAACGGTTTGACAACGACCATAGCGACAATAACAAGCATGAGAAGGGTCGGAACTTCGTTGTACATTCTAAAAAACTTGCCGCTTTTATAGCTTGGATTGTCGATTAACTTCTTGCGCAACCATCCCAGTGAAAAGAAATAGGCAGTGAGAAAGACGACAAAAAGCAGTTTGGTGTGGAACCATCCGCCGGTAGTGAAAATATTGGTCGGATAGAGGTAGATAAGCACGAGTCCTGAAATTAGAGTTGCCCAAAAGGCAGGAACACCGATGTAGGTATAGATTTTATACTCCATCACCTGTACGACCTCGACAAATTCCGATTTTTGGGCCTGTTCGCTGTGGTAGACAAACAGTCGCGGCAGGTAGAACAGTACGGCAAACCATGAGACCATGGCACTAATATGAAACCAGAGTACCCATGCAAACATCAATTTACACCGTTACTTTGAGAGGTTCGTCACTGTCAATTTCCAGGTTTTTAATGGATTCGCTGCCGCGGTGAGTGACCGCTTTGTCATGGAGTCGGCGCAGAGCCTTGTTAGCGCGGTCGATTGCCAGGTCAATAGCGGCATCAAGACTCTCATCGTGTTGGGTAATGATTACGGGAGCATGATGGGCAATATGAATATCAAACTCGACTTTTATACCTTTTTTCTCTTTTTCAATCATTGTATTTACAGTAGTAAGCTCAAGTCCGAATTTGGTAAAGTTTTGAATGGCGAGATCAACATGAGCCTTGGTATGATCGGTGAGTGCAACATCTTTAGTACGAATTTGCGTATTCATTATAAATCCTTTTATATATATTGAGTACAAATATAACATAGCTATTCTTAAAGATGCGAGGCTTTTTAGCTATAATCATACAATTTATTGAAGGAATTTTTTTGAGACTCTTAACAGGAATTCAGCCTTCGGGTGATCTGCATATTGGTAACTATTTCGGTTCCATTCGACCGATGGTGGAGGCACAGGAAGAACATGAGGTTTTTGCATTTATTGCCAACTATCATGCCATGACAACGCTGCATGACGGCGAGCGTCTGCGTGAACTTACCATGCAGGCGGCTACCGATTTTCTGGCATTGGGCATGGATCCTAAAAAAAGTACCTTTTGGGTACAGTCTGATGTGAAAGAGGTTTTGGAACTCTATTGGGCACTTTCGGCATTTACGCCGATGGGACTGCTTGAGCGTGGACACAGCTACAAAGATAAAACGGCACGTGGCATTGCATCAAATCATAACCTCTTTTCATATCCTGTATTGATGGCGGCTGACATTTTGCTTTTCAATTCCGAACTGGTGCCTGTAGGCAAAGATCAGATTCAGCATGTAGAGATGGCACGTGATATTGCGATTCGTTTCAATAATGCCTACGGTGACATTTTTACGATTCCCGAGTATCGTGTCGATGATAACGTCAAAACCGTTCCGGGAACTGACGGTGCAAAAATGAGTAAAAGCTACGGCAATACCATTAATATTTTCGGAGAGAAAAAGGCGCAGGAGAACGTCATTAAAAAGATTGTGACCGAAGCCGTACCGATGGAAGCGCCTAAAGAGTATGCGCAATGCAACGTGTACAATATTGCCAAACTCTATTTAAACGATGACGAGTGTCGCGACCTACAAGAACGCTACCGACGAGGCGGTGAGGGGCATGGACATTTCAAGCTCTATTTGGCAGAGATTTTGTGGGACTATTATGCACCGTATCGGGAGCGGCGTACCTATTATCTTGAACATCAAGATGAGGTACGCGATATTTTACATTACGGTGCTCGTAAAGCCGGTACGATGGCAACAGAGGTGATTGAGAAAGTACGTGATGTGACGGGAATTAAATATTAGATGATTGCAAAAATCTTCGTTTTCATTATTTTGGTGTTGGTATTGGCCTATAACGCTACGGTGGCATATGTCGATGCCAACATGGCGGCGCGTCTTCAGGAGCGACCGACATACAACGAGTGTCATAAAATTTGGGCGGCACGTGGTCTGTATGAGACGCGCGCAGAGCAAAACAGCATTGCTGCAATGCAGCGGGCTTTTGGTTTGGGCGCTCACGGAGCAGAAGTTGATTTTCACTACGATATACAGATGAACCGGTTTATAATCTCTCATGATCATCCGAAGAAAGACAAGGAAGGAAACTATATCTATCCTGATAAAGGCGAGGGTATTTTGACGTTGGAGACCTTGTTAAAAGCAGTAGGAACAGGGCACTATTTTTGGCTTGATTACAAAAATCTCGACCATCTTAGTAACGCGCAGACACAAGCGGCAATTGCGCGGCTTTTAGAGATTACCGACTTTGACAATATTCGTGAACGGCTCTATATTGAAGGGTCCAATCCGCTGTTACTCCCAATGTACACCGACGCCGGATTTCGTACCATTTTGGGTATTCATCCGCTTCCGGGAAGCAATCCGCTCTCTTCTATTGTCATTAACGGGTACAAAATCGCCTATTATTTTAAAAACATTACGGCGCTGGCTATGCCTTATGGAAAAAAAGTCAACGACCCCATTTACGATACGACGGCTCAAAAGAATCTGAAGGATATTCCCGTCTTTATTTTTCATACACCCGATGATGAGCCGACATTGCGATCACTGGTGCAGATGAAAACGGTTCGTGTGGTGTTGGTGGGTAAAGATTTAAGTATTAATCGCTATGCTATTGATGCATGCAAGGAGCAGTAATGCAAGAGTTTATAATACAACAGATTCAAGACTCTCTTCAGACAAAACAGCGACTTTTGGAGGCGAAGGATCTTTTAGATGCGCTTGAAACGACAGCACGTCAGTGCATGGCGTGTTACCGTCAAGGCGGTAAAATTCTTTTAGCCGGAAACGGCGGCAGTGCTGCCGATGCACAACACATTGCCGCGGAGTTGGTAGGACGTTATGCGCTTGAGAGACCTGCACTCAATGCACTGGCGTTAACTACGGATACATCGGCATTGACGGCAATAGGAAACGACTACGGCTATGAGAAGATTTTTTCACGTCAGATTGAAGGAGTGGGCAATCACGGAGATCTGTTTATCGGCATTTCAACATCGGGGAACTCGCAAAATGTTCTCAATGCGTTACATACGGCACGGAGCAAAGGCATCACTACCGTTGCTCTGGTCGGTCGTGACGGCGGTGCTATGGCATCGCTGGCCGATATTGCTCTGATTGTCCCTTCCTGTGAGACGCCGCGTATTCAAGAGGCGCATATACTCATGGGACATATATTATGCGATATGATTGAAAGAGAGCTCTTTGGCAATGGCGTCTAAAGCGCTCTTTCTTGATCGTGACGGGGTCATTAATGTAGATAAGAATTATCTGTATAAAATTGAAGAGGTAGTATTTGTAGCAGGTATTTTTGAGTTGTGCCGTCACTATCAGGCTTTAGGCTATCTGATTATTGTGGTGACAAACCAATCGGGTATTGCTCGGGGACTCTATACGCAAAGCGATTTTTTACGACTCAGTGAATGGATGAAGCAAAAGTTTCAAGAGGAGGGTGTGGTCATTACGGCCATCTACCACTGTCCGCACCATCCCGATATTACAGGAGCGTGTGCGTGCCGCAAACCGCAACCTAAAATGTTGCTAGATGCCGCAAAAACGTATCATATCGATATGCGGCATTCAGTGCTTATCGGCGACAGCGAAAGTGATATAGAAGCGGCTATTGCCGCCGGAATCGGCGAGTCGGTTCTGCTGACACCGCATGACATACCAACAAGCAAGGCGACACGGGTCATTAAGGAGTTATCATGCTTATATTAAATACGGGAGGGACCTTTAACAAACGCTACAATCCGGTTAGCGGACTTTTGGAGGTTCCTTTTGACAATGCCGCGATTGAATCGATAGCGGCGCGATTTACCTGCCAATACAATGTTGCCGGAGTGCTTTACAAAGACAGTGCAGCGTTTACTCACGATGATCGTAAAATGATTGCCGATATCATATTGGCATCATCTGAACGAGAGATAGTGGTTGTGCACGGAACCGATACCATGCATTTGAGTGCCGCGTATTTAAGCACAATACTTGAGGACCGTGTCGTGGTGCTGACCGGTGCCATGGTGCCGTACGAGGTCGATGCCGTCGAGGCGACTGCCAACTTTGCTATGGCGCTGGGATTTGCCCAAGCCGTGCCAACATGCGGTGTCTATATCTGCATGCAAGGATTGGCGATGCCGTGGGATCGTGTAGTGAAAAATCGAGAGTCAGGCAGGTTTGAAATTGTCCAAGATTGAGTGTGATCACTGTCATTTAGAGTTTGATGCATCGGTAATGATTGAAGATGCGGGGCACTATTTTTGCTGCAAAGGGTGCCAAGGTGTCTTTCATCTGCTTAACGAGAGCGGCTTGGAACGCTTTTACGAAAAAGCCGCCAATACCAAACTCACACCGCAAACGACACACTATGACGATAGCGAAACCTTCAATTCTGCCAGCTTTTACGAGCGCTATGTGACAACCAACGAGGAGGGGTTTCAGGAGATTTCACTTATTATTGAGGGGATCCACTGTGCGGCATGTGTCTGGTTAAATGAAAAAGCATTGCATAAAATGGAGGGTGTTATTGAAGCACACATTAATTACACCAATAACAAAGCCCGCATTACCTGGGCCGATCATACCGTAAAACTCTCTGCCATTATTGAGATGATTCGTGCTATCGGCTACAATGCTTTTCCGTATGATCCCAGTGCACAGGAGTTAAGTGCAAATCGCCAACGTAAAGATTACTACCTTCGCATGGCGGTAGCGACATTTGCCTCCATGAACATTATGTGGGTAGCGGTGGCACAGTATGCCGGTTATTTCACCGGAATTACGCAGGATGTCAAGACCATTTTAAATGTTGCAGAGTGGGTATTGGCGACACCGGTACTGTTTTACAGTGGCTGGGTCTTTTTTAAAGGAGCCTATTACGGCATGAAAAACCGTGTGGTCAATATGGATATTTTGGTAGCCACCGGTGCATTGCTGACGTATATATACTCTATTTATATTACGCTTAACCAAGAGGGTGAGGCCTATTTTGATTCGGTAGCCATGATTATTACCTTTGTGCTGTTTGGAAAATTTCTTGAAGTACTAAGTAAAAAAAATGCCGCCGATACGCTCGATATTATGAGCAAACAGGTACCTTCGGAAGTGAATGTCATCCAAGACGGTGACGTACGTTCTCTCAATATTAACGATGTAGAGGTAGGCTCGATTGTACTGCTTAAAGCCGGTGAGAAAATTGCTATTGACGGTGAAGTCGTTGAAGGGGAGGGAGGTATTGACGAATCAAGTCTAACGGGAGAGAGCGAACCTGTTTATAAGCGTGTCGGTGATACGCTAGTCAGCGGTACCACCTCTATTGATGCCCTGCTGCAATACCGCACTACCAAAGATTTTGCCCATTCAACCATTTCAAATTTGGTGACACTTTTGGAAAAAGCGATGCGTAAAAAACCGCATATTGAACAGATGGCAAATCGCCTTTCCGAACATTTTTCGACTACGATTTTGGTGCTTGCTTTGTTCACATTTCTCTTTTGGTGGTTTTGGCCTCACGATTTTGAAACATCGTTTATGGTGGGCATTTCAGTCATTATTATTGCCTGTCCGTGTGCATTGGCTCTGGCAACACCGGTAGCGACACTGGTGGGTTTGGGTCTGGGCGCACGGCGGGGTATTTTATTTAAAGAGGCAGCACAACTGGAGACCATGGCAAAAGCAAATGTGATTGTTTTGGATAAGACCGGAACCATTACCAAAGGCATTCCCGAAGTTATTCGCGTCACACGCTTGGCACCGTTTGACGAAGCGCTTCTGTTTGCTTTGGTGAGCAGTTCCAACCACCCGATTGCTCAGGGGGTGGGTCGTTATTTAGATGTCGATACGCCACAGAGTCTGCATGAGGTAACACAGTGGCAGGCGCGGGGTATCGGTGCAAGCGTAGAAGGGAATACGCTGCTCGGGGGCAATGCACGCTTGATGCAAGAACATGGTATCGATGCCAGTGTCCACAGTAAACATTCACTCTTCTATTTTGCGGTAAACGGTAAGGTTTGTGCCATCTATGAGTTAAGCGATGTTACCAAAGAGGACTCGTTACAGGCAATTGAGAGTATAAAACGTCGGGGTATTGAAGTGGTCATGCTAACCGGAGACCATGAAGAGAATGCACGACATATTGCCGATACTGTCGGTATTGAGCATCTGCAGCACTCGTTGACACCCGAAGCTAAAGCAGCATACGTACAGCAGCGTCAAGAGAACGGCGATGTCGTGATTATGGCCGGTGACGGAGTCAATGATATTTTAGCACTTGCCAATGCAAATATCGGCATTGCCATGGGTAACGGCAGTGATATTGCTATTGAGGTGAGTGACGTGGTGCTTTTAGGTGATAATTTGACGGCATTAAGTGATGCTCTTGCTATTTCTCAAACTACGTTTAAACTTATTAAACAGAACTTAGGAATTTCACTGCTCTACAATGCCATAACAATCCCTTTAGCAATGGCAGGCTATATTATTCCACTTATTGCTGCTATTTCCATGTCGCTGAGCTCCCTGCTGGTGGTAGGAAATTCCATGCGGGTACGTTGGAGTCTCACCAAGTAATACAAAATTACATGTAAAGGAATCAAAATGGACAGTTGGGTGATTGCCATGATGCTTGGCGCATCGTTAGTACTTGGCGGTGTAGCGCTTATTGCATTTTTATGGGGCATTAAGAGCGGTCAATTTGACGATAAAGAGAAATTCCTCAATGCCGCGCTGTATGATGATGAATCGGAACTCAATGATGCTGCGGAACGTGAACATAAAAAGAAAAAGCTAAAAGAGAAAAATTACAGACCGGAATAGATTAAGAAGTGTGGGTAAAAAGAGTGATGGTATCACCGCGGTTGCGATGATATCGGGTACTTATTAAAGACCTTTGATATATTCAGCAACAGCCTCAAGATCAGCGTCAGAGTAAGAAGCTACTTGACCTTTCATAAGTGCACCCATGCCGTGAGCATTACGAGTACCCGCTTTGTAATCTTTTAGCATTTGAAGCGTATCAACACCGTGAATAGGCACAGATTTACCTAGAGCATGTTTTTCACCTTTAGCACCGTGACATGCTGCACATTTTTTGTAAAGAGCTGCACCGTCAGCTGCCATTAAAGATACACCAGCTACTAGCATTGCAAGAGCGATTTTTTTCATTCGATTTCTCCGTTTAATTGAATTTCACACAAATTATAGTGGTTCATTTCTTAAATCAAGATGAGGAAATTGAAGTAACCTTCCGTTAATCGTAGCCTGATACAATAATAACACTTATTAATATAAAGATGTATGATGATTGAAATTTTCGGAGCCAATAAACCGAATATTCTTGTGATCGGTGATTTAATGATTGACCATTATCTGTGGGGCGGGTGCGATCGTATTTCACCCGAAGCACCGGTCCCTGTAGTGGGCATCCGTAAAGAGACGACGGTTCTCGGCGGTGCTGGCAATGTTGTAAACAACCTGCTTGCTTTAGGCTCGCGTGTGAGTGTGGCCGGAGTGATTGGAGACGATGCAAACGGCGCAGAGCTGGCTGTAATGCTACAATCTTCCGGTATTGATACGAAAGCATTGTTGCGTCAACAGGGACGTATTACCAGTAAAAAAAGTCGTATTATTGCTTCGAATCAGCAGGTGTTGCGTTACGACCAAGAGAGTACGGAGCCTATTTCCGATGTGTTGGCAGAGCAGATAAGCGATGTCATTGAAGCAGATATTTTGTTGTACAATATTATTGTGATATCTGATTATGCCAAAGGGGTGGTTACACCGTACTTGATGCAACGTGTCTTGGCACTGGCCAAGAGTCATGAAAAAAAAGTGGTCGTTGACCCAAAAGGGAGTGACTTTAGAAAGTATGAAGGTGCTTACCTGCTCACCCCTAATAAAAAAGAGGCGATACTGGCAACGGGCATTGATATTGTTGATGACGCCTCTCTTGAGGCAGCACTGTTGCAGATGAAATCTACATGTAAGCTGCACACCTCTATGGTAACGCTTTCAGAGGAGGGCATCGCTCTTTACGATACGAACATGCGCCGTTTTCCGACCGTAGCACGTGAGATTTATGATGTTACCGGCGCCGGTGACACGGTCATTGCCTCCTTGGCATTTGCGCTGGCTTCGGGTGTATCCATTGATACGGCGGCAAGTTTTGCCAACTATGCCGCGGCGGTAGTTGTCGGCAAGGTCGGGTCGGCAACGGCGAGTATGGATGAGATAGAGATGTATGCTTCAAGTCTGCATCGCAGTAACTCCGAGACACATATTAAGAGTGTTGAACAGATTCATCATATTGTACAGCGTGCCAAAGCCAACGGGGAACGTATTGTATTTACCAACGGCTGTTTTGATATTTTACATGTAGGACATGTAAAATATCTGCAAGAGGCAAAGAGCTTTGGTGATCTTCTTATTGTCGGACTCAATGCAGACCGTTCGGTACGGGCACTGAAGGGAGCAGGACGTCCTGTCAACCCGCAAGAAGATCGTGCCTACCTGCTTGCAGCGTTGGAAGCGGTCGATTATGTGGTTATTTTTTCCGAAGAGACACCATACGAGCTTATTAAGATGATTGCCCCGCATACCTTGGTCAAGGGGGGTGATTATGCCGGAAAAGAGGTTGTTGGAACCGAATTTGCTCAGGAGCTAAAACTGGTTGCTTTCGTTGAAGGAAAAAGCACCACGACAACCATAGAAAAAATTAAAGGAAACATTTCATGTTAAGACAACTACTCATACTATTGGCGGCGAGCACGCTTACGTTTGCCATGCATACCGGTGAGATCAACATCAACAACGAAGATATTGAAGCCGAATTAAAGTTTGATATGGGACAGTTTAACTCCCAGCTCGATGTTGACAGCATCTTTATTGGCGGACGTTATATCTATGCCGACAAAGCGGGTGATGCCGATGAGCTCATCGAGATATCGTATCTGATGCAAAAACCGTTGCAGAAGATGCCGGAATTACAGATTGGCATTGGGTTTAAACTCAACTACAGTTCGGCAGGAGCGTATGATTTTGTTGCGTTGCCTTTGGGTTTGGAGGCGCGTTACCGCCTGCCTTTGAATACCATTGTCCCGCTCTATGTCGCTTCAAAAATCTATTATGCACCTTCGGTATTGAGTTTTAGTGATGCGGACAGTTATTTTGAATGGAAAGCCAATGTTGACATTGAGGTGATTGAACGCGGACTCATTACGTTAGGATACCGCTATATCGATACAAACTACAATCCCGCCGATGTCAAATTCAACCGTGCGGCATTTGTTGGGTTTAAGTTTGTATTTTAGATGCGGCTTGGTTACGACAGTTTTTTAAGCTGTCTCTTGTTTTGACGATATGCCTGATGCTTGTGATGGTAGAACAATAATTTTTGAGTAGCCCATGTCGGATCGAGTCCGGCTTCGTGTGCATAGTAACGGGCGATACGTGTCGTATCTTCGACTGACGCCGAAAAACGCGATAGATTTTTCATGCGAAGCTCATCGGTAAAAGAGATAAACTTCATTCGGTTGACATCGACAATGTTAAAGCTGTATGTATTGCCCTCTTTGTTGATTAATACATTTCCCGGCGAATAGTCAACATGATAGACTCCGGCCTCGTGTAACTGGTAGGAAAATGTTGCAAACGCTTTAAAAATCTGCTCGCGATCGCTGAAAGCGGCATCATTTAAAACGGCACGAATTTCAAAATCGTATTCAATATGTTCACAGATATAATAGCTTTGTTTAAACAGACCCCATCTCCGCTGTTCAACAAAAGCAATGGGTCGGGGTGTGGCAATGCCTAATTGCAACAGCTGTTGCGAGTGGATATAAGAACGCTCGGCTTTGGACGTTCTGAAAAAACTATATGCCACCTGATTGATAATATTGGGAACTTTGAATGACTTAACAACAATATTGCCGGTGGCACGTTTAAACACTTTCAGTGTGTTGCGTGACGCATGAATGGTTGTTGCATCATCGTGAAAGCGTACGGCAATCTCCTTAACAAAAGGAAGCAGATGAGCGTAGTGCGGATCAAGGGTATAGACAGTATTCAATAGAGCTCCCGACAGTCGTTTGTAGCGGTATTATAGCATTTTGTAGTCATTATAGCATTGAAGAGGAGATTGTATGACGGAGGTTTCCTCTAAAAACTTCTGGCACTGAGTGACACTGTCATGATGATGTTCAATATCTTCAGAAGCAATAGAAAATGACTCGATGGTCGCCTCATCAAAGAGAATATTAAGCGTATATAACGCCGAAGTAAAGAAAGAGATGATGTGATTGGGGTAGATACGGTTGGTTAAAAAATAGAGCTCGATGGGCATGGTATTGTGCATCACGGTAAACTTACTGTGCTGTAGCGCATAGAGTTCAGGGTGGAGTGTCTCTAAGCGGTGTGGAATATAGACAATGTTGCGATCGGGATAATGTTTAAGAATCTGTTGAATATAACAAAGATATTTTTCTGCGGAAACTATTGCCACGTCTGTAAGGTTTTGTCCTAAAAGATAGATGGTCGTGCTATGGCGGTACTGTTGTGTAAAGCACTGTTTAAGGTACTCGAAGCGGTGCGTAATAATTGTCTCATCGGAATACGGAGTTAAATGAAAAAGCGTAAAAAAGTGCAACGGCGTACGGTGTTGGGTATGCAGACCGAAAAAGAGCGCACGCAGCTCTTTGGAACCAACGGTTTGTGAGTGCATTGTCCGGACAATATGCCGATGGGCAACAATAGTTGCGGTTCCATCGTCAATAAGGTAAGCTTGCTGATAGGAGAGGTTGGCAAGAAACAGTTTTCCCATACTGTCATAAAGACCGATAAAGAGTTTGTTATAAGAGTGTTTTTTAAATTTTCTAATCAGCTTCAGAGTAAGAAAAAATTTTGATGACTGAGCGCTTTTTACCTCAATAATGTTTTTAAAAAGAGTAGCGAGATGAAAAATATCAATGATTTTTTGAATCTGCTTGAAGTTGTTTTTTTTCTTATTGTATATAATGACAAGGGTGTTGTTAGACGAATGAAAATAGTGCATTGCTTCAATAGCGCTGATAATCTGCATGGGGGTTCGTACAATGAAGAGATCTGCCATTAACATACCTTAAAAAAAATCAAGAAGAATCATACCTGCATAGTATGAATACTCAGACACTTACGTGTGAAAGATTCACAAAAAAGCGACGCTGCGTTTCAGAATTATTCTTACGGTGTTTCCCGCCGGCACTTTGCAAGTTTGAGTTTCATGAGCTGAATGTTTTCATCGAGTGTCTTATCGTCATTGGGAACGATGAAAGTTCCGATGACGTACAAGATACGAGTGATAATGGTTTCACTGCTCTTTTCCTCTTCGAGTGATGCCAGTGTTTGTGCTATTTGTGTGCAGTTTTCGGAGTGTTGTTTCGGCGTATCGCCGTAGAGGTGAAGTGCAATAAAAAGAGTGAGTAATAGTGTTTTCATTAATTCTCCTGTGTGAATGACAGTATAGCTTCAATAGAATAACTGTATGTAAAACAGCTACCGCTCCTTTTGAAAACACTGCAGGAGATCATAGTTGCTGCAAAACTCTAAAATTGTTGTCAGTTAAAAAAGAATCGGAATGACCCGCCAAAGCCTATTCTGTCCCCGTTTTTATTGTAAAAATCGTGACCGTAAGGATCATAAGGGGGAAAGCTCGGGTTTGTACTATTAAAATGTACGTAGTTTACATAAAGCTCGATGTATTTGTTAATATTGATATACGCATTACAGCCAATATCGTAATAGTCGGTATCTGAATATTTATTTAAAAGAGTGGTAGCTTGTTCGTTTTCCCCATGTATAAACCGTGCACTAAGACTTACGGAGAGATAGTCGTTGATAGACATAATGGGTTCTATTAAAAATTCAGCCGTGTAGCCGTCTTTGAAAGCGCTATTAAAAACATGGGTATACAAAGCATGATATTCCAATGCATAACGGTTGTTTGAAAATCTATTTTTTCCTTTAAACTTAAGCTCAAAGGCGGTCTCTTCGTTTTTGCCTGCATTGTTTCTGCTTCCGCCAATGAATCGTGCACCCACTAAATAGTCGCTGCTCTTATTGTTATAAAAAAGGTAATTGGCGCCTAAAAAAATCAGTTCAATGTTTTTAGAAAGAGAATAGCTAATATTTAAATAGGAATCATTCTCATTTTCTCTATTGTTGTTTAGAGTGGAGTAGAGCAGAGCCGTGGCTTCTAATGTGCCTTTTGGATTGATTAAAGCTCTTTCAACTTTGTTTACTTTAAATGCTTCATTGGCATGAATGCATGAGAAGATTGAAGCGATTAACACTATAAATATGCCGTATTTCATGAGTATTCCTTGTATGTAAATAATTAATAGTCTTGACCTTTTAATGTCAAGACTATTTAGATTTTAGAATGGTTTTTGTAACCTTACTCTAAGAACTTTCTTTCCAATGCGACCTCCTTTGGCTACATGTTCCGAAAAACCATCGACAGCGCTATGTCGTTTCTCGCCATATTGCTTATCTTTAAAACGTGCTGTGATACCAGAGGTATTATTTTTTTTATTTAGATTACTTACATAATCTAAATCTAAGCTATGAAGCTTATACTAAATTTATTTAAACTTTACTTAACAATTTTCAAGATGATTTATCTCTATTGAATTAAAAAATAACATTTTAATGTAAATTATTAACAGTTGTTTATAATGGGTGTTTATGAAAGATCTTAACATGTCTTGATAAGCAACGAGGATTGCGATTTCGTTGGATAGTGAGTAATGCACTAGTGTTCCTGCTCATACTCTTTAACAAGCAGGTATTTTTTGAGTGCTATTTCATAGCGGTTTTGTTGAATACGTTCATACTGAAACGGTGTTGGCGGCAGGGTATTTACATGTAAATATTTCCGTTCTTTCGACTGAAAGCGGTGCAGTTTCATGTCGGGGGTGACGACACCCTCTTGAAACAGGTAACGTTGCTGTTCATTCCAGCCAAAGGCAGTAGGGGGTTGTTTGTACATCAGTGGTTGTCCGAAGTTGTAGTAGTGCTCCCCAGAGAGTGCCAATTCATAAAGTGTCGGGAAGAGGTCATCGTGAGAGCCGACAATCTCTTTGGAAACCTTAGAGAGTCGGTCGTAACGCTTGGGAAGGTAAAAGTAGGCCGGCACGGCATATTTCAGGTACTGCATGGTAGGGGCAAAATAGTCGCTGTAACCTTTTAAAATATGATCGCCGGTCGCCACGACAATGACATCATCTTTGAGCGGTGATGATTTAAGCCAATCTAAAAACATGCCAAACGCGTTAATTTGGTAATGGTAGCCGCGCAACATATCGTAATGCTGTGTGTCGGATGCGTCAAATCCTAACGCTTCAAGGTCAAACGGCGGCGATTGAAAGTCTGCAGGCAGGCGGATAGGACTGTGGTTGTTGGTTGTCAGCACGAACGTAAAGGAGGGCTGTTTGGTTTGAACACGTTCAAGAAGCTGCTCTTTGAGATATTCAAACAGGTAGGTATCGTAGACGCCCCATGGGTTGTCACAGGCAATATGGTAATGTTTTTCAATGCTGGAACGCCCAATGTAGGCATCAAACCCTTGACGCGGCCAAAACTGGTTATGGTTGCGCCAGGAGATGCTGCCTCCGCTTAAAAAGAGGGTATGATAACCTTGTCGCTTAAACGGCAGAATGCTTGAGAGCGAAAAGGAGGTCTTGGTTGCCCGCGATTGGGAGATCCCTTTGATGGGACTGTTAAGCAACAGGTTTTCAATGGTCGGGTTGGTGCCGTAGGCATTCGAGAAAAAACTCGGAAAAAAGTAGTCCTCACGGGCATGTTTGGCAAATGCGCCCAAGATGTCATTATGCGCGCCGTGTTCCAGTGCGGGATGGGTCGACCACCCCTCCAGCAGTACAAAAATAACATGGGGCGGATGTTTGGCAAGCAGCGTGTTGTGCGGTGTTGTCTGCTGAAGCGGTCGGTTGCCGTCATATTGGGCACGCTGAAGGAGTTCGGCAAGATTATCGACGCCGGCAATAGAGAGAATTTTGGCACTGGTGAGTGAAAAGTCGTTTTCATTTTTGTCACGTACCGCATAGTAAAAATGCCATAAAGGGTTTAAAATAAGACTGTTTAAAAAAGCGTTGTCATTGGTATTCATCACTTTGCGTGAAAGAGGGAACGTGTCGAGACTGCCACGTGCCAAAAGTGCCAAGATTACGATGCTTGCCAGTAGTAGCGCCATCTCTTTTTTGAGGGTGGTGTGCTGGACGGTAATGGGCCGGTTGCGGTATGCTTTAGTGTAGGCATAAGCCAGTAGCGTCAAAAAAAACAGACTCAACAGGCTTAAAACAAGAAGACGCCGGTCCCCCAAGATACTGCTGATGACCGCTGAAGTACCGTCATCGATCAGTCCAAAGATTAGCAGGTCAATGCCGTTACCGAAAAAGAGGTAGTAACCCGTTTCAATGGCGCTAAACAGAGTAAATATGAGGAAAACACTAAAGAGAAG
Organism: Helicobacteraceae bacterium; assembly: GCA_026988515.1. Taxonomy (GTDB): domain Bacteria; phylum Campylobacterota; class Campylobacteria; order Campylobacterales; family Sulfurimonadaceae; genus QNZR01. The sequence goes on along the minus strand of JALSLA010000065.1, from coordinate 10,838 downwards.
CAGACGGGTTACATGTAAAAAGCGACCGTTTTTCATCACCAGAAAAAGCAGTGCGGGAAGGTAGAGAACAAGCAGCAGTACGGTTGCAATCAGTTTCATATCGAAACGCAGTCCCAGAATCCAAAAGTTCAAAAGTTCGGAGAATTCGGGGTGCTGATCGGCTCCAAAGTAGAGCAGAATCCCCAGTCGTGTCAGTACGAATAGCACCAGAGAACAGCAGGTAAAAACAAGGGTCTGTTTATAGATTGGGCTTAACATTCAGGAGATATCCTTTTGTACAATATAGACAAGCTGCTCGCCAATAACGACCTGTTTGTTTGGAAGCGGTTCATGCAGTATGGAGTAGACGGCGGCATCATCCGGAACAGTTTGTATATGGTGTTGTTGGGACCAGAGTATCGTAATGATTTGCGCCGCTTTTTTACATGTAAATTTGTAGATGCCCTGAAAGACGTGCAGTTTGATGTCACGGCTGTTTTCTACAAAATGTAATAGCGTCTGAAATGCTTTGAATGCAGAGTATTTCTCAATGCCGTTTCGATGATCAACCAGTCCGTAGCCCGGCGCGACAAGCTGATGCCAGTAGACGCTTTCGACACTTCCGGCAGCAAGAGCAATAAGGTAGTAGCGCACCATGTAGGCCGTGTATGTTGCATCGTCAACGCACTCATGTTCCGATGTCGGTGCGTAGGGTGCGGTATGAGAGCGCGGCCAGTTGGTTTCAGTAATGATGAGACGGTTGGCGCTTTGAGGGCTGAGCCGTACAATACTGTAAAGCAGTTGAATCTTTTTGTGTAAGTTCAGTCCCATTTGGGTATTTTCGGGAGCGCCACGGCGATCGACATAGAGCAGTGCGCTGAAACAATCGTAACGGACACGATAGAAATTAAAGAGCGTACGGATACTGTAGTGATACTCAAAATCAATAACACCAGAGCCGATAAGCTCAAGTGAGGGGTATTGCGTTTGCTTGAGCCGCTGCGCCACTTCATAAAAACGGAGGTACTCGTCCATGCTGAAAAATGCCCATTTTTTACGGTTGATCGCATTGCCGATCTGAAATTTACATGTAAACGGCAGCAGTGCGTCAAAAATTCTTTTAAGGTCGTGTTGTAGAAGGGTGAGATCTTCCACATGTTCACGATCTTGTAAGATGTTAATGAGCAGATCGTACTTTTGAAACTGCGCTATAAAAGCGACATAGGCATCGAGGTTGTCCATATCGTGTAGAGGCAGGCGAATCAGCAGACGGGATACTCCCAGCTCTTCAACCAGAGCCTTGGTCTGTAAGGGTGCATTGTCGTAGGTAATGCTCATACCAAAAAAGCCTTGGCTAGAGGGAGTTTTGGTCTCTAAAAACGAGAGCGCAAAACGTAATAAAACCCAAGGAAACATCAGCAGATTGGTAGCGATGAGTTTGAGTTGATCGTAGAAGGTCTGTCGGTAAATGGCACGTCGAATATTGTTGTCGCGAATAACATGAGGCTGATCGGAGTACGCATCCCACCTAAAAATGTTTTTAAAATCCATTCACTGTCCAAACCGTTTATGACATTATAGTATAATTGCGCCTTTAAAAGGATGGGAATGACTCTTATTACGGTGCTGCTGCGCTATTACATCGCCATATTGCTGCTTTTTTTTGTCGGGCGACTGACGCTTTTTGGGCTCTATTTTGAGCGTTTTAGCGGTGATGACGTCAACTACTGGCTCAGCTTTCTTTACGGGTTACGCATGGATATTATCTTTACCTCCATGCTCTTTGTCATCCCGGTTTTGGTATTGACGCTCTCGCCAACACGACTGAAAACGTTCAGTGCAACATTGGTGAAATACTACTTTGCCGTTGTGATTGCCGCAGTCATCTACTTGGAAAATGCAACATTACCGTTTTTTGCGCAATATGATGTACGTCCGAACTATCTGTTTGTCGAATATCTGGAATATCCCAAAGAGGTATTCTCCATGCTTTTTGCCGATTACCTGCCGGAATTTACCGTTGCGTTGATCATGATTGTAGCAGCTGTATTCTTCTATTTTAAAGTGACGGGTGATCGGTTTTTACAACTTTTTGACCTACCGTACTGGAAACGGGCAATATGGTTTATTCCTTTGGCGCTGCTGCTGCTTTTAGGTATTCGCTCCTCTTTGGGTCACCGTCCTGCCAATATTTCCGATGCGATGTACTCGACCAACCGTATTGTCAATGAAATTACCAAAAATACGCCGTACAGTATTGCCTATGCCATCTATGCCAATAAAAAGTACGGGCAGGGACAACTACTGGACAAATACGGTAAAATGGAAGTTTCCGAAGCACTGGAACGGATGAAAAAACGGCTTCACATTCAAAGTGAAAGTGTGAGTTCACCGCTCTCACGGCTGGAGCGTAGCCATTTTGCTTCCGATCGTCCGAAAAATTTAGTAATTTTTTTGCAAGAGAGTATGGGGGCGCAGTTTGTCGAGGCAGTCGGCGGCGAAGCAGGTATTACGCCGGAATTAAACCGTTTGTCGGGTGAAGGGCTGCTTTTTAAAGACCTCTACTCCAACGGTACGCGCAGTATTCGCGGTATTGCCGGCGTGGTTTCGGGGAACTTTTCCGTTCCGGGCAAAGGGGTGCTCAAGCGGAATAAATCGCAGCATGATTTTTTTACGCTCGCTTCACTGTTGGAACCGTTGGGCTATAAAACACTGTTCCTTTACGGCGGTGAGAGCCGTTTTGACAATATGAAAGGGTGGTTTTTAGGCAACGGGTTTGATGAAATTATTGATGAACCGAAGTTTAAAAATCCACAATTTGTCGGTACATGGGGCGTATGTGACGAAGAGGTTGCCATGCGTGCGAATGAGGAGTTTAAAAAACTTCATGCCGCCGATCAGAAATTTGCCGCACTCATCTTCTCGACTTCCAACCACTCTCCGTTTGACTTTCCTGAAGGGAAATTTGAGTTGGTTGAAGGCGTCGAGACAAAGAGTGTGAAAAATGCCATTAAATATGCCGATCATGCGATTGGTGCGTTTATTGAAGCGGCGCGTCAAGAAGCCTATTATGACGATACGGTCTTTGTGATTGTCGCCGATCATAACGTGCGGGTATACGGTGATGATGTCGTGCCGGTCAATATGTTTCATATTCCCGGACTTATTTTAAGCAAAGGGTTGACACCGCAGGTTTACGACAACATTGCAACACAGCCCGACGTTCTGGCGACGGCACTGGATCTGATGGGGCTGGATTTGACCTACCCGATTATGGGGCATTCGATCTTTAGCGACAGCAAGCAGAATCTCTCGTTAATGCAGTTTAATTCAACGTATGCCCTGAGAGTGGACAATACCGTTGCCGTACTGCGCGAGGGGATGCCGGCACAAACGTTTACCTACCGTGAAGGTCATCTGGTGGCGCGCGAGTCCGACACAGAACTTGAGCAAGACCTGTTAGCGTTTATTGTGACGCTTGATTACCTCTATCAAAACAAGCTTTACCGGTAAATGTAGGCATGATTGGCTTTTACGGTTTCAAAGTCGTTGAGTGGTTGCTGTTTCGTCTGCCGTTTTCATGGCGCCGTTCGCTGTTTATGCTGATGGCCGACTGTGCTTACAGATTCGACACCAAGCACAAGCGGGTCATACGACAAAATGTGAACTTTGCTTTTGAAGGAACGCTTGACGAGGAGCGTATTGCGGCAATCTCTCAAGGGTGTTATCGCAACTTGGCGCGAAATATGTTGCAGGTGATGGAAAATACCCATGCGAACGTTGCGCGTATAGACGCTGCGGTGACATTACGCAATAAAGCTGTTTTTGATCGTGCGGTAGCGTCGGGTCGCGGGGTGATTTTTGTTACTGCTCATTACGGCAACTGGGAGCTTGAGGGAGCAGTCATTTCAAGTAAAGTATCGGCGGCGAGTTCGGTTTACAAAGCCTTGAAAAATCCTTATTTTGACCGTTACCTGCTGCACTCACGTGAGCGTTTCGGTATGCGGTTGTTTGAAAAACGCGGGGCCATACGGCATTTAAATAATGCGGTCAAACATCATGAGAGCATCTCATTGATGATTGATCAAAACGTTAAAGAGAAAGACGGTATTGTGGTGACATTTTTCGGTAAAAAGGTACGCCAGACTCCGGCTCCCGCTTTTTTGGCACGAAAATATAATGCCGTAATTATTCCTTTGTTGATACACCCCGATGCCGAGGGTGATGTCATCACCTTTTACGAACCCATTGAGGTGGCACACAGCAGTGATGCCCAAGCTGACATATACGAGGCGACACAGGCACAGGCATCGTGGCTGGAAGCAGAGATTCGCCGTGTTCCCGAACATTGGTTTTGGTGCCATCGGCGCTGGAAAGCGGAGTACCCGAATATTTATACAACATAATGAAGGATTATTGTGAGAAATCAACCCAAATACCACTTTTTTAAAAATACGACCTATGCACTTCAGGGTATGAAAGATGTCATTGCCCATGAAACCTCGTTTAAGATTGAGCTGGCGATTGCTCTTGTATTGTTACCGCTGCTGTTGCTGTTGGATTTGGAGCTACTCTACAAACTTCTGATGTTTATGAGCTTAATGGGCATGTTGCTTGCCGAGGTTATTAACAGCGCTATAGAACGGGTGGTTGATCTGGTTACGATGGAGCAGCATGAGATGGCGGGACGTGCCAAAGATGTCGGCAGCGCTATTGTATTTTTGAGTATTATGGTCTTTGTTATTGTCTGGCTGTCGTCTCTGGCACATTATGGCGGTCTTATTTAAAAAAGAGCGAACTCTCTTGAAGTGATTGCAAAATATAAGGGCTGAATGTATCTAATGACACCTCGTTGTTGAGAGCATAATCGCTGTTGTTACGAATCTCAGGTGCCAAGAGTGCCGAAGGTTTTTTTGAAAAGACAACGACATGCTTGTCGGTCTTAATAGCGTAGTTGTTCCAGTTGGAAATAGAGAGGCTTTTACGATCTGCATGAAGCAGGTCAAAACCGTTAGAGTAGTCTGTTGCGGGGTTCTCGACTCCGATGCGCTTCATAATAAACGGGACAATATCGACATGGCTGGTGAGCCGATTAATACGCTGCGGCGGCATACCGGGAACTTTGACTACTAAAAAACTGTTGGTTTGTGCCTCGCTAAACGAGCTGTTATGTCCAAAATTTCCAAATTCATAAAACTCTTCACCGTGATCGGAAGTGATAATAATAATGGCATCATCGTAAATGCCTTTGGCTTTGAGTGCGTCGAGAAGTTCTTGAAACAGTCCGTCCACGTAACGGTTGGCATTTTTGTACATATTGAGCAGTATGGGAGCATCGTTTTGAGAGAGGGTCATGTAATTAATGATACCGTCGTTATCGGGTAGAAAATGTGCCTGCTCTTTGGGGTAGGAGTAGGGACCGTGCGGCGCATCGAAAAAGACAAAGGAAAAGAGCGGTTGTGAGCTATTCTGCTCGGCAAGCCATTGTTTAAAAGCATCGGTACTTTGGCGATCTTTTTGCCACGGCTCTCCTGCAAAGGCATCGTGAATGGTGTCGGGAATATTGACAAAAGCGGTCTGACGAAACTCGGGCCAGCGCAGATCGGTACTGTTGGTAATGTTGATGGCATAGCCTTGATGTTTTAAGGCATCGAAGAGCAGTGCGCCTTTTTGCTCGTTTAAAAAAGCGAACCAGTAGGTGGCATTGAGCCCGTAAAAGAGCGAAAAGAGACCAAAACGTGTGGTGTTTCCGCCGCTGTAGTGGCGGGTAAAGTGTAGTGATTCACGGGCAAACCGGTAGATGTTGGGCATAATTTCTTGCGTAAGCATATCGGCGCGGGTGGCATCGGACCCGAAAATAAAGATATGAGGATGCTGTTGTGCTGTGTGGTACCGGAGTGGCTTGAGTGGATATTGCAGTGCCGAATCTTTCACCAGTGTCGGAAGTTTTTGAGGCGGTACGTAACCGGCGTAGCGTTTGGCAAGCTGGTTGAAGGTCAGCGGTTGATAGAGCGGAATGACACGTGCTTTTTGAACAATGGCGGTATTGTTTTGCAGCGAGGCAATGCCAAAGGTAAGCTTTTCACCAATACCGATGAGCAGCAACGGCAGTATAAGCAGCAGGCGACTGCGGCGATTGAGTGCTCTAGCGCGTTTCGTCTCAAGATGTTCAATGTTCTGTAGCAGTAACAGTTCTAAGAGTATTAATATAGTTAGGGTAGCAACAGTAGCGAGTACGGGAGCCATACCGATATGAACACTCTCTTGTGCTGCCGGTGAGAAGATGATGTTGAGCACCATCGGATTAATATGCATTTTATAGAGCCGAAAAATAAAAAAGTCGGCTAAAATGAGCAGATTCAATGTGATAACGAGTATAAAAGCGAGGTAGAGTGCCGTGCGTTTCAGGTAGAGAAACGGCAACAGTATGAGTGCTAAAATCAGATAGATCAATGCAATGCTTGAGATTGAGGCGGCTACAGTAAAAAGAAATGTCTCGACCGTATAACTCGGATTGAGCGTCATAAAGAGCATGTAGAGCAAGGCGCTGACAATCAGATTGAATTTCAGATAGAGCCACAGTCGTGACGGCATGAGTGATGGTTTCGGGAAAAAACGTTTCATTGGGGTATTGTAGTGACTCCTTCTAAAAAAAATGATAAAATAGCGTGAAAATTTGACGCAAGGCAGGGTATGAAGATTGCGATTGTCAAACTGAGTGCCATGGGTGATATTGTTCATGGCGCCATTGTCTTGCAGTTTATTAAAAAGCACTATCCCGACGCGCGCATCGACTGGATCTGTGAAGAGGCTTTTGCCGGAGTTTTGGAAGATAACAGCGACATTCATACGTTGCATACGGTGGCAATTAAAGCCATGAAAAAACGTCGGAGTATTTCCGATCTTGTGGCACTGGTACGTAAACTTCGGCATTTGGGAACGTACGACATTGTTATTGATATGCAGGGCCTTGTAAAGTCGGCTATCGTGGCGCGCCTTATAGGTAACAACACGCATGGCTTTGATAAAAACAGTACCCGAGAATCAGTGGCATCACTGTTTTATAGTAAGGCGTACGATATTCCTTACGACCGCAATACCATTGACCGCAATATCGGTGTTGTTGCCTCGGCACTGCACATTGACGTGACTCATGAGGAGGCATTGAACAAAGCGCCGTTTCTTTTCTTTCATGAGGACGATTTTGCTTTTGAGCCTTACTTGGGTGCCATGAATATTGTTTTTATTATCGGTTCAACATGGCCAAGCCGTAACTATCCCAAAGAGCTGTTTGTCAACGTGGCAGACGATTTACATGTAAAATACCCTGACGCGAAAATTGTGATTGCATGGGGCGGTCAAGAAGAGCAAGAGCGTGCAGGGTGGATTGCCGCACACGCACAACAGGCAACCATCTTGCCTCCGCTCAATCTCAATGCGTTAAAAGCACTGATTGCGCGGTGTGATCTGCTAATAGGCAACGATACGGGTCCCACACACATGGCATGGGCAATGAACCGACCCAGTATTACGCTCTTTGGACCCACGCCCGTCTCGCGTGTGCATGTTACGCCCATCAACAAAGTACTGAAGTCACCCTCTACGGTGGATCCGTACCGGCTTAACAAAGAAGATTTCTCGATTAAGCAGATTGCACCCGAATCGGTTGTGGCATTGGCTGAGACCTTGCTTACAAAAGTATAGCTAGGATTTTTCCTCTTTTTTCTTTTTATGCTTTGAAAAGCCGGCCCCTTTTTTGGTTTTGGCCTGCAACGCCAATGCTTCAATAAGATGACGATAGTCATGCCCCTCTTTATGCAAAGCGGCAAAACAGGTGGCAATGACGGCAATAGTATTGGGAACTTCCCCCTTTTTTTTATAAGATTGAATGTTTTTATCGCTTACTTTAATGAGTTTACTAAATTTAGGAAGCGTTATTTCGGCATCAAGCAGTACTTTTTTAAAATCAATAAATGTCATAGGCGCCATTGTAGCATGAGTCTCTATAAAATATTACTAAACACCATAAACTTCTTGACTTTAATTCATAATATATATATAATAGTAATAAATTATTACCAATTTGTCAGGTAATAAAAACACCAAGGAGAGATTATGGCAAAAGTATTAAAGAAAAAAAATGTGAAACGTATTGCGGCAAAAGCAGCCAAAAAAGTTTCTAAAAAGAAAACACTTAAAAAAGTGACCAAAAAAGTTGCCAAAGTAGTGTTGAAAAAGAAGCCGACAAGTAAAAAATGTGCTAAAAAAACGGCGAAAAAAGTTGCCAAGAAGACGGTAAAAAAGTTAACCGCTAAAAAACCGGTTAAAAAAACTTCGAAGTAATGAAGTGAGACAGGCATAACTGCCTGTCTGTAAGAAGTACCACCTATTAGAGTGGTGTAACGTTTTCCGCCTGAGGGCCTTTTTGACCTTCACCGATTTCAAACGTCACTTTTTGACCTTCAGCAAGGGACACACGTCCATAACCCGGATTGTTGACCTGACGGAAGTGAACAAAAATATCTTTGTCACCGTTTTCTTGTTGGATAAATCCAAAACCTTTTTCTTCGTTAAACCATTTTACGGTTCCATTTAGCAATTCTGCCATGTTTGTACCTTTATAGGGAAAATACACTTTATAATAAAGTGGAATCAAAATCGGGGAGTCTTTAGGTCTAGCAGAGTATTCTCGTTACACACCAAAGATGAACTCTAGCCTCATCTTTCATCACACGTATTGTAACGTATTTTTTTTAAAATAGCTAATAAACTTTTTTAACCCGTCCGATAAGACCATTGGTAAGACGTACCTTAATGCCGTGAGGATGGCGTGATGCGCTGGTTAGAATTGCTTGAACCACTCCATGCGTTAAGGCTTGTGTCGTTTGGTCCTTTTTTTGAACAATAGCTACATTTGCGCCACTTTTAATGTGAAGACGTAGTGTTCCTTCCATTAGGATGCCCGAGGTTGGTAGGCGAGTATTTTTTTGACCGTATCAATCGAACAAAAAAAGACGGCATCAAAAACCGGGTTGAGTTGTGTGGTCGTTTCATTGATTCTGTCAAAGGTATTCATGGTAAATCCGTGACCGTCTTTGCGTTGTTTGGGTTTGACGGTAAATGTCACAGGTTGAAGTGTTCGAATAAGATTAAAAACTTTTTTATAATGCAGATGGCTCGGTTTCGGCAAAAGCTTTTTTTGAGTACGCACGCTAGCAAGCAGTGTGAATTTGTCTTGAAAAATGACTTTGTTCCAGTGGATACTCCCGTGAGAAAAGTGAAAGGCACACTGTTTTGCTACAAGAGGGTGCGGTTTGGTTTTACGAACGGCTTCAAGCATAGTAAGAAAAAAATTTTTGCCTCCCAATGCTGTAGCACACTCGATCAGTTGCTGATGGTAGCGCTGTTTGGCATCATCATCTAAGTTGTTAAAGTCACACATAGCGGACTCCTTATAAAAATGGTGTGCCATTATAGTACAAATTAAAGGGAGATTTTTTCTAATGCGTTACAAGAACTCCAACGTAACCGTCTGTTGGTAGTAACGGGTATAGAAGGTAATGGTTCCGTTTTGACTGATCTTTAGTGCAATACCGCCCAATGCATTGGCATAGAGTGAGGCGGCATTGCGACCGCCTAAAATGGTTGTAAAGATAGACTGCAGTTCATGTTCAACGGTTTTGTTGTCATGCCGTGTCTGGATGGAGAGTAAAGAGCCGACTGATTGTAGCCCCTCGTCGTTGAAAATGACACAGCCGTCTAGTGTCATCAGGTTTTTCAAAATCTGCATCATAGAAGGTGCTACCGAAAGAGCTTTTTTCGGTGTGGATCGAATCACTTGTGATAGATTTTTAATGAACGGATCGCTGTTGTTGTGTACCTGAGAACTTTTGGGATTTAAAACGTGTTGGTTATGAATACGCTTGGATTGATCGTAAATAATGAGTCCGCCGTGATGCTCATGGCTGAGTTCAAAAGCAATTTTAAGGAGGCTTTTTCCGATGTTGTTATTGTTAAAGCGTGCATAAAAGAGTTTCTCAAGCAGATCCATGTCATAACAGTGCCACTGCTGATTGCGTCGTGATGCCAACATGGTAAATTTTTCGTTACCGCTATAGTGTTCATTGCCCAACACAAAGAGGTCGCCGTTACTCTGATAATGCAGTGTGAATAACGGAGCAGATTCTTTAGAGTCAAAAAGTGTCGCATAGGGTGCAAAAGTTTTGGGTACATTAAACGCATGCTCTTTAGCCGTGTGGGTTGTAATTTCTTGTGTTGATAGAATGTTAAAGTCCTGACTCAATGCAATATAGACCTCAGCAGAAAAATTGATGCGACAGAGATAGCTGAGTGAATCCAACAGGGTTGTTTGGTGTGCTGCTGTTGCAGTATTTGAGGTAAAAACAAGATTCAGATTGGGAAAAATATCTTCGTTGCGCTCTTGATCGAGGCGTGCTATGAGCGTTAACATATATGACGTGCACAATCTATTGATACCGCTACTTAAAGCGAGCCATTGAGTGATGATATCTTCTGCCGTGATCGTTTCTTGAGCATTGACAAAGGCAATGAGCTGTTCATAAAGGTATTCGCGCTTTTTAACTGTACTGCTGATGTGGTATGCGCTGGCAACTGCTTCGCCATCAACAAGATATTGGGTAATCTGCTTTGTGCTGGCTTGTATATGATCGTGTCGGCGGTGATGCGGTGTCGGTAAAAAAAGATGGGGAAACATGGCAGCGAGCAATACCGTTTTATGGCTCATAGCGACTCCTTGAAAACTTATTATACTTAAAATGGTAAAATGCTTGGCAGAAGGATGCGTAATGTTTAAAGTATTAACACTCGACGGCGGAGGA
>JALSLA010000064.1 GCA_026988515.1 Helicobacteraceae bacterium | reverse complement strand
GTTGGCTCCAAACCGTACGGTGGTGCCATTACGGCAGGAATGTTTCTAGACCGTTTTATTGACGATGAGATGAAGCAAAAATGGATGCACTTTGACATTGCCGGTCCGGCATACAGCGAATCGGCATGGGACTGCCACCCCTACGGCGCTACGGGTATCGGTGTCCGTTTTAGTATTGCATGGATGCGTTCACTTTTAAATGCGCAGTAAAGAGACAGACTGCTTATTGTGCTTATAGTGACCCCTCTATTTTGTGTACACCATCTAACTTTTTATAAGCTTCTGGCATCTCAAGTATGAGTGCCTGATTGTTTATTGATAAAGTAAATAACTCATTTTTTTATTTTCTATCATGTTTTTTAAATTATTGTTATCTACATAATAGCATATATACCCTTTTATATATTATATTTTTTTTCTCTTTTCTTAAAGGCCTCAACTCCACCTTCAAGAATTTCACATACATGCTCTCGTATTCCCTGTTTTTTTAGGATATGCTCTTCATTTTCTTTCAAAAAAGTATCTTCAAGAGAACCATTTATATACTCAAACTTAGGGCTTATCCCATCTGAGTTTTGGTGTGCAACAATAACATTTTCAGAATCTGTTGAAACAACTAAATTTGAATTATGTGAGACTATAATAATTTGTCTTTGAATCTTTTTCTCTTTTATGAAATCATTTAGTTCTTTATAAACTGTTCTATTGTCAAGATTATCTTCTGGCTGATCTATTAAAATCGGGTCTTGAGATGAACTCATATGTAAAAATAATTGAAATAGTATTATTCCTTTCTTGCCTGGAGACATTTGTCCAAGCCTATCTGTTCCCTGCATTAAATCATATGATATATCAAAGTAATTTTTAAAAAGAGATCTAATAATTTCTTCTTTTGTTTTAGATTGATTGAAACTAATTTCTCCTTGATTGTCATCCAAAATAATGTTGCAAATCGTTTGAATCTTATTTACATGTTCATCTTTATTGAAAAGATACTCATTGGCTCTAAATCCACAATTTGCAAAAATACTCTCTAAACTTCTATTCTTTGTTATATAATTACTGAAGTCTCTTTCAAAAAACTCTTTATTAAAAGCAACTTCACTTACTAAATCAATTGATTCGGATATTTTTTTGTATTCCTCATGCTTTTCTACAATCTCAGAATAACAATTAAATAAATTTTGATAATTATCCAGAACAGATTGAATATTTACTTGTTGAGTTTGATATTCTATCTCTTGAAGTTTTAAATCTATAGTTTTAACTTTATCTTGTTCTACAGATAATTCTTTCTCTTTAGCTCTTAAAGCATTTAAATTTTGAATTTTTTCAATTAATGGTTTAAGTTTTACATCATTTTGATTTATTGTATTATTAATCTGTTCTATTTCAGTGTCAATATCAGTTGCTACAAAAGGATTTCCATTCAAATATTCTTCTAAAGAAGCATTAAGTTTTGTACTGATTTGATGAATAGTTGTTGATATAAATTCTTGAAACTCTTCATCTTGATAATTAAATTTAATATCACTAAATTCCTCATCTATGAATGCAGGAATTTTTCCCTTAATTTGATCTAATTTTTGATTTAAATTATTTAATAATTCTTTTTTCTTATTTAATATATCTCTACGCCCGACAATTTCTTGATTATTTTGCTGTAGTTCCTTGTAGGTAGATACTTCTTCTTCGGTAAATCCTGCTGTACTTCTTAAAGATTCCAAATCAGACTTTATATTTTCTATATTAACTTGAATTGCTACTTTATCACCTAATTGGTTTAATTCTTGAATTAAAATATTTAGCTTTTGCAGGTTAGAAAAATATTCTCTTATACCATTATCAATCCTTTGCTCATATTCTAATATTTCTTGTTTTTTAGAATTTATAAAATCACTATACCCATCATTAGTTTTTAATATATCATCAATGGTTTGCTTAAAGTCTTCATTTCTACTTTTCTTTTCTGCCATATAATTTAGATACATTTGTGGTATATAAACTATTGGTCTTTTGTCATCCCTGCCACTTAACTTAGATATATGCCCATCAGCCCATTTTGCTTCTAATTCAAAAGATGGTAAATTACCATATGTTTGAAACCCTTCAATTTGAGAAATTTGGTTAAACTTCTCAAGGTTCATTACAGTTCTTGCCAAATGATATAATAGTAAAGATTTGCCTGAAGATTTTCCACCTATAATAGCATTAAGATCAGAACTTAAACCTATAATTTGTTCTCCAAAAAGATTACCATCGTCGTGTAGTTTTATATTGTCTATATATTGATAACTATTCTTTTGATTAGGGTTTGTTTCGGATAATTTTAACCTTTGTCGCTCATAAATAACTTGCTTAAGACCCTCAAATGTTGTATCTGATTTAATCCAAGTATAACAATGCCCAAGTACTTTACTTGTATGTGTAGCATCACTAAATTGATGTGCATCACTACAGTGAAGTAAACAATCATTAACCTCTTGCTCTACTAACTTTCGCTTCGATTGTAAAGCACTATCTACAGTAGGTGAAGCAGAAAAAACAAAATCTACACCATTTATTAAAGCTCTTTTATCACTTGGACTACCATCCCATCTAAAATCATTCCATTCAGTTTGCCCTATCACTCTTATATATTTATCTTTAAATAAATCTTTTTGTAACAATGTATCTATTTTATCCAAAGGAATAGTAAAATTATTAAATCCAACTTGCAAATCCGATGATGGTAAAGTATCCCTCTTGTCTAATGGTGTATCATCTCTAACTTTTTTCCCAAATGCCATTAAATTATCTCTTGTTAAAGAACGATTTTCATATTCTGTCATTTCAAGTTTTTTTAAAAACTCTTCTTCTATCTCTTCAATTGATAACTCATCTGAAAAGATAATATGATAGTTTATTTTGTTTAGTTGTGAACTTCCAACAAAATCTCTTAATCTAAACTCAATAACTGGTAATACCAAATCAATATTTTTTATTCTATCTTCTTCTTTATATTTTTTTATTTTTTTATAGCCATCTAAAAACCAGTAATCATTAATACCTAAAACTTTTATATCAGATGGCAAATTTTCAAGTTCAGTTATATATTTGTCCCAAATATCTTCATCTTGATTACATTTATATTCATGAACAATTGACTCTGGTGTATGTACATGCAAATCCCATTTTCTCCATTCAGAACCATTATTTATCATTTAGTTTTCTCCCCCTCATTATATTTTTTCACAGCTCCACTACCCTCTCAAACATCTCCTTAATCTCACTCTCATGAGAAATAAGAAATATCTGCCGATACTGCTCTTTGATGGTATGAAACGCTTCCATAATCTCAAAACGCCGCTCCTCGTCTTGACTGCCGAACACTTCATCGAACGCCAAAAAGCCAACCCCGCCACTGCCACTCAGTTCACTAAGTGTCTTGGAAATGGCAATACGAAGCACCAAGTTGGCAAGGTCAACCTCTCCACCGGAAAAACGCTCTATGGGGTAGCGTACGCCGTCATCGTAGATGAAGAAGTCAAACTCATTACTCACTTCTATGTGCTGGTACTTCCCTCGGGTGATAGTCCCGTACATCTCACTTGCAAGCTGGCTAATGCGTGGGGCTATCTGGGAGTTTATTTTGTTTTTAAACTCACCCATGAAAGCTTTGAGCTTGTCGTAGTCGTTTTTGTCATTAAGCTTGGCTTGAAGCTGTTTTTTCTGCTCTTCATTTCTGCTTAGTTTGCTTTTGAGCGTAACTATCTCGCCCTCTACACCCTTTAGCTTCACTTTTTCTTCTGAGAGTTTCGTCTGTATGGTTGTTTTTGTCCGAAGTACCTCATCATACAGGTTTACCTGTTTCTCATGCTCTGTGGCATCATAGCTGTGCTCTGCTATGGCTTTTTCCTGTTTCTTAATACGCTCTTGGCTTTGAGTAATGCTTGCTTCTGTAGCTTTTAACTCATTTTCCAGTGCAGGTATCTGTGCGATGAGTGTTACAAGCCCCAGCAGCTCTTTGTACTTAGGCTCAAGCTTCTCTTTTTTCGCCAAAGCATCACTGTGTGCCTGTGCATCATACGTTAGCTCTTTGAGTGCATCAAGGGCTTCTTTGTTCTTCAACCCTGTCTCAGTAATGCTTTTGAACTCTTCTTCTTTGGTTTTGAGTGTTGCTTCATCTGCTCTGAGTACACTAAGTTTTTCGCCCAATGTTTTCAATACCTCTTCTACTTTTCTCTTGCCATCCTCTTCACTCTTTTTAAGTGCTACAATTTTGCTGAGTATTGTCTCTCTCTTGGCTATCTCGTCATTATGCAGCGTTGTGATGCTCTCTTTGAGAGATGCGATGACATTGTCGTACTCATCGAGCAGTGGACGCGTGCAGGTAGGACAGTTGGAGTCTTTGCCTATGGCTTCGATGTTGGCTACTTGTTTGTTGGTGTTTTCTATAAGACCATTGTATTTGGCTATCTCCTGTTTGAGCGTACTCTCTTTGGACTCCAACTCTTTTACTTTGAATAGAGAAGATTGCAACAATCTGTTTTGTTCTTCCTGCTCTTTTAACAGCGCTGGTTTGGCTTGGAGTTTTTTCTTGAGTGCTTCTATCTCTTTTTCATCTTGCTTATACTGTTTGCGAAGTACAGCCTGCTCTTTTTCCAACCCCTCTTTCTTTAAAAAAAGTTCTTTTTGCTTCTGTAAGTTCACTATAGTGGTTTCAAACGTTTTATACTCGTCTATGAGCGGTTTCTCTTTTTCGTACTGCATCGCTTTTGTCTGTAGGACTTTCAGCCTTTCTTGCCCTTTTGCCAAGTTGGCTTTTTGATTTTCAAGCCCTTTTTTAAGCAGGTCAAGATCAGACCCCAGCTTAACAAAATCCTCTTTGAGTTTTTGCAAGGCTTTTACTGCTTTGTCCAAAGCATCCAGCTCTTTACTCTTGACTTCAAACGCTTTTTCAACCTTTGCTACCTCTTTTATAAGAGTTTTGGCCTCTTTGCTTTTCGCCTCTTTCTCCTCTTCATACTTTTTAACCTCTTCTGCGGACAACAGTACTGCACCCACAGCGTCTATCTCATTTTTCAAGACTCTCAGTTTCATTTTTATCTCGGTCTCTATCTTGTCTATCTTCTCAAGCCCCAAAAGTTTACGGATAATCTTCTTCCTGTCCTCATTTTTTAATCCACTTAGAGCCGTAAGCTCCTTTTGTGAAGCAAAGACCGTATGCATAAAAGCATCTCGGTTCATCCCAATGCGTCTTACGATCTCACTCGTCACCCCTCTGGCACTCTCTGCTATGAGTGCGTTGTCACCATCATAGAGATACGCTTTGGCTGTCAGCGACTTGCCTCGCATCTCTCGGACTACTTTATAGCTCTTGCCCTCTATCTCAAAAAGCAGTGTGACGCATACGGCATCTTTGTCACCTGCTTTGGCATAGCGAATAGTCTCTTTCTCGCCTCGTACATCGCCATAGAGTGCAAAGGTAATGGCGTCAAAAATGGTAGATTTACCCGAACCGTTACGACCAATAATCCCCGTCAAACCCTCGACAAATTCCAGTGTATAGTCACGGTACTTTTTGTAGTTTTGCATGTGGAGGCTAGTGAGTATCATCGTCAACCTCATCATAAAGTGCAAACAGCTCTTTGGCTTTAAGTGTCAGTCTATCTTGTTCTGCTTTGTCTATTATGCTCTCTTGTATGTGTGAAATAAAATAGGACTCCAACGAGATAGACTCCATATTGCCCTCTATCTGCTCACCCTCTACGACTTTAAACTCTCGTTTGACTTTGACATGCAACGCCTCTTTGAACAGATCGGCCAAGGCTTTGTTGGTAATGTCTATGGAGCTTGATGCCGTCAGGTTAATAAGCTTCACTTCTACCAGCGCATCTGAAATCTCTGAGAGGTCAAGTGAAGCTGTCTCTTCTTCGTATTTGTCTGCATCTATCGTAAAAGTCAGGGATTTACGCAAAGGTATCGTGTAATGTGTAATGGTTACTTCATCTTCTAAGTCTAAAAGAACATAGCCTTTATTGTCTCGTTTGTCACTGCTACTTGTGCGTTCTGTAGAACCTGCGTAGCAGACATTGGGATGTTTGCCTACAGTACCAAAGCCATGCCAATGCCCCAATGCCACATAGTCCATCTTCTCAAATATATCTTCTCTATCTTTGGGATAGACCCACTCCCCAAACTCATGCATAAGATAGTGCGCACCTACGGAACAGTGCATCATTAAAATGTTTTTTTTATTTGGGTTAATGGATGCTTCGATTTTATCCAGTTCATCAGAGAGAATACGCTCGTCATTAATATGAGGCAATGCATGAAAAACAATGTCACTAAACTCCACTGTTTCATACTTCTGTTTGAAAACGACTCTGACATGATCTAACGTACCCAATGCCTCCAAAATAGGTGACGATGTAGAAGTACGGGGTGTCGAGTGATTGCCTGCAATGATAATGCAAGGAATTTTTAGTATTTCAAGTTTTTTCAGCTGTGTCAGTGCAAAAGTAATAGCACGATTTGAGGGAGAGGCACGATGAAACAGATCACCCGTATGAATAACATAGTCAGGTTTTAGTTTCATAATAGCTTCAATCACATCTGCAAATGCTTTGTAAAAATCTGCTTCACGCCGATTTATACCTGCATCATTTGTAATGTCCAAGTCACTAAAACCTAAATGCGTATCTGAAAAATGTACAATCTTCAAAAAATTTCCTTTAACTGACTTTTCCTATACAAAAGATTATACTTTAAAAGTCTTTAGTAAAAATAATTAATTTCAATAATTAGGCATTAAATATATCATCTACTTGATGCAAGCCGTGAGTTTTTACATGTAAAGAGTCTTTACTTAAAAAATATTTTAGTTAACAATAATAATCATCTGTTAATAAAGAAATAATATAATGGAGCAAAATACTCTATATGACGGAAAATATTGAACGATGTTAGCTATTAGTACCTATATTGACGCCATTCCACCGCTGCCGACATCGGTCATGCAGTTAAGCAAGTTACGAGAAAATCCCGATAGAAGCCTTAAAGACATTATTGCAATTGTAGAGACAGACTCCATGCTAAGTGCCAAAATTTTAGGGCTTATCAATACACCGTTTTATGGCATGAAAAAAGAGATTACCTCTATAGCAGCGGCTTGCGTACAGCTTGGAGAGGCTACTATTTACTCTACGGCATTGCTTATTGGGATACGCAACAACTTTCCGTTCGATCTCTCTGCGTACGATATGTCCGAACGTAACTTTATTTTCAATACACTGATGCAGATGAATTTAATGACGGAGTGGACACGCTCCATTCAGCCTCAACATGCCAGTGAACTTCAATTGGCAGCATTTTTGTCGGGCATTGGAAAAATACTCTTGAGTCATATTTTAATAGAAGAAGATAAAGTCGAACTCTTTAAAAAGAAAGTGGCAAACGACACTCCCGAATGGGTAGCAGAACTAGAAGTTACCGGAGTCAGCTCGCTACAAGTCTCTACCATGATGCTGCAGCACTGGAAAGTCGATAGCACTATTGTGACCATTTTAAAATATACCGACTCATCAGAAACCATACCTGAAGACCTGAAACTACCTGTTGCCATGATGGAAACCGTATATCATATGTGGAACAATTGGGATCAGAGCAGTGATGATATTAAACACAAAGCACTTGAAGGGTTTTCAATTTATGATGAAACGCAACGTCATGTATATGAAAACGCACTGCATCGAACTATTAAAAAACTTGAAGAGATACGAACCGTTCAGTAGTGGGTACAACGATAAGCCGGGTTCTGTCTCGGGTGATAATTAATCTCAAATATTTCTTACAAAATATCTTTAGCAAAACAATAGTAATTGTAAGACGCTAACCATCTGTTTTTTGCTGCCAGGTTGGGTTTACAAGCTCTCCGTATTACTACAGAGACTGGTGGTCTCTTACACCACCCTTTCACCGTTACCGCATCAATATGCGGCAGTCTGCTCTCTGTTGCACTTTCCCTCACATTACTGTGGCCATCCGTTAGATGGAACCCTGTCTTACGGCAGCCCGGACTTTCCTCTTAAAGATAAACTTTAAGCTATCACCTGTTGTACCGGTGCAATCATAGTATAAAAAACTTAACAGAAAAGATAAAAGAGAGATTTTAACCGAGTGACCGTACGGTCACTCAATATTAACGCAGATTACGCCATTGCCTCTTTGGCATATTTTTCACCAAGTTCATACGCTTTTTTATTGGCTTCATGAACTTTAGGCGGTACTTTTGACAACATCGTTTTTATTAAAACATCTTTATCGACCGCATTCATAATAGTGTTGGCAATAGCCAAAGCAACTACCGATTGGGTAATAACATTACCTACCTCTTCTTTTGCAATGGTAATAATAGGAATCTCATAAATCGTCCATTTTTTACGATCTTCGTCGGTCGGATGTACTAAATTGGGATCTACAACAATAATACCTCCCTCTTGCACTCCATTCTTAAAAAGGTTATAGCTGACATCAGCAACCGAAAGCATAAAGTTGATCTCTCCGTCATTAGCATACGGATAGAAGATCTCTTCATCATCAAGCGTGATATCCACAACAGTAGGTCCACCACGAACCTGTGACGTATATGTTGCCGTTTTCAGTCCATAACCTCCGAGCGCAATCTTTGCGGCTGCAAAGATTTCACCGGCAAGAAGAACACCTTGTCCACCAACGCCTGTAAATCTCATTAATGTTCGTGCCATTGTGTCTCCTTAGATTTTTTTCTTAAAGTCGTCTTGAGTAATCTTACCGCGTTTGCCTTGGTGTGCATCTTGAATGTCTTTGTACATATCACAATATTCACGAGCTTCCGTGTCCTCTTTCAAGACGCCGGTCGGAAAGAGATTGAGTTGCTCTTCTTCGCTCAATGCATCATATTTCTTTTTAGATATTGTAATTTTGTCAATCCATTCAAGATTTTCCATAGCCGATGCCATTTTGTTTTTACGGCCCAAGTTAATATGACAATTTGAAAGTACTTCCATCATTGAGAAGCCTTTATGTTCCATTGCTTTAATCAGTACTTTCTCAAGTTTTTTAGGATCCAGCATGGTTTCACGCGCCACAAAAGAGGCTCCTGAAGCAATTGCCAGCTCACACGTATCAAACGTCGGGTCAATATTTCCCGCTTTTTGAGAAACCGTCCACATTCCTTGCGGCGTTGTAGGAGAGGTTTGTGAGTTGGTTAAACCGTAAATAAAGTTATTGATAATAATCATGGTAATGTCAATATTTCGTCGACAGCCGTGAATGGTATGATTACCGCCAATAGCCAAAGCATCCCCGTCACCGGCAACACATACGACAAGTTTGTCGGGACGTGCCAGCTTAACACCCGTAGCATATGCTACTGTTCTTCCGTGTGTTGTATGAATGGTATTAAAATCCACATACGAAGAAAATCGTCCTGAACATCCAATTCCAGATACAACACATACGTCATTTTGATCCACACCCATTTTATTGATTGCTCTAATAAATGCTTTTAAAATAACACCGTCACCACAACCCCAACACCAAAGTGTTGGCATCTTCTCTAGTCTTAAATAGTTATCGTAATTAAATGCCATTACAAAATCTCCTTCACTTTATTTACAATCTCATACGGAGAGATCGGTCTACCGTTTACTTTAAACAGACCATCAATATCTAATCGTGACGATGCACGCTCAACTTCACTGTGGAATTGACCAATATTTAACTCGACTACCAATACTTTTTCTATTTTGTCGGTATATTCTTTGATCTTTTTCGCCGGAGAAGGCCAAATAGTAATAGGACGGAACAGCCCCGCTTTGATACCATCAGCTCTTAAGTGGCGAATTGCTTCTTTTGCTGCCAATGAGACAGAACCGTAAGCAATAATCATAAAATCTGCATCGTCCATCATGAACTCTTCATAAGACTCGACTTCATCTTCATGAAGTGCTACTTTATCTTCAAGACGCTGAATCAGCTTACGACAGGTTTCAATCTCTTCTGTCGGGAATCCGTTTTTATCATGGTGAAGACCGGTAAAATGGTAGCGATACCCTTCAAACATCGGATTCAGTACTGCCGGTTCATCTGCTTCACACAAGTATGGAAAATACTCTTCGGCAGGACCGTCAAATCTTTTTCGCGGCACAATACCTGCTTGAACCTCTTCAAGAGTCGGTAGCATCGCTTTACCGTGCATATGTCCAATAGTCTCATCTAATAAAACTATAACAGGTTGCATAAATCTATCGGCAACATTGAAAGCACGTACCACTTCGGTATAACACTCAGCTAATGAGCCGGCACAAAACGTAATGGACTTGTAGTCACCGTGAGACGGGTTTTTAGACTGAAGAATATCTCCTTGTGATACCCGTGTCGGAAGACCCGTAGAAGGACCGCCTCGCATAACATTGACCAGCACCAACGGTACCTCTGCCATTTGAGCCAAACCTAACTGCTCTGCTTTTAACGACACACCCGGACCGGAGGTTGCCGTTAACGCACGATCTCCCGCCATTGCTGCACCGATTGTTGCACAAATTCCGGCAATCTCATCTTCCATTTGAATACACGTACCTCCGACTGCCGGCAAAAGATCAGAGATCTCATGCATTACTTCCGACGAAGGTGTAATCGGGTAGCCTCCAAAAAATTTACATCCGGCATCGACTGCTGCAATAGCAGCCAATTGGTTCCCTGTAGATATGATTTCTCTAGTCGCCATTACTTAACTCCTTGTTCACTAAGTGACATATAATTGTTTGCGATAATAGCAGCTTGACGCGCTTTGGAATCGTCAGTGAGTTTTGCAAATTTATACTCTTTTTTATCGGCTACATAAATAGCAAAATCCGGACATGTCAATTCGCATTCATTACAGCCGATGCATGCTTCCGGATGATCAATAGAGATCATTGCTCCAAGTGTTGATGTAGATTCATATTTCATGCCGAGTACGCCCGCAGGGCAGACCGATACACAAATATCACATGCTTTACAGTTATTCGTATTAACCCACACAGGTTGATTCCCTGGGTTTTCAGTTTTAAACGTTCCCATCTATTCTCCTCATTTGTTAAAACACAGATTTAATCTGTATTATCATTGACACCAAATTTCCCGACCACACAAGAGACTAAACTCTTTGCTTTAAGAGTAGCTGAATTACTTAAACTAATCTTTTCATCACAAAGAGGATAGCCTAGTTTTCTTAAAATTGCTCTAAATTGTGCTGATGACGCCTCATCTTGAACATTGACTGTTACCTTACGAGGCTCGCACGAGAGATCAACCTCAATATCGCTAAAACCTTCTTTTTGAAGTGTCGTTTTAATGGTATTTGCACACCCTTCGCAACGTATGTTATTGACCTCTACCGTATAGCGCAAAATTACTTTTTTCCTAAAACTTCTGCTACAGCTTTACCTATTTCAGCGGGACTTACAACCACCTTGACGCCCGCTGCCTCTAGGGCCTCCATCTTCTCTTTTGCCGTACCGGCACCACCGGACACAATAGCTCCGGCATGACCCATACGCTTACCTGCAGGTGCCGTTTGACCGGCTATGAACGCAACGACCGGCTTTTTAATATTCTCTTTGATAAAGGCCGCCGCTTGAATTTCAAGATCGCCGCCGATTTCACCAATCATCACAATAGCTTCCGTTTCCGGATCAGCCTCAAACATCGGTAATAACTGCTTATACGAAAGACCAATAATCGGATCGCCACCAATACCGACTGCCGTTGAAATACCGTAACCTTCGTTACATACCTGATTGGCGCCCTCATAAGTAAGGGTACCCGATTTCGAAATTAGGCCGACGCTCCCCTTTTTAAAAATCATACCCGGCATAATACCTATTTTGCACTCTTCAGCCGTAATAATTCCCGGACAGTTTGGTCCGATGGTTTTCATGCCATGCTTCACGGCATAGGCTTTGGCTGCTTGCATATCACGTACCGGAGCACCTTCGGTAATAATCACCGCCAACTCAATATTGGCATCTGCTGCTTCCATTACGGCATCTGCTACAAATGCCGGCGGCACAAAAATCATACTGACCGTTGCTCCCGTAGTTGCAACTGCTTCTTTAACCGTATTGAACACCGGTTTTCCAAGATGCTCTTGGCCTCCTTTGTTCGGTGTGACACCACCAACAATTTTTGTACCATATGCCAAACACTGCTCAGCATGAAAGGTCCCCTCTTTACCTGTAAACCCTTGAACAATTACTTTTGTATCTTTGTTAACTAAAATACTCATTTTTAATTACGCTCCTTTCGCTGCAGCTACTGCTTTTGCGGCACCGTCACCCAGATCGGTTCCGACAATAATATTGGCAATATTGGCATTTTTAAGAATCTCCGCTGCTTCGGGTGCATTGGTTCCATCGAGACGCACAATTACCGGTACGTTGACATCGGTAATTTTTGTTGCTTCCAAAATACCGTTGGCAATACGATCACAACGGACGATACCACCAAAAATATTTACAAAAATAGCTTTGACTTTCGGGTTTTTAAGAATAATTTCAAAACCTTTGGCTACCGTTTCCGCATTAGCGCTTCCGCCAACATCCAAAAAGTTTGCCGGTGTGCCTCCCATATAGTTAATAGTATCCATCGTACCCATGGCAAGACCCGCACCATTGACCATACAGCCTATCTCTCCATCTAGCGCAATATAAGACAAACCGTACTGTGATGCTTCTCGCTCGTCGGCATCTTCTTCGGAAATGTCACGCATGGCTTCAATATCGGGGTGACGTCCCAATGCAGAATCATCAAATCCCATTTTGCCGTCAAGAGCCAAAAAGTCTCCCGATCCGGTCTTAATAAGCGGGTTAATCTCAATCATCTCCGCATCTTTTTCCATATAGAGCTTATAGAGTTTTGATGCAAAATCAATCAGTTTTTTTTGTTCGTTTTTATCGGTAATACCCAACCCAAAAACCAATTCACGTCCATGAAATCCCTGAAAACCGATAGCCGGATCGACCGCAACTTTAATGATCTTTTCGGGTGTGTCATGTGCCACATCTTCAATAGCCATACCGCCTTCAGTCGATGCCATAATCACCGGCATCTCTTTAGCACGATCAAGCACCACACCAAGATACAGTTCATCTTTAATATCGGCACCCTCTTCAATGTAAACTTTTTGAACCAGTTTGCCTTCGGGACCGGTTTGGTGCGTCACCAGCGTCATCCCTAAGATTTCAGAAGCCAATGCTCTGACTTCATCTAAAGTTTTGGCGAGCTTAACACCACCGCCCAATCCACGACCACCAGCATGAATTTGGGCTTTAACAACCCAAATATCGCCACCCAGCTCTTTGGCATTTGCGACTGCCTCATCCGGCGTATTGGCAATTATACCCCGAGGGGTCGGCACATCATACTGAGCAAAAATTTGTTTTGCCTGATATTCATGTATATTCATTCATCTCTCCCTTGTTTAAGTTTAAGTTATTTGCTTATGCACTTAGGCTTTAGGTGCAATCATCTCTTCAGGCACCACGTATTTATCAAACTCTTCAGCTGTCAGCAGACCCAGTTCAACAGCTGTCTCTTTCAGTGTAGCATTGTTTGCATGAGCTGTTTTTGCTATTTTGGCAGCATTATCGTATCCAACGTACGGGTTTAATGCCGTGACCAACATCAATGAATTATGTAAAAAATGGTCAATTTTTTCGCGAACCGGCTCTATACCTACAGCGCAATTATCATTAAAAGAGACAATAGAATCGGCTAACAAACGGCATGACTGCAAGTAGTTATATGCAATCACCGGTTTATAGACATTCAGTTCAAAGTTCCCCTGTGATGCACCCATTGAAATGGCAACATCATTGCCAAATACCTGACACGTCACCATTGTCACAGCCTCGGCTTGTGTCGGGTTGACTTTTCCCGGCATAATTGAAGATCCCGGTTCATTGGCCGGAATTTCGATTTCACCAATACCGCAACGTGGACCGCTCGCCAACCAGCGGACATCATTGGCTATTTTCATCATATCTGCTGCCAGTGCCTTTAGTGCTCCGTGAGAATATACCAGAGCATCATGCGATGTAAGCGCATGAAACTTATTGGGAGCCGTAACAAACCGGTGTCCCGTTAACTCTGTGAGCTTGGCGGCAACGCGTTCTCCAAGTTCCGGATGAGCATTAAGACCGGTTCCAACAGCCGTGCCTCCTAAAGCCAACTCACGCACCGCCTCTAAAGACTCTTTTGCCATTGTTTCACACTTCTCTAGCATCTCTACCCAGCCGCTGATTTCTTGCCCCAGAGTCAACGGTGTTGCATCTTGAAGATGGGTACGACCAATTTTTACTACTGATTCAAAAGCTTTTGATTTTTCAGCCAGTGTTACTTTGAGCTTTGCAATCGCCGGCAATACGCGTGTCTCCATAGAGATAACCGCTGCAACATGGAGTGCAGTCGGATAGGTGTCGTTGGATGATTGCGACTTATTCACATCATCATTTGGATGTACTAATTTTTCCGTTCTAAAATCTCCGCCAAGAATTTCCGTAGCACGGTTGGCCAACACTTCATTGTTATTCATATTAGACTGCGTTCCCGAACCGGTTTGCCAAACAACAAGCGGATAATTACCGTCAAGTTTTCCCGAAAGCATATCATCGGCGGCAGCAGCAATGGCATCTGCCTTTTTGGCATCAAGTTTTCCTAAATCTTTATTGACAAGAGCTACTGCTTTTTTTAAATAGGAAAACGCACGCGTTATCTCATAAGGCATGGTCTCTTCACCAATTGCAAAATTGTGAATGGATCGTTGTGTTTGTGCTGCCCAATAGGCATCTACAGGAACTTTCATCTCTCCCATGGTATCTTTTTCAATACGATAGTCCATATTAGTTCCCTCCTTTAAAGAAGTCGTTTTTGTTGAGTGTATCTATAAGCGATTGTACCGATGCGCATGATTTTGCAAACATAGCCTTCTCTTTATCGTCAAGCGTAACTTCGATGATTTTCTCCGCACCTTTAGCACCCAGCATGACCGGTACACCCGAAACGACATCTTTAAAGCCGTATTCTCCGTCTAAATAGACCGCACACGGATGAATCTGCTTGGTATCTTTTAAAATCGCTTCAACCATAATTGATGTTGATTTTGCCGGAGCATAATAAGCCGAACCTGTTTTCAAATGTGCTACGATCTCTGCACCGCCATGTCGTGTTCGTTTTACTATTTCAGAAATTTCATCCTCACTTAAAACATCAGAAAGCGGTACTCCGGCTACTGTTGAATAGCGCGGCAACGGTACCATATCATCACCATGTCCCCCCATAACCGACGCTCTGATTTGACCACCGCCGTATCCTAACTTTTCCTGAATAAACGATGCCATACGCGAGCCATCCAAAATGCCCGCCATACCAATAACACGACTACGATCAAAACCACTCTCTTTAAGAGCAACATAGGTCATTGCATCGAGTGGATTGGAAACCATAATAATAATGGCATTGGGCGAATATTTTGCAATGCCTTCAATAACCTCTTTGGTAATTTTAGCATTAATCATTAGCAGGTCATCACGACTCATTCCCGGAAGACGTGGACTGCCCGCAGTCACTACTACGACGTCACAGTTATTCAGCTGTGACATATCTTCGGCAACACTGACAACAGTATGTGAACGTACTGCCGATGCTGCCTGTGACATGTCCAATGCTTTTCCTCGGGCTACTTCAATTTTATTGTCCCGTAAAATTATCTCGTGAGCAGATCCCAACATTGCGAGTGAGTATGCAACGGTCGCACCGACATTTCCGGCACCGACAATTCCAACTCGTTTTCCTTGACTCATAAGCACTCCTTGATATTACATAATAGACCCATCATTCATATCAAATACGCTTAAACATTCTGTACAAACACACGACACTTAAGCATACTATCCTATAATAAAAAGACGGTAGAGGTTTTCACCTTTTCTGTAGTGCCCGCTAGCATTACAAAAAAGATGAAACAGAGCCTTCACTCTGTTTCAAGTACTTATTTAGATTGAGTCAATTATAGCATTTAATGTTGCTGATGGGCGCATTGCAACCTCAGCTTTAGCATCATCAGGATGGAAATAACCACCGATGTCTTGAGGTTTTCCTTCAATTGCCAACAGCTCTGAAATAATAAGGTCTTCATTTTCTGTTAATGCTTTAGCAACAGGAGCAAATTTTGCAGCCAACTCTGCATTATCGGACGCTGCCAATGCTTTGGCCCAATATTGCGCAACATAAAAGTGTGACGCTTTATTATCAGGCTCACCACATTTACGTGACGGAGCTTTGTTGTTATCTAAATAACCGTCATTGGCAATATCCAATGCTTCGGTCAATGCCGCTAATTTCGCGTCATTCTTTTTTTGCGAGATAAAACGCAGAGACTCGGCCAGTGCCAAAAACTCACCCAAAGAGTCCCAACGAAGATGTCCCTCTTCTAAAAACTGATCAACGTGCTTTGGAGCAGAACCGCCTGCACCGGTTTCAAAGAGACCGCCACCGGCAATCAACGGAACAATGGAGAGCATTTTTGCCGATGTTCCCAGTTCTAAAATAGGGTACATGTCGGTTAAGTGGTCACGCAAAACGTTACCGGTTACCGAAATAGTGTCCTTACCTTCACGAACACGCGCATTGGTATATGCCGTAGCAGCCGCTACATCCATAATAGGAAGCTCCAAACCGCTGGTGTCGTGATCTTTTAAATACTCTTTCACTTTTTTAATAATATTAGCATCGTGAGCACGGTTTTCATCTAACCAAAATACTGCCGGATTACCGGTAAGTCGCGCGCGCTCTACCGCCAAACGTACCCAGTCTTTAATGGGAATGTCTTTCGTGCGAGAGAGTCTCCAAATATCACCTTTTTCAACATTGTGACTCATTAAGACATTGCCCTTGTCATCTTTAACTTCAACAACACCGTCTTCTTCAATCTCAAATGTCGTCGGGTGTGAACCGTACTCTTCAGCTTTTTGCGCCATAAGACCGACATTGGCAACATTACCCATTGTTGTTACGTCATACTGGCCGTTTTTGACACAGTCGTCAACCATGCCTTGGTGAAAGACCGCATACGAACTATCGGGAATAACAGCAACACACTCTTGTGTTTTACCGTCTCGATTCCACATCTTACCGCCATCACGAACCACAACCGGCATGGAGGCATCAATTATAATATCATTAGAGGCATGAAGGTTGGTAATGCCGTTATCGGAATCTACCATTGCCATAGGAGGTTGCTTGTCGTATGTTGCCATAATGGCCGCTTCAATCTCTGCTTTTTTATCGGCCGGAAGCTTTTCAAGTTTTTTATACAGGTCGCCCAAACCTAAATTTGAGTTGTACCCGATCTCTTTAAACTCTGCGGCATATTTGTCAAATACATCTTTAAAATAGACTTCAACCGCATGACCGAACATAATAGGGTCAGAAACCTTCATCATGGTTGCTTTAAGGTGGAGTGACCAAAGTACGCCGTTTGCTCTGGCATCATCAAGTGTTTTCTGTAGAAATGCACGCAATGCTTTTTTAGACATAAACGTAGCATCTAACACTTCTTTGTCTTGAACATCATTAAGCTCTTTAAGGCATTTACCGTTAAGCTCAATGGTTACTGTTCCGGCACCCTCTTTAATAACCGACTGCTCATTAGAATAGAAGTCACCTTTCCCTTCCATATGAGCAACGTATGCTTTTGAAGGGCTTTCAAACGGTCGCAGTTTATGCGGATTTTTTTGAGCAAACTTTTTAACTGCGGCAGCCGCACGTCGGTCGGAATTACCCTCGCGAAGTACCGGGTTTACCGCCGAACCCAAACAGGTAGAGTAACGTGCCTGAATCTCTTTTTCTTCGTCTGTCTGAGGATCTTCAGGATAGTTGGGAATGTCATATCCCTGGCCCTGTAACTCTGCAATACAGTCTTTAAGTTGTGGAATTGATGCCGAAATATTTGGCAGCTTGATAATATTGCCATCGGGCTGCTGCACTACTTTTCCGAGTTCAGCTAAATTATCGGGAACTTTTTGAGCATCGCTAAGTCTTTCAGGAAATGTTGCAAGAACACGACCGGCAAGTGAAATGTCACTTGTCGTGACGTCAACGCCTGCTTCTTTGGCAAATGCTTTTACAATAGGAAGTAGCGAGTAAGTCGCTAACGCTGGGGCTTCATCAATTACTGTCCAAATAATCTTTGACATGTCTGTACCTCTGTTTTGTTATTTTAGATGGTGTAGTGTATCACTAGGAAGGATAATATTTTCTATAACTTTTACTAAAGCGTGAGGAAGTTTGTATTATGTGTAATAATGAAACACTTTAGGGGGTAGATTCACCAGAATTGTTTCATTTAGTAGCACTTCTGATTTTTTTAAGATGTTCCGAGTAGCGACGACTATAGGAGTGGTGTCCTTTTTTAGTTCGTACAAAATAGAGATAATCTGTTTTTTCCGGAAAAATTGCCGCTTTAATCGCATCTAACCCAACATTACAGACCGCTTCTTTTGGAATACCCTCATACTTGTAGGTATTGTAGCGGCTCTCATCGTTGCGAATGCGCTCTGCCGTTACTTTTTGATGCGAATATTTTCCATAATTGAGTGTTCCGTCCATCTGAAGTTTCATACCGCGTTTTAGGCGATTGCTAATGACGGAGCTAACGTAGGGCATATCTTCAATCGAAGACGCTTCTTTTTGAATAATAGAGGCTTTAATAATATAGTGATGCCATTTTTTCTCATTATAAGTTCCAAAAATCTTCTCCGACCACGCTCTCATCTTTTTTTGAGACTGATTGAGCAACAACAACAGCGTCTCTCTTTCCGAAAGGCCAATTGGTATTTTATAGGTGTCGGGAACATAAGCCCCCTCTTTTACATGACTCAGACGCTGCGAATAGTAAATGAGTTTGGAACGGTTTAGATCCATCTGCTCTGCCAAATCTTTTAAAAGAAAATAGGTAGTCTCTCCGGGAATGAGCGTAAAATCTTTCATAGCCGCTTTTGCCGTCACCAATTTATAAAGAAAATCTCCGTGTGTCAGATGCTCTTGGCCAATGTAGATCCAGCCGTGCTGCGGCATACCGATAAGACGAGCAATATAGCCGTCTATAGGGGTAATATCCATCCCTTTTTTTGTATGAAGATATGATATAATCTTGTTTGTAGAACCTTGCGGTATATAGATAACCTTAGCGGAGGTCATGCTTAAGTTTACATAGTAGAAGAGTGAAATGACTATCAATAAAATAATTTCTATTATCCATATCACTCTGGTAGGCTTTATTATTTTTTTAACTGTCTCATTCATAGCGCTCTTTATTGTCCTTCAGCATGGCATTATCATTGAGAAAGTTGATTTCCCATCTATAAAAGCAAAAGAATTATACATTAAATGGAATGAAAAACTATTAGTTAAAGTCGATAAACTCGAAATTTCAATAGATCCTAGAACGTCTCAGACTTCTTTTGATGCAGCTCTGATTGAACGCCTGCTAAAGAACACAAAAATACTTTTAACACTTTTTGAGCGTATTGATCTTTCCAAAATACATGTAAATGACGTTAACGGCTCCTTTTATTATGCTAACCGTGAAGGAGTACTTACTGCTAACGCTTCGCAGTGGGTGCTCTCAAGCCGACTCTCATTTCAAAACAGACAACTGCATGTTAACGTGGAATCTTTTCGGCATTATCGGTATGATACAAACATTAACGGTACTCTAAACGTGCATATGGATCACAAACGCATTAACGCATCCTTGCAATGTCGCATTGCCAATGATGCACATCTTGCCATTATTGCCGCAGCAACAACCAAAGCCATCTCATTTAATATTCACTCATTGGTACCGATACAAAATCTTCTTCATGTTGTCGAACCGTTTGAACTTGATCCTACCATCACATTATGGGCGGTAAAAAATATTACAGCCTCTGAGTACAGGCTTGAGTATCTTCGAGGCGTGTATGAATTTAACCATCCGGATACACTTTTAACAACCCTGGAAGCCAAAGCATACCTGCCGCAAATGCAATATACCTTTTCACCGAAACTTGCCCCTATTGTGACGGAACATACAACCCTGAACTTTAACAAAGGAGTCCTTCATATTCGCCCGCATAACGGCAGTTACTTACACCATCTGCTTCCTCAAAGTTATTTAGATATTGACTTCTCCGGTGATGCATTTTTTTTAGACGCCCATATTATTACCGCTACCGCTCTTGACAGTGATATTTTAAAAATTTTAGAGACTTACCATATTCAACTGCCCTTGCAACAGGTACAGGGTGTCACGCAAGCCAATTTGAATCTGAACATTAATCTCCATACGCTTGATACGACAGCTCACGGTACTTTTAATGTAAGCCAAGGAGAGATACTTTTTAAAGGAGAACTGCTACATGTAAAAGATCTTGCTTTAAAACTAACCAATACACATGTAAACATAATTCATGGCAATATTGCGTACAAAACATATATCGACGCAGATGTTCAAGGGTTTCTAGATCCGGCAAAACATCGGGCTAATCTCACTATTTTCCCTAAACACATCACGGTAGAAGGGGTATCGCTCGACACGTCGACACTACCGCTTCAAGCCAATTATCTGCTTAAAGCGGGTAAAGAGATCCTCTCGCTAAGTCCGTCGCAATGGTTGTTTGACAAGTACGCTATGCATGTCGATGCGTTTGAAGCCCCCTTTCGTTTTGAAGACTTTTCTCTCATGCTTCCGGACATTGGAATAAGCTTGGACAATAAGATATATGCCAAAGTCTCCGGTGATATCAATGCATCACAACATACTGCCAATATTGATCTTTCACTCCATAGACTCCAATACGACATGGTATCACTATACGATCCTGCATCCTATACCATCAACTTTCGCTATAAAGACGATCTAACTATCAGTACCGAGCAGTTTGGACACTTTCAATACAATCATCAAAACCTTAAAGTAGCACCATTTTTTCTACGATACGACAAACACCGTATTACTATTGAAAAGAGTAAATTTTACATTCAAGACCGCATCAATTTTCAACTTCAAGGCCACTATATGCCCCAAAAGAGAGAAGGTATGTTTCAATTGGGTTATATACACACCTTTCCTCAAGATCTCTACAGCAGCAACAGTGACCTAAACATCAGTTACAAGGAGGTAAATGCCACGCACCTCTTAAGAGCTGATGCGCTTAATGTTTCGGCATGTATTGCAGCAACAGGCTGGTCGGTTGATATTCCCGATATCTCCAAAATTTCAGATCATTCTGCACTGTTGCAACGCAATGCTGTAACAGACGGTAATCTTACTATTTACAGCAATAGCGATACCAACAATACAACAACCTTCCATGGCACGGTACATTACCCTTACGCTATTCTGGTTGATGATGAGACATTTCAATATGATTATAGCTTCTTGGGCAACTACCGCAACGGTACCACTCAACTCGATATCAACAATAAATTACATGTAAATATTGCCGAAACCACCACCGTGACGATGAGTGACATCGGGTTTAATCTGCCCGAACTGCTAAAATTTTTCAAGCACCAAAAAGAGAGCAATACGTCAAATCATTATCTTATTGTAAATGCAACGGACAGTTTTTTGTACCTCTCCAAAAAACGGCGAGCACCTCTTGATGAAATGCATGTGTACAAAGAGGGAAAAACTGTCTATGCCACCTTGGAACATGCTCAAGGAAGTGCACAGTTTGAGTTAGATGAAGCAAATAATTTCCACCTTTACGGTGACAAATTTAATGATACCTTTATGAACAGTTTGCTGGCCCTTGCCGAGCACCAAAACGGCTCACTGTACTTCTATATCTCAGGTAAACCGGAACAATTTCAGGGGGTTTTACGCGTCAAAAAAACCATTTTAAAAGATTACAAAGTCATCAACAATATGTTGGCTTTTGTCAACACGCTTCCGGCTTTAGCAACTTTTTCATTGCCACAGTACAGCTCAAAAGGACTGCGTGTCAAAGAGGCTTACGCCGGATTTAGCTATGAAAACAATAACATTGTCATACACGATATCAATATTCGCTCAAAAGAGTTGCGTATTCAAGGTAACGGCGAACTTAACTTTGCAACAAACCGTATTGATATGCAATTGGCACTAAAAACCGATTTGGGAAGCAAACTCTCCAAGGTCCCCATTGTAGGTTATTTGCTGTTTGGTGAAGACGGTTCGGTTTCAACCACCCTGAGTATCACAGGAAAACTTGATGATCCAACCGTCACCAATGCCGTTGCCAAAGATATTATTGTAGCACCGTTTCAGCTCTTAAAACGTACCATTCTCCTGCCGGTACACCTTATTGAACAAGTACACTGACTACTCGTTTCGTAATACCGTTAAAACATCAACTTCGGAAGCTTTTTTAGCCGGATACCATGATGAGATCAATACAATAACAAAAGCACCGCTGACAATAAAAGAGAAGTCCAAAAGACTTAAATCCAAAGGCAGTGTTGCGGTTGGATAAACATCTTTAGGCAATGAAACAATATCAAAATTACTTAAAATCCATAAACCGCTTAAACCGGTAACAATACCCGCAACAATTCCGCCCACACCAATAATAATGCCCAAGTTTAAAAACAGCTTTTTAATTTCGCTCTGAGACGCTCCCAAAGAGATCAGCAGTGCAATCTCGGAACGCCGATTCATCACGGTCATCAGCAGTGAAGAGATAATATTAATGGCAGCAATCAGAATAATGAGCATCAACACAATAAAAAGTGCGGTTTTTTCCATCTCCAACGCGGCAAAAAAATTGGCGTTATCTTCCCACCACCCTTTGATACTGACACTCGAAGGAAGCAGCGGTGCTATTTTTTTAATATCTTGTTGTGGAGCAGTTGAAAAAATATGAATACCGTCATATTGGTTCGAAGGGATACGCAGCACTTTTTGCAGTGACTCCAATGTTGTATAACTGTACGCTTTGTCGTAGGCAGAAAGCCCCGATTCAAAACTTCCCTGTACCGTAAAACGTTTCATTTTCGGTGTTGCGCCTAAACCACCAGGCTCCATTTGGGTAAAAATATAGGTTAGCTTATCACCTTCTAAGAGGTGGTACTGTTCTACAATACTTTTTCCGACAATAACATCAAACTTACTGAGTTCTGTCTCTTTCAGCGCTTTGGCGACTACACTGTTGACTTTGACTTCATCTTTAAAATTAACCCCAAACAAATAACCGCCTTCAAACTGGTTACCGCTACGCGCAATGACCGGTGAAGAGACGTAAGGACTAAAAGAGAGTTCGGGAAAACGCGTTTCCAGATCAAGCAGTAACTCATGATTAACCCCGCCAAAAAAACGGGGTAAAATTGTCAACGGGTAGTTCATTACCGTCAATTTTTTCTTAAACTCATTATCAAATCCATTCATGAGTGCCATCGCAATAATGAGCACCATAACCCCAAGCGCAATACCTAAAAATGCCAATAGTGCCGAGAGAAAAATAAAAGGCTGATCGGCATCAAATCGTAAAAAACGTTTGACGAGGTAAGGAACTAATGTTGTATTCAAGAAGCAAAAGCACCTTTTTTCGGACCGCTTTTACCGCAACACTGCTTATACTTTTTACCACTGCCGCACGGACAAGGGTCATTTCGAGCAATTTTCTTTCCTTGTGGCTCATTGTCGGTACTGCTGTTAAGCGACATTTGCATCTCACGCTGCTTCTGCTCTTGCTCGAGCTTTGCGGCAAATGCTTCCGCTTGAGCCTCGGCATCTTGCATTTTAAACTGAATAATCTGTAACGTTTTAATGGTCTCGTACTTAATAGTTTCCACCAGTTCCGTAAAGAGGTTATAACTCTCTTTTTTATACTCTACCAGCGGATCTTTTTGGTTATAGGCACGTAAACGAATCCCCGTTTTCATCATATCCATAGCATATAAATGTTCTCGCCATGCACTGTCTAATGCTTTAAGATAAATCTCTTGCTCAATACTTGCCGTGGTTTGAGCATCGAGAACCGACATTTTATCATCGTAACTCTGCTTCACCATGGCAATAAGCTCTGCGGCAACATCTTCATACTCTTTACCGCTTAACAGATCAATATCAAGATCAAAGTTCATCTCTTCTTTAAGCACCAATGCCAGTTTTTCCAAGTTAAAGTCTTCGTGGGAAGCACCCTCGTAAATATCACATTCTGTCAATGTTTTAAAGAGGTACTCCTCACGGATTTCATTGATTTTATTTCCAATATCAAAGTCTGGATCCAGCAATTCATTTCGAAATTTGTAGACAATTTTACGCTGCTCATTGGCAACATCATCGTATTCAACAATATTTTTACGCCCTTCAAAATGAAGATTCTCCACTTTTTTTTGCGCTTTCTCAACGGCACGTGTCACCATTTTTGATTCAATGTATTCCCCGTCTTCAACGCCTAAACGTTCCATAATGCTTTTGATTTTATCCGATCCGAAAATACGTAGCAAGTTGTCTTCCAGGCTTAAGAAAAACTGGGTTTTTCCTGGATCGCCCTGACGACCGGAGCGTCCTCGCAGCTGATTGTCAATACGCCGATTCTCATGACGCTCGGTACCGAGAATGCATAAGCCTCCCAATGCTTTGACTTCATCATTGACTTTAATATCAACCCCGCGTCCTGCCATATTTGTTGCAATGGTCACCGCTCCTTTAGCACCGGCACCCTTAATAATTTCACCCTCTTGCTCATGATTTTTTGCATTGAGTACGGTATGGGCGATCTTCTCTTTTTTTAATAAACCGTGCAGCAGTTCCGACTTTTCAATAGAAGCGGTACCAATGAGTATGGGTTGTCCTTTTTGTTGAAGCTCTTTTATTTGAGCAATGACCGCTTCAAATTTTTCCGCTTCGGTTTTATAAATTAAGTCATTGAGGTCATTACGAATAATAGGGACATTCGTCGGTATTGAAATGACATCCAGAGCATAAATCTGAGAAAATTCCGTTGCTTCTGTCTGTGCCGTACCCGTCATACCGGCCAGTTTGTCATACATACGAAAGTAGTTTTGAAACGTAATATCCGCCAAGGTCTGTGTCTCTTCTTTAATTTCCACTTTCTCTTTAGCTTCCAAGGCCTGATGCAGTCCTTCGGAAAACCGTCGTCCCTCACTTAAACGACCTGTGAATTCATCGACAATCACCACCTCTCCGTCTTTCACAACATAATCGACATCAATTTCAAAAAGGTAATTGGCTTTAAGCGCCTGATCCACATGGTGAGAGAGTGCCGAATTCTCCAAAGAGTAGAGGTTGTCTACCTCAAAAAGTTCTTCGGCCTTGGCAATGCCCTCTTCTGTCATCAAGACAACCCGATCTTTCTCATCAACTGTGAAATGCTCATCTTTTACCAATGCTTTTGCTACAGCATCCGCTTTCAGGTAATTATCGAGCTTACGATCGGTCGGTCCTGAAATAATCAACGGCGTACGCGCCTCATCGATGAGAATAGAGTCCACTTCATCCACAATAACAAAGTGATGACCTCGTTGCACCATATGTTCTTTGGCATAGCTCATATTGTCACGTAAAAAGTCAAAACCAAACTCATTGTTGGTTCCGTAAGTGATATCGGCCTCATATTGTTGACGCTTAATCGCTGGATCATGCATATCTTCTAAAACAATACCGACGCTATAACCCAAAAACTCATAAAGCACACCCATCTCTTTGCCGTCACGCGACGCCAAATAGTCGTTCACCGTCACAAGATGCACCCCTTTGCCTGTCATGGCATTGAGTACAATCGGCAGGGTAGCGACCAATGTCTTACCCTCACCTGTTTTCATTTCAGCAATACGTCCCTCATGCAACACCATACCGCCAATCAACTGCACATCAAAATGACGCATATGTAACACCCGCTTACTTGCTTCTCGCGTAATGGCAAAAGAGTCGACCAACACATCATCAAGTGATTTTTCTTCGTTGTTAACCTGTTCTTTAAGCGCCAAAAATGCACGCTGAAGCTCTTCATCGCTCATTGCCTCATACTGCGCTTCCAAGGCATTGATCTGTTTGACTCTTTTACTATATTTTTTTAGTTCACGGTCATTTTGTGTTCCAAATATTTTTCCGAACATCGTCTGTAGCATGGTATTGTTGTCCTACTCTCTCTCTTATTTTACCGCGATTGTACCACATTTAAAGACAATCCTTCGCTAAAGGAGTACTTTTTATTGCAATATTATTTAATATCTTTACTGTTTACCGTAACGATTTATTTTACATGTATAATTCGCTTATGAAAATAATGTTTCTTTATTTGACTCTTAGTGTGATGCTGTGTGCGGTAGAAAATGAGCTATTCAGCTTCAGTGCCGATTTCAACCAAAGCATTAAAGACGAACACAATAAAACTATTACCTATGAAGGCAGTGTCATTACCAAACGCCCAAACTTTGCTCTGTGGCACTATAAAAAACCCGTTAACAAAAAAATTTATGTCTACCATGATGTTGTTACCGTCATTGAACCCGAGATGGAACAGGCTATTATAAAGCGTGTCACTGACAATATTGACATTTTTACTATTATTAACAATGCCGCTAAAATTGATGCAAATCACGCTGAAGCACACTATAATGACCAAAAGTTTCTGCTGACATTTAACAACAATCACCTGCTCTCTTCTATTTTCTATCGTGATGAGCTTGATAACAAGGTTACCATTAATTTCTCAAAACAGCGCTCAAATCTTGAGATTAACAGTACACTGTTTAAAGCAACCATCCCTCAATCGTATGATATTATAAAATAATTTCCCTTTGGGAGTTGATGTGGCTCAATACAATAGTTCTCTCTTTTAACTATACTTCCAAAAAATATCAAGGATCGTTAATGAGTGAGTTTTTAAACAGTAATCCCTCTCCCTACGAAGAGCAATTTCCCGCCGGACATCCCGTACGCGTCTATCTGGAAGAGAATCTTCTCATACGTAATTATATACATCAGCTTCAAACCATCGACATAACGGAAAATGTAGAGTTTTTTACTGAACTTTTCAATAAACTTACAAAAGTTGAACTCCATTTTGTACGCAAAGAAAATCAACTTTTTCCCTATTTGGAACAATACGGCTGGACCAGTCCTTCTCAAAACATGTGGGCTTTTCATGATCAGATCCGCAATGAAATCAAAGCCGTTCGCCATCAGCTAAAAGAGAACAATATTGAAACTCTCATCACGGCCAGTCAAACACTGTTCCGCTCGCTTGAACAGATCATGCAGGTAGAAGAGAGCCGACTGCTTCCTCATGCCATGGAGCTTCTTAGCGAGCAGGACTGGAAGGAGTTTCGTGAAGGTGACGAAGAGATCGGCTGGATGTTGGAAACACCGCCACCACCCTATCCTGAAAACACCTACATTCATCCAAAAGAAGATACAAAGCGTCGCAAGCTGCCTTTTGGTATTGATGATAAAACACACTATGACGAAGGCTTCTTAACACCCGAACAGGTCAACTCCATTTTTAGAATTCTACCGGTGGACATTACGTATGTCAATGAAAACGACCAGGTAGTCTTTTATAACCGCGGAGAAGATCGTGTTTTTCCGCGAAGCGCCGGAATTATCGGGCGTGAAGTCAAATTTTGTCATCCACCAAAAAGTGTTGACCAGGTTTTAAAAATATTAGAAGAGTTTAAGGCCGGCAGACAGGATCTTGCCGAATTTTGGATTCAATTTAAAGGAAAGTTTATTCATATCCAGTATTTTGCCGTACGTGATGAAAACCGTACGTATCGTGGAGTCATTGAGATGAGTCAAGATGTTACTCATATTCGAGAACTTCAAGGCGAGCGTCGTTTATTGGATTGGGATGAATAAAATTACATGTAAATCACAAGGTCATGATTTACATGTAAACGGAAAGTAGCTTAATCCAGCTTATAGTCCGGAATCAAGTTGAAGTTAAGATATTTATAAATGGCTTCTTCTTTACCGCCAATCTTTTTTGGAACAATATTTAAGTACTCCTCTTTTGTCGGCAAATATCCCAACATCGCACATACGGCTGCCAGCTCTGCCGAACCGAGATAGACTTGAGCCCCTTTGCCCAAACGGTTGTCAAAGTTACGTGTGGATGTCGAAAAAACAACCGCGTTGTCGGCAACTCGTGCCTGATTCCCCATACAAAGTGAACAGCCCGGAACTTCCGTACGTGCACCGGCAGCCCCAAAGAGCGAATAGTACCCCTCCTCGGTCAACTGTTTTTCATCCATTTTTGTCGGAGGACAGACCCACAGGCGTGTCGGAACGGCACCTTCACCCTTAAGGACTTCACCGAGCGCACGGTAGTGTCCGATGTTGGTCATACACGACCCGACAAACACCTCATTAATAATATGCGGTCGCTTCGGATCTGCTAAAATTTCAGTTAGCGTTGCCACATCATCCGGATCGTTAGGACATGCCAGAATCGGCTCCGTAATTTCGTTCAAATCAATTTCAAGAACGGCAGCATACTCGGCATCGGCATCGGCTTCCATGAGTACCGGATTGGCAATCCACTCTTTCATTTTGTCAATGCGGCGCTGAATGGTACGCTTGTCTTCATAACCCGATTCAATCATCTGCTCGAGCAGCGTCACATTCGATTTAAGATATTCAAGCACCGGCTCTTTGTTAAGCTTAACCGTACATGCCGCCGCGCTTCGTTCCGCTGAAGCATCAGAAAGCTCAAATGCCTGCTCTGCTTTAAGATCCGGCAATCCTTCAATCTCTAAAATACGACCGGCAAAAATATTTTTCTTCCCTTTTTTCTCAACAGTCAAAAGCCCCTCTTTAATAGCTTGATGCGGAATGGCATTCACCAAGTCGCGTAGCGTAATTCCCGGTTGCAACTCTCCTTTAAAACGTACCAACACCGATTCAGGCATCGTAAGCGGCATGGAACCGGTCACCCCGGCAAAGGCGACAATTCCCGAACCACCCGGAAATGAGATGCCAATAGGAAAACGGGTGTGACTATCGGCACCGGTTCCCACTGTATCCGGAAGTACCATCCGATTTAACCATGAGTGAATGACGCCGTCACCCGGACGCAATGCAATACCGGAACGGTTTGAAATAAAATCCGGAAGAGTATGGTGCATCACGACATCCGAAGGTTTCGGATACGCTGCCGTATGACAAAATGACTGCATCACCAAATCAGCGTTAAAGCCCAATGCCGCCAACTCTTTAATTTCATCACGTGTCATGGGACCGGTTGTATCTTGAGAACCGACGGTAGACATCTCAGGTTCAACATACATACCCGGACGAACGCCTTTAAGACCGGATGCTTTTCCTACCATTTTTTGTGCTAAAGTAAAGCCTTTTCCGGTGTCAGCAGGTTGCTCGGCTGTCAAGAAAACATCACTTGCCCCCATCCCCAGTACACTACGCGCTTTCGATGTTAAACCCCGACCGATAATCAGTGGAATACGACCGCCGGCACGAACTTCATCGGTAATCGTGTTGGGATTGAGTTTAAATGTGGCAATACATTTGCCGTCTTTGTGGGCCTCGCCTTTATACGGATAAATATCAATAACATCGCCCGTATTCATACCCGTAACATCGAGCTCTAAAGGAAGCGCACCCGAATCTTCAGCCGTTGCAAAAAAGATAGGAGCAATAGTACTGCCTAAAACCACACCTCCGGTACGCTTGTTGGGTACACCGGGAATATCTTCACCCATATGCCACTGTACCGAGTTAATACCCGATTTACGTGAACTGCCGGTACCGACAACATCACCGACATACGCTACCGGATGCCCTTTTTTCTTTAATTCGGCAATGGTACCGATGGGATCTTCCATCTTCGCTGTCAACATAGAATTTGCATGTAACGGAATATCCGAACGCGTAAATGCTTCTGAAGCCGGCGACAGGTCATCGGTATTGGTCTCACCTTCTACTTTAAATACCGTTACGGTAATTTTTTCTGCCAACTTCGGCTTGGATGTAAACCACTCGGCATTCGCCCATGATGTCATCACTTCGGTTGCCGCCGCATTACCGGCTTTGTGTAACTCTTCAACATCGTTAAATGCATCATAAACCAAGAGTGTTTTCTTGAGTGCTTTCACTGCAGCCGCTACAACCGTAGCATTTTTAGAAGAGAGTGCATCAATGAGAGGCTTGACATTGTAGCCTCCAAGCATCATTCCGAGCA
Organism: Helicobacteraceae bacterium; assembly: GCA_026988515.1. GTDB lineage: Bacteria > Campylobacterota > Campylobacteria > Campylobacterales > Sulfurimonadaceae > QNZR01. Next base: position 14,474 of record JALSLA010000064.1, on the reverse strand, counting down.
TTTCAACTGCTTTCTCAGGAGCAATGCAGTTCACTGTAATTGCTTCTGCAGCCACATCATTTAAAAATGCCGCTTTGACATACGCAGCATCGTCAACACCCGGAGCAACACGATTGGTGAGAAGATCTAACAACTCCTCTGTACAATTACTTTTAATCAGTTCAATAACCTCTGCCGTCTGCTCGGCGGAAAGGGGAAGCGGTGGAACGCCTAGTGTTTCGCGCTCAGCAACATGTGCTTTATACTCGTCTAAAAAAGCCATTATGACTCCTGCATGAATTTAAATTTAAAACACGATTATATCAAAAGAACAATTGATGAAGTTGAATATGTTACAAATATACACAAAAGTCCAAAAAGTAATTGGAAAGATGTGTAGGTCAGTAACAGCTACTGAAGAATTTCACGGTTTCCTTTACTGTTGGGAGCAGAAAGAACACCGCGTTGCTCTAGCTGTTCTATAATGTTGGCTGAACGGTTATAACCGATTTGAAGCTTACGCTGCAAGTAACTAATGGACGTCTTTTTATCTGTTAAAACCACGTTTTTAGCCGCTTCATACATGGAATCGAGCTCTGCCAATGTCGCACCGTCACTGGATGTCGACACTTCGTTCGGGTCACTTAAAAAAGTATTGTTATATTGCGGTTCTCGCTGCGCTTTTATAAACTCAACAATATGCTCAATTTCATCTTCGGAACTCCACGGTGCATGCAGTCGAATCAATCCGCTCATACCCGGCGGTGTAAACAACATATCGCCGCGTCCTAACAGTGATTCGGCTCCTTGAGAATCCAAGATAATTTTACTATCGACCTTCTGGCCTACTTTGTAGCTGATACGTGAAGGAAGATTTGCTTTAATCAGTCCTGTCACAACATCGACACTTGGGCGTTGCGTGGCTACAATCAGATGAATACCGCTCGCTCGTGCCATTTGAGCCAAACGGGCTATGGAGAATTCGACATCTTTACCGCTGGTCATCATAAGGTCCGCCAACTCATCAATAATGACTACAATGTACGGCAGTACTTCACCGCCCTCTTTTTTGATTTTTTCATTATAGTTTTCAATATTTTTGGTACGACTTTCGCTCATAAGGGCATATCGCCGCTCCATTTCACCAACCATATTGCTTAAAGCCGCAATCGCTTGTTTCGATTTCGTAATAACAGGGGTAAGCAGATGCGGAATGTCATTATAAATAGAAAACTCCAGCATTTTCGGGTCAATCATCAACAGTCGCAATTGATCCGGTGAGTTTTTATACAACAGACTTAAAATCATCGCATTAATACCCACACTCTTGCCGCTACCGGTCGTTCCGGCAATTAAGAGGTGCGGTAATTTTTTAAGATCGGTAATAAACGGTTTACCGACAATATCTTTACCCAGTGCAATGGTTAACGGCGAAGAGGCCTCTTTGAACAGTTTGCTTTCAAAAATCTCGCGCAAATAGATGGTTTCTACACTTTTATTGGGAATCTCGATACCGACAACATCTTTACCCGGAATAGGTGCCTGAATACGAATGGTCTCCGCTTTAAGTGCCATGGCCAAATCATCTTGCAAATTAAGAATTTTTGACACTTTAACATGTGCTGCGGGTTTAAACTCAAACGTCGAGACAACCGGACCCGCATACGTACGGATAACATCGCCTTCAATTTTAAATTGCGCCAGCTTCTCAATAAGATGGCGTATTTTATCGTCAAGCTCTTTTTCATCAATAGCACTTTTCTGCTTGGGTGGCGGTGCCAAAAAATCCAGTTTCGGCAATTTAAAGTTTTTCGGTTTTTCGGTTTTTCCTTTATCGATCTGTTCAAGTAGCTTTTTATTCTCTTCAAGTTCTTGAACAACAACAGCATGTTTGCCCTCTTTCACCTGTTTTGCCAATGTTACAATAGTCGGCTTCTCGGAAGACTCTTCTTGCAGTACGGCATCAGACGCTTCGTTCTGTATTGCGGTAGCGGTTTCGTGTTCCGTTGAAGGTATTTTCACCTCCTCATGCACTTCAGCGTCAACTGCTACAAGTGCCGGTCTCTTCTTTGATACCGCTTTTTTCTTAGGTTTTTCCAAGTGATGCTCAACCGGCGTCGCTTCCACTGTTTCAGATACCTCATCTTGATTCAAAATAAATGTTTTTATCGGCTGCAAAAGCTCTTCGACACCCTTGTCTACAATGAGTATAATCGATAACGAAAGCGTCATCAACCAGATAACACCAACGCCAAACAGACCAATATAAGGAGCAAGCATATCGACAAAATGACCACCAAAGCTGCCGCGTAAAGCGCTCTCTACCGTCATGGCCTGAAAAATAAGCAAGGAGAAAAAAAACAGAGCATAAGCAACCGTGAGTTCAACCCCTCTGCCGCTCACTATAGGATGACGGTAAAAATAGTACAGAGGAATAATTAAAACCAATAAGTAGACATACGACAACGCACCAAAAATTTCATGATTGTAAGCCGCCACTAAAGAACCGAAACTTCCGATAAGCTCAGCATCAGAAAGAATGGTGGCTACCCCCAAGTACAGAAGCAACCCTATTGTAATAATAAAGAGTGTATCACGTAAAATGATATTTCCTTTGAAAACGTAATAAAAAATAAATAAGAGTATATCAAAAAAGCTCCATAATCAGGAGTTTTTTGACAAATTTTTAAAGATAATTAACTAATGAGAGCTGAGAGATTTTAGAAACGGTCGAAAGTGTTGCCTGCTGATTGAGCTTGAGCTGCTCCAAACGCAAATAGGCTTCTGCTATGTCCGTATCAATCACTTCCGAACGCAAGGTCTGTGTACTAATAAGTAACATCTCCGTCCGCTCCTGTGCATTACTCAGCGTATTGGAATGTGCTCCGGACTGTGTCTGCATACGAACCGTATGGTCTAAAAGATCATCGAGCATACTTAAGGCATTGGAGATCCCGTTGTTTCGTGGATTGTCTGCATTTCCGTCAGGATAACCGCGAGCCTCTTTAACTGCAAAAATAGCCGCATCAATAACACCGAAAAAATCGGTTTTAGGATCACGAATACTTAAGGCATTGTTGGTATTAAACGTTGCCATAGCACCGTTGGTGTTTGTAAAATCGTTACTGTTATTATCGTATATTGTAAGATTTGCCTGCGTCACTATATTGTTCTTATCTACAAATTCAATACGTCCGTCAGGTGTCAAATTCACGCTCGAATTCACATTAGAAGCTTCAATAGCAGCACGATAACCGGCATTGTTGTCAGAAGGTACATTGTTGTTCATTGCCATGTTAATGACATCAAGCAGTTGGCGGTACGTCATATCCGCCCCGTCGGTATCGACTCCGGCGCCATTGGCAATATTGTAATTATAATCACCGCTCACCGTTGCCGGAGATCCTAAGCTGATGTCAATATTGAATGCACTGCCGTCAATACGATTACCTCCAATATGCAGTGTTGAAGAGAGATTTGAAAATACACCGGCCAACGCTGTTTCATCAACGGCAATACTGTTGTCGGATGAGACAATTTGAGCAACATTTGACGTTACGGTTGCTCCTTCTTGTGTAAACATGTTTCGGTCATAAATAGCTGCTTCAACACCCGTTGCCGCGGCAGCAGGTATTAACGCACTTTTATTGAATGCTTTAACCGTACCGCCGAGTGTATCAATATCGGTAGCCGTGGCTCCTGTATTGCCGACAATATGAAAATCCAGTTTACTCGATCCGCTCACCTTGTCCGTAATAACAATATAGCCGTTGGCCATCGTGACATCCACCCTGTTGCCGTAGGCATTGGATATGCCATTCAAGAGATCATCTACCGTATCGGTGTCGTTGAGTGTAATCACCTCTTTAAAGGAAGTACCGTCGCTTTGAGTACCGCGAATGTAAAAGTTCTGAACCCCGCTGTTGCCGTCCATTAAATCCAATATGGTGTCACTGGCCGTTATGGACTGAGAAGTTGTGGCATGAATTAGCTTTATATTGGTACTCACCTCTTTTTGTATACTGCCTTCTTCACCAAAAAAAAGATCTTGTCCCGTAATATTATATTTCTGTTGCACATCATTGCCGAAAAATGCATTCATATCACCGTCATTACCTCGGTAGTTTCCCGCTGCATCAATGGGTTTTATACCGGTATTGGTTCCGGAAAAGAGATACTTGCCGTCAATTGAAGTATTGGCAAGACTCATTAAATTTGTTTTCATTCCCTCAAGTTCAGCTGCGAAAGCATAATAACTCTCTGCAGCATTAGTCTCATTGGCAGCAGCTAACAGCGTCGTTCGAAACGAACGCAATATCGTTTCCATCTCCCCGATTGTCGTATCGCTTTGCGTACTGAACTTATAAGCGGCCTGTGAACTTTTTTTAACTTGCGTCAGTGTAGCCACCTCATCATCGAGTCGCAGCGTTTTTGAAAATGTTTCAGAATCTTCATGAGCATACTGAATGGTACGACCCGAAGCAATTTGACGATTCACATCAAACAGCTCTTTGTTGAGTTGTGTATTGCTGGTGTCGATGTTTTTGTAGTACATTCCGCTCGTAATCCGCACGACATACCTCCACGCTATCTATAGTTTTTAACTCTGTTACTGATACTATCGACATGTGGCTGAAAATATTTACCTCGCAATGTATTTACAAAAGTTTAAGAAAAAAACAACTATGATGTCATTCCCCATTCACAAGCCAGTATGGTGAAATTGGTAGACACGTCGGATTCAAAATCCGATGGCTTCACGGCCGTGGCGGTTCGAGTCCGCCTACTGGTACCATATACACACTCTTTTTTCTATAAAACTATGCTACAATTTCGACCCAATATCAACAGGAGATTGTATGATTAGAAAATGTTTATTTCCCGCCGCAGGCTACGGAACACGCTTTCTTCCCGCTACCAAAGCGATGCCCAAAGAGATGCTTCCCATTCTTACCAAACCGCTGATTCAATACGGAGTCGAAGAGGCTATGAATGCCGGATGCAGTGTTATGGCTGTCATTACCGGTCGCGGCAAACGTGCCATTACCGATCACTTCGATATCTCTTATGAACTGGAGCACCAAATAAAAAACTCTTCCAAAGAGATCCTTTTAAAAGAGATTCGCCACATTATTGCCAACTGCACCTTTACCTACACCCGTCAAAACGAAATGAAAGGACTCGGCGATGCCATTCTCAAAGGCAACGTTCTGGTAGGTGAACAGGACCCTTTTGCTGTCATTTTAGCCGATGACCTCTGTGTCAACCCTGAAGGCGACGGCGTACTGCGACAGATGATCGATCTGTATAACAAATATAAATGCTGTATTGTCGCCATCATGGAAGTGCCTCAAGACGAAGTACACAAATACGGTGTCATCGAAGGTCATGAACTTGAAAACAATGTTTTTGTCGTCTCCAATATGGTCGAAAAGCCTGACAACGACAAAGCTCCTTCAAATTTTGCCATTATCGGCCGCTATATTCTTACTCCGGATATTTTTGCCGTGTTGCAAACAACCAAACCCGGAAAAAACGGAGAGCTTCAAATTACCGACGCGCTATGCGAGCAGGCTAAAAAAGGGATGGTTCTCGCCTACAAATTTCAGGGAAAACGATTTGACTGCGGCAGCGTAGAAGGCTTTGTTGAAGCCACCAACTACTTTTATGCTCTGGAACAATCTACGACGTCTTCGTAGATTGTAAACGTTTTAACAAAACTTCTGCCACTCTAAATGCATTGGCATAAATGGTCCATGTATACGGGACGCTCCCTCCTGTAGGCATAAAACTCGCATCGGTCACATAGAGGTTTTCCAGTTCATGTGCTTTACAGTTGACATCAAGTACCGAGGTCTTGGCATCGGTACCGAAACGACATCCCCCGGCTACGAGGTTAGGCGGCGGACTTGAAGAGATCGAGTAAGAGATCTCAACAGCACCCATTTTCTCAAGAACGCTCACTGCTTTTTGAGCCAGAAACTCACCTACCTTTACATCGTGCGGATGCGCATAAAGGTTAATGACACCTACCGGAACACCGTACTTGTCTTTCACCGCATCATCAACACCGATACTGCAATAATCGGTCGGCAACCAGTCGTTAAACACCTCAAAGGTCAATACTCGCGATGTTGTCAACTTTCGGTGTATCTTCTCTTGCAGCGCCTCTCCCCATAGCAGTTCCCCCTTATCGTTGTAAAACTCCCTTGTGGCACGTGCAATAATGTTCGCATGTTCAAACAGAAAGTCAATCGTACCCCCTTTATATTTTTTTCCTTCTCTCTCATACTCATACCAATCTTGCAGAGAGCGGTTAAAAAAGAGTCCGGGTTCCATTAGCTCTTGACGCTGTTTTTGTGTGAGTTTCTCAAATACAAATCGCCCTTTTCCCGCACCGCCGGCAGAAAAAATAAGGTTTTTTCCCACTTGCGAGCCGTTATTGGCAAGACCCTTGGGAAAGTAACGGCTTTTTGAATTCAACAAAAGACGACTGCTTTCGACGGCTTGTGCCGCCAGAACAAAAATTTTAGCCTTTAGTGTGTGTGCCTTCTTGTCGCGGTCATAATAATGTGCCTGAATAACTTCGGTAGCATTACTCTCAAGTCGAAAAACAAAGGCATTCGGAATAATTTCTGCCTGAGAACGTTCAAGCAGTGCGGCGCGCGCACTTCCTTTTGCACCAGTAGCACAACCGTAACTACCGCAAAAATTGGAATATGAGCACCCCTGACGTTGCAATGCATTATATGGCAAAATCGCTCTGGGAGTCGGAATACTGCTGTAGTTTAAATCTTTACACGCCTTGTCAAACCAGCGCGTTACACCGTTCTCTGCTACAGACTTATATGGAAATGTTGCTGTTGAGCGCGGTTCGGCAAACGGATGTTTCACGACACGACCTGAAACTCCAATAACTGTTTCAACTTTACTATAGTAGGGTTCGAGCACTTTATAATCAATAGGCCAATCAACAACATTGGCACCCTCAATAGCACCAAAAACCGAGCGCAATCTAAAGTCATTTGGCTTTAAACGATGAAAAAAACCGCTCATTAAATTGGATGAACCGCCCACCATAGAACCGTTCCAAAAACTCCAATGGTACTCACTGCCGACATAACGCTTGGTACTGCCGTCGGCAAGCCGCTCGTTAATAACGTGCTGTTCGTCTTTGAGTAACGGCGTGTACAGATCTCTTCGGCTTACGGCAATCTCATCTTTGGTAAAATCCGCCTCGCTGTAATAAGGGCCTTTTTCTAAAACCACAACCTTAAAACCCGCATTTGAAAGTTCATAGGCAATTGGGGCACCGCCGGCACCGCTACCGATAACACAGACATCATACATCATACCAACATCTTCTTGGGGCGCGGCAGTCCTGAGTGGTGCTGCAGCCACTTCCAGCCGACTTCTTTACTGTTTCCGCCATATACCGGATCACACAGCATCGCTTCCATAATATAGGTCAACAGAGTTGTAATCCACTGCTCACCCCACCGCTCTTTGGAAATTACATGTAATATTTTCTGACGCTGCGATCTGCTCAATACAACGTAATGTTTATCGTACTGCTCTTTGGCTGTTTCGTTAAGCCACCGCTCACCGTTACGAATAAAATCTTTCTGCTCTTGAGTCACCCGTCTCTCATGCATCACCCGTTGCAAATATGTCGTAGCATGAATTTCTTGAAGTGTCGGCACTGTGTGTTGATCGGGAAAGAGGTCCTGCTGTACCAAAGCTATAGTCTGCCAAAAGAGTCCTTCGGCATGTAAAGGTCTAGATACCGCCAACGATATCCCAAGCCATACAATATATTTGAGCAATAGACGTTTTGAAGTTAGAAACATAGCACCATTGTACTATGTTTTTGTCAACCGTACATTACTCTTTATCATGAACTGACGCTCTTTGCTGAGGATGATGCGGCAATATATTTTAGCCAAAAAAAGCCAAACAGTCCTGCAAATAACGATGCCGACAGAATGCCGACTTTTGCCTGAAAAATCAACGTATCATTACCGGCAAAGGCCAAATCGGCGACAAAAATAGACATGGTAAAGCCAATACCGCCAAGAAATGCAACACCAAAAACCTGACTCATCGTACTTCCCTCCGGAAGCTTGGCAATACCGAGTTTAATAGCCAACCAGGCAACACCGGCAATTCCCAAAACTTTACCCATTATCAGTCCGGCTATGATTCCCATAGATACCGGCGTTACAATCGTCGCTCCAATAGACGAGAAGTCAATTGAAATACCGGCATTGGCAAGGGCAAATAACGGAATGACAATAAGCGCTACGGGAAGATGCAGCTCATGCTCCAATCGCGATGCCGGCGTACCGACTTCATCAATACGATCTTTGATATTTTGTAAAATGGCCTTCTGCTTTTCATGCAACATGTACTCTTTTCCCACGGGATAACTGTCATATTCATCCAGTTGCGTTCGGGTACTCTCGGTAAAATCATCCGGTGCTCTTTTCGGTTTTGATGGTATCGCCATTGCCGCAATAACGCCGGAAATGGTAGCATGAACGCCCGATTCAAGCATGAAAAACCACATAAAAAGCCCTACGATAAAATACGGAAGAATCATATGGATACCGATACGGTTGAGCAACACCATTACCAAAAAGAAAAAACCTGCCATACCCAATGAGAGCAGATGAATCTGATCGGTATAAAATAACGCAATCACAATGACGGCACCCAGGTCATCGACAATTGCCAATGCCACCAAGAACGTTACTAAAGCAGGCGAAACCCGATTGCCAAGAAGCACTAAAGCTGAAATCGCAAAAGCAATATCGGTTGCCATCGGAATACCCCATCCTCCGGCACCTTCTCCGCCAAAATTAATACCCGTATAGATCAGTGCAGGGACTACCATGCCTCCAACAGCGGCAAGTATCGGGAGCATGGCCACTTTAATATTAGAAAGTTCTCCTACCAATATCTCTCGTTTAATTTCCAGACCGATAATGAAGAAAAAAATCGCCATCAGTCCGTCATTGATCCAATGGTGGACGCTGTGCTCAAGATGCCAGTCACCAAAAGAGATATCTACTTTGGTATGGAAAAAATGGGCATACGTTTCGGCAAACGGAGAGTTGGCCAAAATGAGTGCCATGACAGTCATAAACATCAACACAATACCGGTAGTGGTCTGTGCATGCAAGAAGTGTTCAAACGGAGTGGCAATCTTTTTAAATGTCTTTTCCCACGGTGCATACAGTTTCATCGGCTTCCCTTAAATATTTTTTTTTGATCCAGAATTTTAAACATGAAATATAGCATAATTTTCATTGTTTTACTGCATAACGACATATCCGGTCTCAGGAGTAATCGTCACAACCACGTCATCTTCACTGCCACCGCTAAATGTTATATTGCAATCATTACGCAACAGGCGATTGGCCGGATACGCCACAACATCACCGCTAATATCTCCGAGTAAAGGACGACCTACATGATCAAAGGAGATAATCAGAGGGTTTGCTCCGGCACATCCGGCAGAAAAAGCAACACTCGTACCGTATTCACTGTGTAAATTTAATGCTGTTGAACGGGCATCAGCAGAGGCGATCATTCCTCCGTCGAGTCGTTTGGTTCCGTCCATGGGATCGGTCGCCAATTCAGCCTCTACGAGAGTTCCGTCTAAATTCGCATCACTGCCAATAAGATACCTTCCGTCAGTGTTCAGTCGAATCTGCCAGCGACTTAAAAACCAGTTGGCTCTATTGGGGTCAAACGTGTCATCAACCATCGCCAAATGCTGGGTATAGCGCACATGATTGACAAACTGTTGTGCCGCTTCTGCATTGGTATCACGTTGAAATGCCGGAGCCACCGTTGCAGCTAGAATTCCGATAATAACTATCACAATGACCAGTTCAAGCATTGTAAACGCTTTTTTCATCTTTTTATCCTTAAAATCTATCATATTTATTCACTAAATTCTCATGATCTTATTGTAGCATATTCCCGACTGGATTTAATTAATTGCACCGCTACATCTTGAATACAACGCATTAACAAGCTATAATTCCAAAAAAATTTACATGTAGGTATTTTACTGTGGAAGCATTAAGTTATTATGAAATTTTAGAAGTGACACAATCGGCAACTAAAACCGAAATAAAAAAAGCCTATCGTAAAATGGCAAAAAAATATCATCCGGATACCAACCCTGATGATGCCGAAGCAGAACATAAGTTCAAACTTTGCAATGAAGCGTATCAGGTCTTAAGCGACGATCAACAACGAAGCCTTTATGACCGTTATGGCAAAGAGGGACTTCAAGGCGCCGGCGCAGGACGCAGTTCCGGATTTAGCGGTTTTGATGATCTGGGTTCCATGTTTGAAGAGATGTTTGGCGGCGGGAGTAGCCGTCGATCCCAACGAAACGGTGATAAATATGCACTGGACCTTGCCACTCAAATGGAGATCAGTTTTCATGAAGCAGTCTTTGGTTGCGACAAAGAGATCAATTTTCGCTATAAAAAATCATGTCACAGCTGTAACGGAACCGGAGCCAAAAACGGCAAACTGACAAGCTGTCATCAGTGTGGCGGTAAAGGCCAAGTCTATATGCGTCAAGGTTTTATGACCTTTTCGCAAACCTGTCCGGCTTGCCACGGTGAAGGCAGCAGTGCCGCAGAACAGTGCCCTGAGTGTCAGGGACAAGGGTTTGAAGAGATTAATGAAACCGTCACTATTAATATTCCTGCCGGTGTTGACAGCGACAACCGACTGCGCGTATCGGGTAAGGGAAATATTGGAAAAAGCGGTACGCGGGGTGATCTTTACGTCACTTTTTATGTCCAGCCTGACGAGCATTTTATTCGACGTGACAATGATGTCTATTTGGAAGTACCGGTCTTTTTCACCCAAGCCATTTTAGGTGAAAGCATTAGCATTCCTTCGCTCACCGGTGAGTTGGAACTTCAACTTGATGTCGGCACGAAAGATAAGCAAACTTTTCGCTTTAGAGGTGAAGGGATTGCCGATGTTCACGGTCACGGCAAAGGAGACTTGATTGCGCAAGTTACACTCACCTATCCTAAAAAACTCACCGATGAGCAGAGTGAGTTGCTTTCAAAACTACAGGCATCTTTTGGACTTGATGAAGCCAAACCGCATGAAGGTATTTTTGAATCAACATTTGACAGAGTCAAAAGCTGGTTCAAATAGAAGCATCTGCATCTATATTGATGCCGGCTTTTTATTCATCACATACTCTTTGATATATGCCACGATGATAAAGGCAAAGATAATGCCGTACGTTACCGGAACAAAATCGGGAATCGGTACCGGATCTCCTTTGGCATAAGAGTGCATTCCCGCCAAATAGTAGTTTACCCCAAAGTAGGTCATAATCACTGAAGTAAATGCCAAAAGTGACACTACGCTGTAAATATAGTCAGAGTAGAGTGATTTAATAAAACGCAAATGAATGACGACGGCATACACCAAAATGGTAACCAATGCCCAGGTCTCTTTAGGATCCCACCCCCAATAGCGTCCCCAACTCTCATTGGCCCAAACGCCTCCCATAAAATTTCCGACTGTCAGCAAAATCAGACCGATTATTAAACTCATTTCATTAATGGCATTGAGCTCTTTAATAGAGAGTGAGATATTACGCGCATTGGCAGGATTTTTGATAATAAAGAGAATGAGCGTAATAAATCCAAGCAGCGCCCCCAGTCCCAAAAAGCCGTAACTTGCCGTAATAATAGAAACATGAATACTCAGCCAGTAAGAATTAAGTACCGGCGCCAAGGTCGTAATTTGAGGATCCATCCAATTCAGATGCGCTACAAATAAAATAAGTCCGGTTAAAATACTGGTAGACGCCAAGGTAATGGGCGAATTTTTAGCAAAAATAAAACCGGCAAATACCGTTGCCCATGCAATATAGATCATCGACTCATAACCATTGGACCACGGGGCATGTCCTGAAATATACCATCGAATGGCTAAACCGACCGTGTGTGCCATAAAAAAGAGTATGAGCAGCACCAAAGCACTCTTCGATGCCCATGCAATACGGAACGAGGGTTTCATAATCTTAACAAACGACAATATCAGCAGCACAAAACCCACTAAAAAGTAAAGTGGCCAGAGCCGTTCAAAAAGCTGTGCATGGTTGTACCAAATTTCCAAATCCACTTTCATCGCATCCGGATAAACGGCAACGCCGTAAAAGTGCTGGTATTTTTCAATATTCGCCAAGGCCGCATCAGCTCGACTCCAGTCTCCGTTGTGACGTGCTTCATCGACTGCCGTAAAATAGTTCATAGCAATAGCTCGGATTCCTTCAGAATCTACGGTTTCAAAGTTCTTTAATGCGTCAATCGTTGCATACCATTTATGAGTTTTATCATTCGGACGTGGCCATATTTTCATTAAAGAGCCTGAATATGCCATATAAGCAATATTGACACGTTCATCTACTTTTAATACCGCTTTATCAAACTTATTACGTTTCCCCGGCGATTTTCGTGTTGCTTCATCGACATAGGTTGCTAACTTGTACCCTTCCAACGTATCGGGAAATTCAAAAAATTGTGAAAAAGAGGCCGTTTTTTTCCCCTCTTTAATGTTAATAATGTTGTTGATCTCTTTATGCGACGTTTTGATCATGCGAATCTCACGCCATGCTTTCGGTGCCATCATCATTCCCAAAAGTACCTGGTTGGCATCGAGCCCCATAATACTCTCAGAGCGGTAAATCTTATTGACAACCTCTAATGCCAACGTATCCATAGGCTTCATTCGGCCGGCAGTGTCTTGAACAATCAATCGTCCAAAATGATCCGCATGTTCCTTGTTAAACGAAAGCACCTCTTCAACAATAGGATTCAGTGCTTCCGCCTTACTCGGCGTTGCGACAAAAACTGCCAGTACCATCATAAATATCGCTGCAATACGTTGATGCTCACGCGCCGCTTTCATTGCCTTTGCATTGAGTTTACGATAGCGTCCGCGTAAGAGAAACGGCGATAGAAACATTCCTATAGTCAGCATGGTATAGCCAATGTAGGTAATGAGCGTTCCGGGGTCTTTGTTAACAGAGAGTACGGTACCTTTTTCATCCATATCGTAAGAAGATTGAAAAAACCGAAATCCTTCATAGTTTAATATATGATTCATATAAATACGAAACGGCCGCTTGAGATCGTGACGTTCATCAATTAACACGACTTCACTCGCATACGACGCGGGTGACATCGAACCCGGGTAGCGATCGAGTTGAAAATCTTTTAAGTACAACGAAAACGGCAGCTCAATAATACGTGCACCGTAGGCAATAGAGACCTCTTTGCCCGCAATAGAATGTGTTACGGCCTTTCCTAAGGTACCGGCTGCTCCAAAAACGCTAAATCTTTGTGATACATCGGCGTTACCGACCTCAAAAACAAGCGCGTCACTTTCACGATTATTCATTCCCGACCCCACGGTTGCCGATACAAGTTTTTTAGTGGCATGAAGTTTAAAATCACGCAATACAAAATTGGTATTGTTCGCAGTATACAGTGTTCGCGTTTCAAATGTTTGGCGACTCGAAGCATTTAGCTCACCGCTTACCTTATCATCCATTCGCAGGTAGTTCAATGCCATCGGATGCTGCATTTTCGGCAGCCCTCCTTCAAGAGTAATGTGAATAATTTCTTTCGTACCCGCAAATGCATTACCGGAGTTAAAATCGAGAATGAGATCATCGGATTCAAAAAAATCGCCCTCTTCAAGCTGAACCCGTGTCGGAACTTTGTCATTGGTTATCATCAGGTTCAGTATGGCTTTTCCTTGAGCATCATCTACTAAAACATAGGCTGCATTGGGAATATAATCTATTAATTTTACATGTAAATTTTCTACCGTCGTTTCAAAACGGTTGCTGGAATATTTTGAAAGCAATACAGGCTTTTGCAAGGTTGTCGTACGGTTGTTTTCTGTAACGCTGATGCTGACAAAACTGTCTGAACTCACCATAGTATTGCTGGTTTCACCTTCACGAATGTGCATGATCCCCTCGTAACCGATATAGCGCGTCACTGCCGCGCCAACAAGGATAACCAAAAATGACACATGAAACAAAAAAACTAAAAACTTCTCCTTCCGATACATTTTATATTGAATAATATTATATATTAAATTTACCGACAACAGTCCCAGCAGTAACTCAAACCACAACGCATTATAAACCTCTGCTTTGGCGGTCATCGTACCGTAGTCATTTTCAATAAATGTTGCATACCCTATTGCAACAGCAAAAATCAGCATCAGTACTGCCATGGTTTTCATGGAGCCCAATAACTTTAAAAAGTCTCTCATTCATACTCTCTTTATCGTGATGGTATTACGTATTGTATTCACCGTTTGCTAATCATCTTATAATGTCAACTTAAGTAGATTTTTTGTAAAGCTTATTTTAATTCACCCCAGGTCGCACCCATGTTTAATGAGACTTTAAGCGGTACATT
>JALSLA010000063.1 GCA_026988515.1 Helicobacteraceae bacterium | reverse complement strand
TGTCAACGGCGGAGTTAAATTCTGCAGTTTTTCGTAAAAAGTATTACGAATTGTAACCTTAAAGCAACTCTATTTACTATGATTTTATTGTTGATTTTTTTGATTGAAACTTATATAAATCTGAATCTACTAAACCTTCCTCCTTTTTTTCTTTCAATCGGTATGAATCTCCAAGGATATTGATCACATGAGAGTGGTGCAGTAATCTGTCAAGAATAGCAGTTGTTACTACCTTATCATTGGCAAAGATACCGCTCCATTGCGAGAAGACCAGATTGGAGGTAACAATGGTCGAACCTCTCTCGTACCTTCGTGAGATCACCTGAAAGAAGTGGTGGGCATCCTCCTTGTTCATGGGGAAGTAGCCTATCTCGTCGATGACCAACAAAGAAGGAGCCATAACAGCCTGTTTGATGAAACTGTCATAACGCTTCTCTTTTTTAGCCTGAGCCATCTGCATAATCAGATCCGCAGCAGTCATGAATCGTGCCTTGATACGCTTCTGTACCGCCTGGTAGGCAAGGGCTATGGCAAGATGTGTCTTGCCGACACCGGACTGCCCCAGCAGAATAATGTTCTCGTTTTGTTTGACGAACTCCATCGTGGAGAGCTCTTCGATCTGTCGTCTGTTGACCCCTACGGTAAAATCAAAATCGAACTGCTTTAAAGTCTTGATGGTAGGGAATCCTGCCATCTTTGTCAGTGTGGCACGGCTGCGCCGGGCTTTCCCCTCAGCTTCGATCTTGAGTGCTTCGTAGAGGTATTCGCTGTACTTCCAGTTCTCTTTGGCAGCACGGTTGGTCAGTTCATGGTAGGCATTTGCCAATGAGGGAAGCTGTAGCTCTTTGCAGAGACGTTCTATCTGTGCGTTTACTGCCATGCCACACCTCCTGTGATCATACTGTAGGTTAGCAGATAGGCGATGGCTGCGGGGATGAACTCATCATAGCTTTGCAGATCTCGCTGGGGAATATGTACACGGGCTTGTCCTCTTTTAGGTTGTACTTTTGCAGACTCTGCTATACTTTTATGTGAAGCTTTTAACGGGTGGATTCCAAGATAAGGCTTCGGCACGGGAAGTAGTTGCAGCTGCTCCTGTGCCAGTAATTCAAACGGCTTTTGCAAGGTGGTCTGGTGTATTCTTGCATTGGCAGTATAGTCAAGCCAGTCTATCACTTCGGCATTGGCGTTTTGTAGTGTCATTTTATAACCCATCAGTGCAAGACGCGTTTTAAACATATTATGAAAACTATATCTGAAATAGTGGTTAAATCTCTCAACTTTCCCTTTGGTTTGTGCGCGATAAGGTTTACAAACTCTTAGTTTCATTCCACAATGTTTCTCAGCAAAATCTCGAAACTGTTCATTAAATTTATGTCTTCCTCTCCCATAAGCGTTGCGTTTTATAATGACTGTCTTCATATTATCGTACAGTGCCTCTTGTGGCACACCACCGAAATAATTAAAAGCGTTTATATGACACTGTATAAGTGTTTCAACTCTCTCATTATCAACATACTCGACATAAGAGGTACGGGAATACCCCATTGTTGCAACAAAAGCTGACAATCCCTCTTTACGAAATTCTACCCAATCAACTTGCATCTGTTGGGCTGGTTTGGTTTCAAATCGTATAAGTGGCTCTTCATCTTTTACTTTTTGGCGTAGTTCATGTCTTTGTATAATATCCTTCATCCAACGCAATGAGCCTTTATATCCAAGTTTTTGAATCTCTTCATATATGGAAGTATTTGGAATATGTACTTCAAGCTCTTTAGCTTTTTGAAGCAACTCTGCAATCTTTGGCAAATAAGGATCTACTGTAGTTGCAACTGGTGCTCTTTTTATAACAGGTATGTATCCTTTTGGTAATTTAGCGTATTTAGCAACGGTATCTCTACTAATTCCAAGTTTGCGTGCTATGGCACTTTTACTTAGTCCCTCTTCGAGCATTTTATGTATCATTTTTACTTCACCTCTTTTAAGCATCTGTCTCCTTCCAAAAATTTGAAAAAAGACTTTAACAAAATTAATTTGTTTTTTTAAGCTTTCGGTTGTAAAAACTACTCTCTATGCAGTTTTTATACTGCCTATTTTAACTCCGCCGTTGACAAACCGCATGAAAATCTGCATAAATATGCCGAAATCAATGTCGACAAAGTCAAAAAACACGGTCTCACCGAAGCATTGGCACCGGAGCTAATCGCAAACTTTAAAAGTATGGAAGCATCATGCGCTCTCTTTTTTGACGTTCTCGATGCTATTGCTCAAGAGAAAGTCGCTCTTGAGGAAAAGGAACACTCTACATAGAGTCGACGCCGACAATTTTATCGATAATATAGCGGCTTAGATCACGATGGTGAATCTCTTTGGCTAACGCCTCCTTATAGAAGCCGGCAACCTCTTTGGAGTGTTTGGCATAACTGAAATGGGGAAAATGAATTTTCCATGCCTCTTTCAGACGGCGCAGTGTCATTAACTCGGTCATATACTCTTTAAACAGTGTAAATGATGCAAAAAAGAGTGCGGTAAACAGTACGGCAACCACAATCAGATAATGACAGTCAATGGTCGCTAAAACTTTATGGAATATAAGCGTAACGGGTAAAATAAACAGGTGGGTAAATATCACAAAGACAAGATACATACGTCCCAATCGGAGGCGATACCCCAAAAGGTGGGCATCAACCGGCATGCCGTCATTATAGACTTTATTGGCCTGCATCAACTCCTCGAAACGAATCGGTGCTTCCGAGATACGGAATATATACGGCAAAATAACGTTGTCAATAAAATTTCTAATGGTTACAATCATTGTTAGCAGTTACTCTCTTTGTATTACTTCTGTAGCATTTTAGCTTTAAAAACGAAGTTTATCAAGGTAAAACGAACCAATAGCCTCGTTTTAGATAGAATTGTTTAACCCACTCGTGTATTATTAAAAATTTTTTGTTGTTAAAATAAGCGAAAATGGTGTATAATAACTTGAATACATCACCAAGGAATTATTGATTTATGATACGTACGCTTTTATTGACACTGCTATGTTGCATCGGTGCCGTGTCAAGCTCTACCTCATTGGATCTTCAAAAAAAATATACCGTCGCTTTCGCACAAGATACTTTAGAGAATGATTTTCGTCTCAATCAGGTTAAAATGGTTCGTCATGCACTCTCCAAGTACCCTAATATACGCTTTGTTTACAGTAACGCCAAAGCCAGCACTTCATTACAAATCAAACAGATCGAAGACTTTATATATCAGAATGTCGACCTGCTTATCACCAGTCCCTACAATGAGTTTGCCACCACAGATGTCGTAGCAAAAGCCTATAGGTCCGGTATTCCGGTTATTATGGTTGACCGTACCGTACAAGGAAACGAGTATACGACCTACATTCATCCCGACAACAAACAAATTGCTCGTGATGCTGCCGAATTTCTTGCAAAACAGTTAGATTACAAAGGACGGGTTCTCCTCTTAAAAGGGGTGCCGAGTGCAGATTCGACACGAAAACGCACGGAAGGTTTTTATGAGATAATGCGCCGCTATCCCAATATTGAAGTTATAGAGTATATCGCCAATTATTTGCGACGTGATGCGCTGATCGGTGTCGATACGCTTCTTCAAAACAACGAACATTTTGATGCCATCATGTCCCAAAGCGACAGCATGCTCATAGGGGCGCGCTTAGCTCTCAAAGCACATCATATTGATCCGAAATCACTCATCACCGTAGGCATTGACTACATTAAAGCAGCCCAATATGCCATACGTTCCGGTGATCAAACCAGCAGCTTTGTCTACGCTTTAGGTGCGCAAGAGAGTGCCGATATAGCCATACAGATTTTATCCGGCAATGAAGTTCCCAAAGAGATCATTATTGACACCTTGCAGGTAACCAAAGAGAATGTTGACGCTGTTAAGCCTATTTTTTAGCCACGATTTAATAAGGAAAACTTTTTGAAACACTTTTTTTCATTGCGTTTAAAACTTATTATCTATACGCTTTTTTTCATTATTGCATCCATGGTGACGATTGGTATGCTCAGCAACAACTATCTTCAAAACTATTTTCACAAAGATGCTAAGATTCGACTGCACGAAGCATTTTTCAACCTCTCGCTACAACTCAAGTCCGTAGAACACGATTTAACCGAAAGCCTCCATTTTATTTCTGAAAATGAAGCCATGATTGCCTCACTGAATCTTATCAAAAACTATGAAGATATTCATCACTACAAACGGGCACTTTTTGATGAAGAGAAAAAAAGAATTATCGATATTTTACTGCATGAAAGCAAGTATTCTCTTAATGATACCATTGCAGTTTACAATGCTTCCTATCAGCTGGTTGCCTATATTCATAAAAATGGCGATACCTATGATACCGGGTATGTCTCTTACAACAACGGGAATCCGATTTATTATGTCAAGTCCTATAATGAGGCGGCATATCACACTATTTCTAAACCTGAAAATATCAAAACCACCCTTCATCTTGACTCAGCGCGGAATGATCGTCCGGATTATCCCAGTAACGTTATCTATGAATCTTATAACAACGAACTCAGGCTTCGCTCAAGTCACTCCATTTTTCGTAATCTCTCCTCAAATAAAAAAGATGATTTTATCGGCTTTTTAGAAACCAACAAAAAAATATCACGTCAGGACATAAACAGACTCGTAGCCAAAGAGGACCTCGCCTTAAGTTATGATTTTAACTTTAACGGCCTTACCGTCACACATTTAAACCATGAACATTTTATTGATACGCACACCTACGAAAATGCACCCTTGCTCTTTTCAGAATATACTGCCGATGCGCTCGCTTTGGGTGATGCCACACACATACTCTTTAGTGGCGTTCGTATCCCTTTGGAAAAAAAATCACTGCTGGTGACGGCCTATATTAACAAAGACGAACTTCAAGCCGCTCTGATTCAGAGTCGAAAAACACTTATTATCACCATTGTTCTTATTGCAATCGCTACGCTCATTATCAGTTTTATTACCCTCAATAAAATGTTATCCCTTCCGCTAAAGCGCCTGTTAAACGGTATTGAAATTATTAGCAAAGGAGACTACTCCCACCAAATTGACGTTACGAGCAACGATGAATTCGGTCATATCTCTTTAGAGTTCAATAAAATGGCACAAACCATTGCTGCACGGGAACAGGAACTCGACAAACTGGCCCACTTTGATGCCTTGACCCAAATGCCCAATCGGGTCATGTTCCAAAAACATTCTGATGCCGCCATAAACCGTGCAAAACGACGCAACAGCAAGTTGGCCATATTCTTTTTAGACCTGGATGAGTTTAAGATCATTAACGATACTTTAGGACACAATGTCGGCGATCAACTGCTTATTGAGGTTTCAAAAAACCTCTCAAAAATTATGCGTAACAGTGATTTTCTTGCCCGAATCGGCGGCGATGAATTTAACATCTTGGTTGAAGATCTCGACTCGGCTGTTGCCGCAGAAGAGATTGCCCAAAAAATTATTGCACAGATGAAAAAACCACTCATGGTTAACGGAAAAAAGATGCATATTACCAGCAGTGTCGGCATTTCCATCTACCCCAATGATGGCCAAGAAAGTGTCACCCTTCTTAAAAATGCCGACTTGGCAATGTATCAGGCAAAAGCTGACGGACGCAATAAATATCATTTCTTTTCACAAGAACTTGAAGTTTCGCTCAATCGACGAACCGCTATCTTAAAAGAGCTCAAACAAGCACTCAACAATCAAGAGTTTCAACTCTATTACCAGCCCAAGTTTTCTCTTAAAGACGGCTCTATCTATGCTGCTGAAGCACTGTTGCGTTGGGAAAACAAAGAGTTGGGCTTTGTCACACCCGATCAGTTCATTCCTTTGGCCGAAGAGAGCGGCGAAATCATTCGTATCGGTGCATGGGTCATTGAGCGTGCCTGTCACGATTTTGCCCGTTGGCAAAAAAACAATCTGGGCATCACCCAAGTGAGCGTCAATGTCTCCAACATACAGTTTGATAATGAGAACATCCTTGAGATTCTTCAAAGCAACATTAAGTCAGCCGGAATTTCCGCAGCATCACTGGAAGTAGAGATGACGGAAAGTTTTATTCACAAAAACAGCAACAAAGCCTTAGCGACACTTCACCGCATTCGTGACATTGGTATTGAACTCGCTATTGATGATTTTGGAACCGGTTACTCTTCAATGAGCTATTTGAAACGGTTGCCGCTAAACCGTATTAAAATTGACAAATCCTTTATAGAACACATTCCTCACGACAGTGATGATGTTGAAATTACAAAAATCATTGTAGCACTGGCCAAGGTCATGGAGCTCTCTATTACCGCTGAAGGTATTGAAACTGTTGAACAGATGCGTTTTTTACAAGAACTCGAATGCGACGAAGGGCAAGGGTATCTTTGCTCTCGTCCCCTGCCTCATGATGCCTTTATGGCTTTTGTTCGCAACAACAATGATTGGGTAACACGCTTGCATTAGAATGTGCACTACCCACAATATTTAATATTCTCTTCATTTCGCTTTCTATATAATCGTTCAGGTTTCGCAAGAGTATTTAATGACACGTATTAAAAAAAGGGGACAACATGTCATATCAAAAACCAGAGTTTAAAACGCAATATGAGAACTTCATCGGTGGTGCATGGGTCGCACCGGTTGATGGAAACTACTTTGAGGCTGTTTCACCTATTGACAATCAGGTCATGACCAAGGTGGCACAATCGAACAAAAAAGATGTTGCTCTTGCCGTGGAAGCGGCATGGAAGGGGTTTGAAACATGGGGGAAAACCTCGGTAAGCGAACGCAGTGCCGTGCTTAACAGCATTGCCGATGCCATGCAAAAGCATCTGGAAACACTGGCCGTCATTGAGTCATGGGACAACGGTAAAGCCGTACGTGAAACACTCAATGCCGATTTACCGTTAGCTATTGATCATTTTCGCTATTTTGCTTCCGTCATTCGCTCTGAATCCGGCAGTGTCTCTGACCTTGATGCCAATACTGTATCATCGGAGATTCATGAGCCTCTGGGAGTTGTCGG
>JALSLA010000062.1 GCA_026988515.1 Helicobacteraceae bacterium | reverse complement strand
GAGTCAAGCCTAATCTCTTTGAAGTTCCCATCCTCTTTTGACTTATTGTATTTATCAAATGCATCTCTTTCAAATCCACTTGCTATCCTATCTGCCATAGCCACTATCCACTCTTTGGCTGTGCCATTGTCATAAACTTTGTGGTGTCTTGCAGAGATATTTTCAAACGATTCACCATCTATAAGAGCTGGTATAGGTTTGTAGTTGTCAGTTTGTTTAGATACTACTCTTTTTAAAAAATCTGCACTATATATCGCATGTATATGAGAATGGTATCCATTAAAAAATGGACAATAGAGATTCTTATCATAACTTTGTAAATCTATATCTATCTCAGCCCTCTGCCCAAACTTCCCAATATCATGCAAAAGTCCTGCAAGTGCTATTAAATCAACCTCTTTCATCTTCACCTCCGTTTATTTTTTAAATTCTATCATTACAACTCGACACATTCTGTCGTTTCACACTCTTTTTCAAGATCCTCTATGAAAATCTTCCCCATTCCAAACACCGTCTGCTTACCCACACCTATAAGCTCGCCAAGTTGCAAATAGATTAAACTTTTCTCATCTATATTGTCATATACTGTATCTCCTGTAATACCGCCTATCTGGAGTTTGGTCTTTTGTCGGTTGCTTCTTCGGGTCTGGTCGGTAAAGCGTACAGATGTTTGTAGCTCTTTGTAGCTTGGGGTAAATGTAAGTCTTGTTTTTGGCATGTTGGTCAGTTCACACAGACGGTTGTGGATGGAGTAGATAAGAGTCTCCAGAGGTGGGGTGCTAGAGAGAAGCTTGCCTTTGTATTTGGTGCGTAGCGGGGTAATATAGTGTAAAGCAATTTTAGTGCCGATCTCTTTGGGTGTAAAACGTTGTGGGGTTGTATTGCTTAGGTCAAATGCGCCCTCTTTGTAGATTGTTGTGCCATTGCAAGCGATGTTTTGTATGGTGTATTTGTCTCTTTTGACTCCCAGTCCCTGTTCGGTAAGCATCTTGTGAATTGCACTCACGACATAGGGGAGTTTGTCACTCGCTTTTTCAAACAAATAGAGCGAAAAGTCGTAGTTTTTGGGGTTTAGTTTAAAATCGAAGCGATATTGATGTGCCTTATTCTTGGCTTCATAAAAGTCATAGTAGAGACAGTTCTCTTTGGCAAAACACCCTTCACATGTGTAAGAGGGGTTAATACAGACTACCTTTTTAAGACTCACGCCAAAGGCACCTCTAAGAGTCGAGCCAATAAATGGATGAGGCAACACAGCGCATGGGGTCAGCGTGATATCTAGCTTATGATAGCTGATCATAAAATCTCCTTACGGAAACATCTTATATTAATATTAGTTAAATATAAATTAATTTATTACAATTTTCTAATATAGCAACAGAAGTTGAGAAGATTTATATTGTATTGTGTGAGTGCGACCGTTGCAAAGTCATCACACAATTTATAGTAAGTACACAGTACTCACAAGGTAGAAATATATCTTTCTACCTTGTTGTTTCACGCCAGTAAACAATTTCAAAAGTACCGTCCAAATGCTCTACAACGGCACTGCACGACTCGACCCAGTCGCCGCAGTTCATGTATTCAACAGTACCAATTTGGCGAAGCGATGCTTTATGGATATGTCCGCAAATTACGCCGTCATAGTTATGATGTCGGACATGTTGTGCCAAAACGCCCTCAAAATCGTTAATAAAACTCACCGAACTCTTGACATTGTCTTTAACATATTGTGAGAGTGACCAGTATTTTTTAATGCCCATTCGTCTGCGTATCCACGCCACCACTGCGTTAATGTGCAGCAGCATGTCGTAACCGATGTCACCCAAAACGGCCAGCCATTTTTTGGTCATGGTTACCGAGTCGAAAAAATCGCCGTGCGTTACCAAATAGCGTTTTCCGTTACCTGCATTATAGGCAAACTCATTGGCTACATGTAAATTATTTCCCAGTTGCAACGGCAGAAACGGACGTAAAAACTCATCGTGATTTCCGGCAACAAAATAGACATGGGTCCCTTTTCGTGCCATACGAAGCACTTTTTGAATAACATCCGAGTGCGACTGTTTCCATTTAAATTTACGTTTAATCGCCCAGCCGTCAATAATATCGCCGACAAAGTAAAAGTTTTCACACTCTACAGACTTTAAAAATTCCAAAAACTGTTCGGCTTTTGAAAAACCGGTTCCTAAATGGATATCTGAGACAAATACCGACTTATACTGCAATGTTTTGCTATTCCTCACCCATATAGCGTTGTCGTTTTTGCGGCTTTAGATCGTTAAGATCTACCACAATAAACCCGTCAACGCAGTTGTTAAAATTACTGTCAATACCAAAATCCATAAACATTACGCCGTCACTCTCGCACAGATCGGCATACTGTTTAAAGAGTGTCGGCACGGCAAAACCCATAAGCTGAAGCTCATTTTTTAAGACAACCAGATCTCTTTTATAATTATTGAGTGAAAAACGCTCATGAAATGTCTCAAGTAACGCCGCTGGAATCTCATACTGCTTCTTATGCGCTACCAAAGCAGCTTTGGCAGGAAAATAGTGGCGGTAAAAAAAGACCAACAGTGCCGTCGCTTCATCATTGTACGACTTGGAAATCGTGACGGGCCCAAACATATAACGCACCTTCGGATTGGCTCGCAAATAGGCACCGATACCTTGCCACAAATAGTCCAGCGCTCTGGAGTTCCAATATTTCGGTTGCACAAAACTGCGTCCGAGTTCAATGCCCTCTTTGAAATAACGTTCAAACTCCGGTGCATACTCAAACAGTGTCGCCGTATACAACCCTTCAACACCCAGCGCCTCAATAATATCGTTGGCTTTGCCGACACGGTAGGAACCGACAATTTCAAGCGCAGCTTCGTCCCATAAAATAATATGTTCATAGTAGTAGTCAAACTCATCAATGTCACGCTTTTTACCGCTACCCTCTTTGACCTGTCGAAAGCTGATCTCGCGCAGCCGTCCAATCTCTCGCAGTACGGCACTCTCTTCGCTGTTTTCGTAAAGCAGTATTGTTTTACCGTCTTTGGTATGCCCTAGCGTCATTGCACTGTAGAGTTCATGTTTTAACTCCTGCCGACTCTCCGCAAGAGCAATCTCGTTGTAGGTCTTAAAAACACCACCGCGTTTTTTTGTCATGGTATTAAAATGTTTTCGTAACAGTTTTACCCGGTTTTTCAGTGAAACCGACGGCAGATGATAGCTCTCATACGGAATACTTTTACCAATGCGAAACGCAATGGTTTTTTTCTGAAACGTAAACATTTCATGAGGCAGCAGCAGTGATGCCAACGTTCGGTTCAGCATACTCAGAACATAAAACTTTTTTGAATTTTTCGCTTCAATACGAATGGGTAAAATAGGCGCTTGCTCCCGTTGTGCAATCTTTAAAAATCCATGTTGCCACGACGTATCTTTCACCCCTTTGACACCGGCACGACTCACTTCGCCCGAAGGAAAAATAATAACCGCTTTCTCCTGACGCAGTGATTCGTAAATCATTTTGACCGATGTTTTACTCATGGTGCCTTGTATATTGTCAACAGGAATAAGCACCTCGCCGAGGTTCTCAAAAGAACTTAAGAAGTCCGTCGCAACAATTTTAATATCTTTACGTATGTCTTGAATAACATGCAACAGTGCCAACGCATCCAGCGCTCCGAGCGGATGATTGGAAATTATGACGACACGACCGTATGAAGGAATACGCTGTAATTCATTTTTATTAATGACAATATCAAGCTCAAAGTACTCCAAAACAGCCTCAATAAAGCTAAACGCATCTTTATTGGCATGCTGTTGCAAAAAACTGTTAATCTCTTTTTCGTGAAATATACGCTCTACAACACTCACAATACTGCGACGTATGAGCTGTGGAAAGGTTTCAAACATTGCATAGTGGCGCATCAAGTAGTTCTCTACCGAAATAGCCATATTACGCCACCATATAAATGTCGATTAATTCGCCGGCAAGGGCTTCAATAGTGCCATTGTGTTGCAGAAACTCTTCGACAAAGTCCCACTCCTCTTCAATCATAATCATGGCATTGGCACGGCTCATATCGTAATGGTTTACCAAAAAATAGAGTAATTCATGAGAATGCATCGGCATCGTTGCTCCTTTATATTTGAGATGCACTATTATCTACTACCGGCATTACCAAGACATTACATGTATATCACGACAATGTTACAAAGATTTCTCATAGCGCACCGGAGACACAATGCCGGTTTTCTGTTCGTCATTCAGCTCTTTATGAACCTCTGTTAAAGGCATGAGCGTTGCATCTCTGCCATAAATAAAGCTCTGTTCATTGACAATGACTTTATACGCCTTATTGAGTTCAAGCGCCCGCGAAGGCGAAGGGAAAAGGAGGTGGGCAATATTATGGTGCAACTGTTCAACGGCATCATGCTCAAGTGCCTCGCCGTTGAAAAACTGTTGCACAATCTCTGTGTTGGCTCGAAACTCGTCGCCGGCGTGATTTTCTTGTAAATAGAGCGTGTACTCAAACCTGCCGTCAGGTGTTTTAGGCTCTTTAATGCCGTTCAATCCGTGTTGACTCCAGTGAAACCACCCCTCTTGAAACGAATCTTTTTCAAACTTTCGCTGAAACGCAAACGTAGAATCCGCCAGTACGCCGATATTGGCATGACAGCCGATACACTGCAAATTCTCTTCGTAACTCTGCGGTCGCAATGCACCGGACGCATCTTCAATAAACCCCTGGTAACGCCAGCCGCGCTTATTGCTAATGCCTCGCTCCGCATCGCCGATAAACACCTCAAGTCGATCGGGAAAAGCCCGTCTGTCTTGCATCTCCTCGTCAGCAATACGGCGATGGTCGCTGTAGCTCATCCAGCGAATTTTTTTGCCGTAACGTAACTCTTTCATGCGCGGTGAGAGACGTGTATTGCCCTTTTCATCGGTATCGACATAGCGTACCGAGTGTAAAAATTCGGTTCCAACCGGATAAAGCCCCGCGGCAATAGCATGATGCTTCGCTTTTGCCATACCGACGTAACTCATATATTTGCCGTCTCTTGGTGCATAGTCAAATACAATCTCCTCAGCCGTCGCAAGCTGTCCGTCTTTGTCAAGGTCTACACCGTAGCGCGTTTCATCTATGGCAAACGATTCAATAGTTTTTTGTTTAATCAGCGACTCGATAATCAGCAAGTTGACTTTATAGGTCTCACGATCAAAGACTCCTTCACGAAGCATTCTAAAATCTTTCGGAAGGCGTATAAGCACATCATCGGTCGAACCGTTGGTCGGCCAAAATGTCCCCGGTAGCGGATAATACCCAAAAGCTCTCCAGCCGGTATCTTTGCCGTTGGCATCACGATCAAAACCCTCATTGTCAAAATCATAATAGCAATCGGGAATGTAGCCGTTCCATACGCCGTCGCCGTCAATATCCCATGCTTGCGGCAGTTGTTTCAGCGTTGATGCCAATAGCAGTTGCCCCTCTGGCGTGATGTAATTGTCGGTTCGAATGTACTCAGTGATCTCAGCATCGCTAATAGCCGACACAGCGTTCCTTCGGTCTTTAAACAGATTGCTCCAACGGTTCGTACGCGCATACTCACGAAACGTATAGCCTCTTTGCAGATCCCAATCATCCATATAGTTGGGGATTACGGCATCAATATGGCATGTAAAACAGGGGTTGTGAATACGGCCGTCGGTATCTTCCGTTTTCGTATAACACTGACTCGGAACATACGCCGCTTCATTGTAAAGAGAACGGTTTTTAATATCAACGCTAACGCCATCACCCACTATGTCATTGTGCGTGCAAGCCACCAGTACCAGTGACAACAAAAACATGACCCACGACAGAATAACTTCCGTTCTCATTACCTACTTCCTTGTAAAAACAGTTGACGCACCGGTTTATTTAATGACGGGAAACGGCCCGATATAACCGGTATAGGCCCGTTTTTCATCCGGATTAAGCAGTTGGTCTTCATCGCTTTCACCAAAAGGGTGCTGGACAACACTCATGAGGTATCCAAACCCGTTAATATCGGGATAATAATACGGGGACGTCGTCTCACTGCCGTACGGTGTTGTCTGAATGCGTGTCAGTTTTTTGCTACTAAGATTGTATGCCCAGATCATATCGTTTTGATGATAGCTGGTATCTTCTCCAATAATAAGCGTATCGGTATTGGGAATAAAGGTTAGATTATCGGGCATGGAGATGCCGTCTAATTTACATGTATTTCCCGATGCGTCCTCATCCATCGGTATGCCCGAGACCAACCCCTTCATGGTTGTAACATTGTAGCCATCCAGTGTCATTGCAAAGACGGTACCGCAATGGTTCCATGGAAGTTTAATGTCGTTTGGACCGCCTCGATCATACTTGCTGTTCGACTCACCGCGTTTTTGATTGTCTTCCATCCCTTTTTCAATACGACTCAACGCCATGTACATCTCATGCTTTTGCGGATTGTAGGTAATACCCTCCATTTTGGCAAATTCGGTTGTCGCTCCTTTCATACCGGCATAACGTCCACTCTCCAGACGTGAAGCAATGCGCTCCATACCCGTTTTGATTTTAAGACACTCATTCACATACGCCCAGTTCGTCGGGCTAAATCCGCTTGGACAGTTGTTGTTGGCATCTCGTTGCGCCACTTCAAAAATATCATTAAATTTCACGTTACTCTTTAAAGCACTCTCAATTTCACCATTGCTCGCATGACCCAGATTGACCCACTCAATCGTAGCGGAACCTCCGTTTGCCGCATTGACCTGATGCCATTTTGCCGCATACAGCACACCCGAAGAGAGATCGCCCGCTTTATCTGCTACAAACTTGTAAAAAACACCGTTAGTGCCGTCGTCAGAAAGATAGACCGTCTTTTCATCGGGCATCACATACGCCAGTTCATGCGCGAATCGCCCCAAAGCATAGTGCTTTACAACGCTCACATCACCGTTACTGTTGAGAACGGTAACTTCGGGTGTCCATCCGTAGTCGTATGGATTGAGTGCTTTAAGATCACCGCCGACATACGCTGCCATCGGGTTGTAATACGAGTCGATGCTTCCGTTTTCATCAACCTTGCTCGCATCGGGCGGATACTCTTCACTGCCAAGGTGCGTTCCCCACGGTGTTACCGAGCC
The DNA here is from genome assembly GCA_026988515.1 of Helicobacteraceae bacterium. Lineage (GTDB taxonomy): Bacteria > Campylobacterota > Campylobacteria > Campylobacterales > Sulfurimonadaceae > QNZR01. The sequence goes on along the minus strand of JALSLA010000062.1, from coordinate 3,997 downwards.
TGCACACGGAACCCATAAGCCGTTGAATGCCGAAAAGTCAATATTTTTCGTCCACTTCGGCGTTAAGGCACCCGTACTCCTGTTTTGGCTTAACTCGGTAATGTACATTGCCGCGGGTCTGGACTCAAAGTGAGAGATCATAAAAAGCTGATTGCCAAAAGGCAGCAGTGATGAAAAGTCATTGCTGTTGCTAATCTGTTGCGATCCGTCCGCTTCGGTAACGGGCGTTCCCTGTTTGTCGTAAATACGTCCAAAGGTACCCGAACCCGCAGTGTCACCGCTTCGCAAAATGGTATGATACCCGATGGCATACTCTTTCGTATCGATGGTTACTTTATTTGATGCCCGTACCGCTCGCTTTTGTGCATCACTCACCGGTACCGAAACTTCTGAAAATGCCAAAGAGACTGCCTGCGTGCCATTGTTCTCGCCGCTACCGTCACTGCTGCACCCCATAATACTTAATGCAGCCACTGCCGCCAATGAAAAACCCCATGCTCTTTTCATACTGTTACCCTCATAAATTTAAGATGGCATATTCTAAAGAGTAATGGTTACACTAAGAAAACCGTTTGCTTACGAAAAGGTTACAGGTTATATTGTATGGTGGTGGGTCATGAGTGACTCGAACACTCCATCATGAGACAAATGTACTATATTGCTGTTTATTGGCCTATTTTAGCACCGCACGTGACACCAATGGCAATAATTGTGATGATTAAGGTAAATGCGCCTAAAATAAGGTTAAATATCATATTTTCTCCTGAAAAATACTTGATAAATAATTGGTTGCGTTTCATTGGTTTTTATCCTCCTTTGATTTTTATATTTTCAACTATTGCAACAAAAAACTCTTTTGACCAAAGTTCTATCTCTTTTTTGTCTTTTATGAACGGTTGTATATCTTTTTTTGCTTTTGCTACATCAAGACTTTCTATTCTTTGCAAAAGAAGCTCTTTAACAGTTTGTTTTGTAAGCTCATCTGGTATATTTATCTCATTTACTTCCAAGTATTTACAGCTTTGAGATAGCCTTTGTTTTAAATGTTTTGTGTCTAACTCAACACTGTTTGCTATGTACCAAACAAGGTCATACCAATCACGCCCTTTTGGTCTTGTGCTCCAAGCACGACATAAAATAGCGTGCATTTTTCCAGCAAATAAATTTGGCAAAGTAAAAGCATTTATAGAAAACGGTCGTGGTGTCAATCGTATCATATTTTCAGTTTCAAAGTCTAAAGGTGGATTAGTATCTACTTCAAGTTTTATCTTTACAGTTTGATCTCTATAAATTTTACGTGTTATATCTTTTGGAGCATTTATATTTATGAGATGATTAATGGTGTTTCCTTTGACAAAAGCCGAAGCTATGTCACTAATATTGTTTTTATCTTTTATCTCTATTGTCACATCAAAACCAAAAGACTTTAAAGTGGAAATAATACTTTTCTCGTAAGGCTTAAAATTAAATTCGGGGTTTAACTCAAGAAGGGAAAAATCCAAATCTTCTGAAAATCTTGGAAGATTATATAGTATTCTAAGAGCTGTTCCACCATAAAAAGCAGCGTGCTTAAAAAATCCAGCATCATAAAGAGCTAATAATACTATCTCTTGCAATATTTCCCTTAAAGCATCGAAACTTGCATTAGAATTCGTTAAATCATATCTTTCAAGCATTTTTATAAGTGCTGGATGCGTCATATTTTCCCTTTTTTAATTATTTGAGAAAGAGTTTTTAAATTTCGTGATCTATATGTAGTGGCTATCTCTTCAATAAGGTCTACATCTAATGGCTTAGTCATCTCCAACCGCAGATCATATTTTAGATATTCCACCATCCCGTTTTGAGTAAGAGTACCAATACCTCTATCATATCGTACCTTATCACACAAAGCTTTTTCTGGAGTTGCTATAAATCTCCCTCCATCACTTTCATCATAGATCCAGTCAATTCCTAAAGAGTATGCTTTTAGAGGCACTTTTTTATAGCTAAATCTTCCAATAGGAGTTTCAAAAAGTTTTCCATTTTTACTTGTTGCAGAGGTAATCTCGCTTACCTGTTCAGGTATCATTCCGTAGTAACCAAGAGCATAATCGAAAGACACATACGATGGGGCATAAAGAGTATTTGCAACACTAATGAGATCTATCGGCTTAGTAAGATATTCTTTGGGAAAAGTATAAAAACCTTTTTTTAACCGTACAAGCTCACCGTTTTTGACAAGGTTTGAAATTTTATCATTAACATTTCTTACTGATTTTTCAAGCAGTGCATAAAGCATCTCATGTGAAAAAATCGACAACGACAAAATATTTTTAATCTCAATTGTTTTCATAGATAATATTATACTATAAACATATAATATTAGATAGATAATCCAATTATTTAGGATTAAGTATACTAAATAATAGAATTATTACAAAGACTACTAGTGGGTTATCTTGTAGGACTAACATGGTACTAATTTAACCCTTCTTTGAATTTAAAATGTAATTTGATTATGCTAAGTTTTTGTAAAAAACTCAACTTTCGCACATAAATCCAAGTTCTTTCTGCGTGTAAGCCCTGAGTAGTACGATAATCTGAAGTATATCCTTATTCTCCTTGACAATATTTTCAACTTGTGAGATTTTTGTGAGGATTTCAAGAAAGAGTTGCATCGAAATAGCCAGTGCTTCAAGTTCACACTCCAGATCCCTGAAGAGTTCTCCCAAGGTCTTCGGTTCATGATGGAGTCGGTTGATGGTGCTGACAAGGTCGTAGGTGAGCATAGAAAGCGTGATACGGGCGATAATCGCTTCATAGAGTCGGTTCTCCTCTTTCCCCAAACCGAAGTGTTCTCTAAGATCCTTATAACCCTGTTCGATATTCCAACGTTTTTTATAGGTATCGAGGATCTCTTTGCCCGAAAGGGAAAGATCGGTACTGATGAAGATCAGCAGTTTTTTGGAGGTATGTAAAAAGAGCAATTTCACCCTACCAAGGCTATGATGCTCCGCGATCATGTCAAAATAGCGGTACTGCACCTTTCCGTAGCGACCGTGTTTGATATGCCGTATTGTATGATAGTGGTCATAGAGCGCCTGCAAGCTTTTATATTTGCCTTTGAAGTGCCACAGTTTCGGATTGTTCGGTAAACGAGCAACCGTATCGATCCCTATCTCTTTGGCTTTGATGATGAACTCCGGTTTAGCATACCAGCTGTCAACCAAGAGGTAATCCGCCATAACACCTGTATTTAGGGCACGCTCCACCATTTCAAGCGCCAAGGTATTTTTACCTTTGAGCCCCTCTTCTCTTCTTTGATAGGCATTACTGCGGTGATGCAATGTTTGTGTATATTCCTCAAGTGCCTTGTATCGGCTTTTATTCATACGCAGAGCAAAGTCCAGCTGAAATGTCGAATGGCTGTCAGCATAGCTGAGTGAAACGATATTGAGTCCGCCTACAGTACGCTTCTCTTTATTGCTCCAGATATATTTGCAGCTTCCCTCGATCTTCTTGCCGCACTTGGGTTCGACCGTATCGTCGATAATCAACACGCGCTGTTCGCCAACACCATGGAGCGGTTCGATCTTTTCTATCAATCTCAAAGCACTTCGCTGCAGCAGTTTACGCCAGTTGAAGCGTCTCTGTTTTAAAAAGCGATAATAGACATCTTTTCCAAAGGCATCATCGCTCTGTTTGATAAAGGCTGACTGGCGTTTATGTATGACAAGCATATAGACAAAATGCAGCAGTATCAGATAGGGTGCCACCCCGACACTGCGTTTCGTAAAATTTGACTGTTTCAAAATGGAAGCGATACCAATCTCACGAAGCAGCGATACGATCGGATTTTTCAATACACCTTTTAGCGCAGATTCGATATACTTGTCAAGTTCCATAAAACAGGCTCCTTTAGTCAATGTGTGTGGTAACTAATTGTACGTAAAAGTGCCTGTTTATGGGCTTTCGTAAATGGATTTTTGATTAGAATCTATGTGCGAAAGTTGAG
>JALSLA010000061.1 GCA_026988515.1 Helicobacteraceae bacterium | reverse complement strand
TTTCTCGAACGTTTCTTCGCTAATTTATCTCTTGCTTTGATTCCCATATTCTATCACTTTGTTTTTTTAGAAGCTAAAGCAATTATCGTTCTTATTTTAATCCTCTGTTTTTAGTGGATTGGGGTGCAAGTGCGGCAGTTTAATTGAATCTTAAACGGTATTTAAGCATGTTTTAACTAAAATTGCGTGCTAAAATATTGATTGAAGGAATGGTAATGAAACGAACCTACCAACCGCATAATACACCACGAAAACGTACGCACGGTTTTAGAACCCGTATGGCTACTAAAAATGGCCGCAGAGTGATTAATGCTCGCCGCGCCAAGGGTAGAAAAAAATTGAGCGTTTAGCCGATTTTGACCTGCTGAAACACAATAGTGAGTTTCAGCTTATTTACAAAAGAGGCAAGAGTGAGCACTCCCGCTCTTGTGTTCTTTTTTATTTGAAAAAACAAGGAGATCGACGTATTGGTTTTACCGCCGGAAAAAAAGTCGGTAATGCCGTAAAACGCAATCGTTCTAAGCGGCGGTTGCGTGCGTTGTTTCTGGAGTTTGCATCGGAGTTGCAAGAAGGACGGTACGTCCTAGTTGCTAAAAACTCCATCCATTCTCTCTCATATGAACAGCTCAAATCTGATCTTAAAAAGCTGTTAAAACGTAGCGGCGGGTTATGCCGATGATTCGAAAGACATTACTCTCGCTGCTTGCCGTGTATCAGAAATTTTTTTCGTTGTTAAGTTTTGGAAGTTGTCGCTTCTACCCCTCATGTTCCGAATATGCCAGATGGCAATTTGAACAAAATTCATTGTTTTATGCTTTTTTTAGTACACTTTATCGTATTTTACGCTGCAATCAATTCTGTAAAGGTGGCATCGACTATCCAATATTGCAAAATTTATTGCAACAGCCCTCAAATTTAACTTTAGATACGATAAAATACTGGCTTATTCCAAAAAGTCATCATCGCTTTTACATTATTAAAAATTTTACTTTCAAAGGGTAATTGTGTTAGAAAATATGTCTTCAAACCAGCGTTTAATGGTTGCCGTAGTGCTGTCATTTGTTTTCTTCGTAGGATACACCGCCATTTTTCCGCCTGAACAACAGGCTCTTACCGATCAAAACGGAACACAGAAAGTTCAAAATGCTTCTATTGTAGAGAGTATTGAAAAGGGGTACCATGATGCGTCGACCGCCTCAAAGGTTTCAGATACTCCCGAAGCTCCTTCATCCTTGCAGAGCTCAACCAAACTTGTCCACATTGAAGCTCAGGATTTTACCATGGATATTGATACATTGGGGCGTATTGCTTCCATGGTATTAAAAAAAGACAAATACAATATAGAGAAAAATCATCATACCGAACTGATTTCGCGTGAAGGTGCCAAATCATTGCATATTCGTTTTTCAGATGCCGCTTTAGATGCCATAGCGCTTAAAACACCCTATGTAGCTTCGGTTCCGACAATGGATCTGATGCATAGCAACAAGGCTACGGTGACGTTAACGCAAACATTGCCTGATCTTACGGTGACCAAAGAGGTTACAGTGTATGCCGACGGTCATTACGATATTACGATAAACCTCTCGAAAGAGAAACGTTACTTTGTCTATTTAGGGCAGCGTGCCAAAAATGCCAATGAGCAGATTATGACGGTACACGGGGCACTGATTTATGACGGTGAAGATTTAACGACAGTATTTGAAGATGGCGATGTTGAGGGAAGAACAACATTTAGTAATGTCAAAATCATGTCTGCATTCGGGCAGTATTTTGCCAGTATGTTTTATGGTTTGGATCGCGATATCAATGTCATTGTCGATCGTGACCGAAACAGTGATCCGGTGCTCTATTTTGATGCAAAGCCCAGCATGTCGTTTCATGGATATATTGGTCCGAAAACGTATGAAACCCTACGGTCTATTGATCCGGTTTTAGTGCATGCCATCGAGTATGGATTCTTTACCTTTATTGCTGCTCCAATGTTTAGTATATTATTTTGGTTGCATGGAATTTTTGGCAACTGGGGATGGGCCATTATTGCATTGACTATTATTATTCGGCTCTTGATGTTCCCGTTAACCTACAAAGGGATGGTCTCCATGCAGAAGATGAAAGAGATTGCACCCAAAATTAAAGAGATTCAAGCGAAATACAAAGGAGATCCGCAACGGATGAATGCGGCAGTGATGGAAGCCTACAAAAAACATGGCGCCAATCCACTTGGCGGTTGTTTGCCGATGCTGCTGCAAATTCCTATTTTCTTTGCTATTTATCGTGTTCTGCTTAATGCCGTAGAACTTCAGGGTGCTTCATGGTTGGTATGGTCGGACCTCTCTCGTATGGATCCATGGTTTGTTCTGCCTATTTTAATGGGAGCAACCATGTGGTACCAGCAGCATATTACCCCCAATACGTTTACGGATCCGATGCAGGCGAAGCTTTTTAAATGGCTACCGGTAATCTTTACCTTTTTCTTTTTGACATTTCCGGCAGGATTGGTGCTGTACTGGCTTGTTAACAACCTGTTCTCCATTGCACAGCAGTATATGGTAAACAAGCAGTTTGAAACCGCAAAAGTGAAACGTCAAGACAATCAGGTTGTGGAGAAGCAAGATGATAAAGATTGAAGCCCCCTCCCTTGAAGATGCCTATGCCAGTGCTGCAACACAGCTAAGCTGTTCGGTTACACAACTGCAAGTTGAAATTGTGCAATACCCTTCGAAAGGATTTTTAGGCATCTTTCAAAAAAATGCCATTATTGTAGCGCGGTGCAGTACCGTGGAAGCACCCAAGAAAGAGCCTGAAACAGTGCATAGCCAAGAGACGGTTAGGATGACTGAAGAGCGTACGGTGATTGCTTCTGATGATGTGTTTGTCTCGGAGACTGTCGAACAGGTAGTTTACAAAGACACTATTATGCCAGAGAGTTTTGTGACCGATCAAGAAGATGCATATTTTGAAGAAGAATCTCAGGAACACAATCATACACTGCGCAGCCACAACAGTATTGACAGCAATTTTTTTGAAGAGAAGCGTGATCCCGAAGAGATTGCTCAAGAGATTCATGAAAAAATCAATGCGCTGTTTGAGAAAATCTGTTTTGATATTGATGTCATTAAGGTATCGGTATATGACAGCGAGACCATTTTGGTAGAATTTACAGGGAAAGATGCCGCACTGCTTATTGGCAAAGAGGGGTACCGGTATAAAGCACTCTCATATATGATCTTTAACTGGATCAACTCCGAGTACAATCTGCAGTTACGTCTTGAAATTGCCGAGTTTTTAAAAAATCAAGAAGAGTCAATTTCACGTTATTTGGTGAGTGTCACTGAAAGTGTTGATCGTGACGGACGGGCACAGACTAAAGTACTTGACGGGGTATTGGTACAAATTGCCCTGAAACAGCTACGTGATACGTATCCGGAAAAATACGTTGCCATTCGATCGACACGTGACGGTTTGAAATTCATTATTATTAACGACTACAACAATCATTAAAGGCAGCGTGTGAGCAGTACCATTGCAGCAATTGCCACAGCACATGGCACAGGCTCCATTGCCATTGTACGACTCAGTGGTACGCAGGCACTTTCTATTGCCAAAACCTTAACAGACCGAGACCGATTGATACCGCGTCATGCCACCTTGTCTGCTCTTTATAATGCCCGTCGTGAATTGCTCGATGAAGCCATTGTGCTGTATTTTAAAGCACCCAAGAGTTTTACGGCAGAAGATGTGATAGAGTTTCAGTGTCATGGCGGTTCGATTGTCGCACAACAGGTACTGCAAGCCGCACTCGATGCCGGAGCTGTGCTGGCAACTCCGGGAGAATTTTCTAAGCGGGCTTTTTTAAACGGACGTATTGATTTGAGTGAAGCTGAGGCTATTGCACAGCTTATTGAGGCAAAAAGTGAAGATGCCGCTGCTATTTTAGCCAAACAGATGAAAGGTTCATTGCGCCACTATATTGAAAATGTGCGCGATGAACTGCTTCATATTTTAGCCTATTCAGAGGTGAGTATTGACTATGCAGAGGAAGACCTGCCCCAAGACCTTGTTGATCAGATAGCTCAAAAGCTCGAGCATTTACATGTAAAACTTCAGGAGACTTTAGAAGCATCACAGCGCCGATCCGGCTTAATGCAGGGTTTTAGAGTGAGTATTATCGGTAAGCCCAATGTCGGGAAAAGTTCACTTTTAAATGCACTGCTTAACTATTCACGTGCCATTGTGAGTCCCATTGCCGGCACCACGCGCGATACTATTGAAGAGCAGATAAAAATCGGTTCGCATCTCATTAAAATTGTTGATACCGCAGGCATACGTGAAGCAGACAGTGAGATAGAACGTATCGGTATGGAGCGTACGTTAGAGTCGGTGCATGAGAGTGACATTGTGGTTGCTCTTTTTGACGGTAGTCGTCCGTGTGACGCAGAAGATGTGGCGATTATAGAATTGATACATCGTTTTCAAGAGAGTAAAGAGATGATTGTTGTCATCAATAAACATGATTTAGAGCAACAGTTTGATGCCGAAGTGTTAGCCGAGTATTCTCCGCTGCAACTAAGCTGTAAAGAGAGCAGCTGTGAATTGGTTGCAGCCCTTCAAAACATCATGGATGCGACAAACAGCTCTGATGAAGTCATGCTGATTTCCACCCGTCAAACAGAGGCTGTTTCCAAAACATTGTGTGCTATTGAAGCATCATATGAACCGTTACATGAACAGGAACTGGAAATTTTTTCGTTTCACCTCAATGAAGCTCTTCATGCGATTGCTTCGATAACGCGTCCTTTTGAGAATGAGGAGATGCTCGATAAGATGTTTGGAAGTTTCTGTTTGGGAAAATAATGAGAACAGTAGCTATTGATTTGGGACTTAAACGTATAGGATTGGCTTACAGCGCTGATGGCAAGATGGTCACGCCGCTTTCTGCTGTTGAACGGCGCAATCGTAACCAAGCTGCTTCGGAGGTTAAAAAAATACTGACAGAGTGGGATGCTCAGGCCGTCGTTGTCGGTATTCCTATGGGGGGCAGCAGTGAAGAGGAGATGCGACGACGCGTGGCACACTTTATGCATCTTGTCGATTTTGACGCTCCTGTGTATTACCAAGATGAGAGTGAGAGCTCGCTGGAAGCTCAAGCACTGATGCGTGGTGTCATGAAGCAAAAGCGTGATGGCAGAATCGACTCGTTGGCGGCAAAAATTATTTTAGACCGCTGGCTTTTGTCGCATACCGGCAAGGACTAAAGACCAAAAAAATCGGCTGCCTCCAGCTCATCATCGGTTAAATTTTCTTTAGTAAAAAGTGGATCATTGGTTAATTTTTCCAGAATCTGTTGTTTACAGAATGCACGGACATGTGTTCGTGCGCACTCTTTGTCGAAAATAAAACCCAGCCCACTGAATTGATACGGGTCGGTCTGCTCAATACAGAGTAAAATACCATCGCAAGAAGACTCAATAATGTTTACCATATCACGATATTCAATATTAAATTCGGTAGCATGCCAGCCCATATCTTCGAGTGCTTTATCGGCAAAAATGGAGATGCCGTCTCCCGATGAGTCATCGTAATCACAGTGACGGATATTAAGATTTAAAATTTCTTTCCATGCGGCGGCAGCTTTAATTAAAATACGTTCATCATCTTCTACGATGGCGTAATGGTGTCCGAGTATATCATTAAGTGAACGGGATTGTTGCGGTGCCAACGGTGACACGGGAGCGGGTAAGACACGACCTCGGTAGATCAGCGGATAGGATTCAAAATCACTCATAATGAGTGCGCCTTCATAGGTAATGGCAAACTCTTTAGTGCTGTTAATAGCACTAAGCAGTGCAGATCGTTCGACAACAATAATTTCGTTAAATAGATTGAATTTTTTCATGATACGTCCCGATTTTTTGTTGAATTCTATCACGTTAAACAAAAAAAACTTCAAAGATGGTGCTTTAACCCTTTGAGTTAAACCTTTTTTTTGCTTTTATTTTGTATAATGTCGCAAAATTTTCGTCTTAGAAGACGGTATTAAAGGCACAGGTAATGGCATTAAATGTTTATTATGATAAAGACTGTAATTTAGAACTCATTCAATCTAAAAAAGTTGCAATGATCGGATTTGGATCACAAGGTCACGCTCACGCTGAAAACTTACGCGACAGCGGTGTTGAAGTGGTCGTCGGCTTGCGCGAAGGGGGCTCATCATGGGCCAAAGCCAAGGCAAAAAACTTTTCTGTAATGAGTGTATCCGAAGCATCAAAAATTGCTGATGTGATCATGATCTTGCTTCCGGATGAGAATCAGGCCGAGATTTATGCCAATGAGATTGAGCCCAATTTAAAAGAGGGTGCGACCATCGCTTTTGGTCATGGCTTTAATATCCATTATGGACGGATTCATCCACGGGCTGACATTAATGTTACCATGATTGCTCCAAAAGCTCCGGGACATACCGTACGTTCAGAATTTGTTCGTGGTGGGGGTATCCCTGATTTGATTGCAGTCGGTCAAGACCCAAGCGGAACAACGAAAGCATTGGCACTGTCGTATGCTTCTGCCATCGGCGGCGGTCGTACGGCAATTATTGAGACGACATTTAAAGACGAGACCGAGACCGATCTGTTCGGTGAGCAGGCAGTATTGTGCGGTGGTGTCACTTCACTGGTACAAGCCGGTTTTGAAACCTTGACCGAGGCCGGATATGCTCCGGAGTTGGCATATTTTGAATGCTTGCATGAACTCAAACTGATTGTTGACTTGATGTTTGAAGGCGGTATCGCAGACATGCGATATTCTATTTCCAATACTGCTGAATACGGAGACTATGTCTCTGGAAAACGTGTTATTAATGATGAATCAAAAGCGGCAATGCGTACTATTTTAAAAGAGATTCAAGACGGTCAGTTTGCCAAAGACTTCATTCTTGAAGGACAGGCAGGATATCCCCGTATGAGTGCTGAACGTGCAAATGCGCGTACCTCTTTGATTGAGCGTACCGGTGTGGAACTGCGTGCAATGATGCCGTGGATAGCAAAAAATAAAATTGTTGATTTGGACAAAAACTAATTCAGTAGTGCATCGTATGCATTACTGAGTCTCTCTTTATAAAAAAAAATTAAGAATCATTTAACAATAATAGTGATACTATTTTTAAGTACGTACTAAATTACTTCAAAGGAAGCCGATGGTTAAAACAGATTTTTTCTTGGCTTTGGGTTTGAAAACGTCTAGGACAGCAGCGCGTAGCGGATTCAAATCGGGTTGTACAGTAAGGTGTTCTTTATAATACTTTAAAAATACAGTGAATGTTGACGTTCAACACGGCACACCGTTTGGGTAAGATGCTTTTTATACACAGTAGTATTGAATAAGTTATTATGAAGCATGATATGAGTGAAGCCCCTCTCAGATATTGAGTATACTGTCGACAGGACAGCAATTATTAGGGTATAGACCTATCGTGAAGCAACATTTTAGAAGTGCCATAACGGCACGGCCTGTGACTAAATGCCATCTTAAAGGACAACAGTGTCCTAACTGTAGCGCCGCGTAAAGCGGCGTCTATTTATCGTTAGTCGATGCGACTCTTTCCTCTTTTTTTCTTACTCATGTGATATAATGCTTTTCTATAAAAAGTCTTTGGAGGTATCTTGGTGATATGATACTGTTTGAACAAAATGTCATGCTTATTTTTTTTATGATAGTCCTATTGCTAGTGGTAATATTTTTTGTATTGATTTATTACTATAAAAAATCGAAAAAACAGGCAGAAATGCTTGCGGAAAAAGATGAGAAGATTGCTTTTTTACGTAAGCTCAATGCTACCAACGAACATCGTTTCAGTACCAAGGAACATGCGTTTGAAAAAGAGATGCTGGCGCTAAAACATACCGTGGACACATTAGAACATACGCTCAAAAACGGTACAAAAAATCAAGTTGTATTAAAAATAGAATCCCTGCAGCATAAGCGTGAACAGATGCTTAGGCGAGCGGGACTTTCGGAAACGTAGGAGTAAGTATGTCTGAAGGAATTCCCAATACGCTCTTGGTTCCAACGGATTCTTTGGAGCAACAGCCTGCTGTCTCTTCACGAAATCAGGAAGTGCTAGAAGAGGGTCGGATGCATGAGATGCGCATTCGAGAATATATTGTTCGTATTGAAGCACTGACTACACAAATTGAGTTGCTTCAAAAAAAAAGTGAACCGCTTCAAGAAAAATGTCAAGCACTCCAGATTGAAGTCGACATGATAATGAATACGTTGGAAAAAGAGGATCGGGCGTGCGCCAGTAAACTGGCAATGTTCGAGGAGTTGCAAGTGGAGTACAAAAAACTTATTGATGCTACTGAATACCAAAAACTCTATAATCAAAAAAAGCAGAGTATTGATGTATTATTAAGTGAAATTTCTCAAATAGAGTTGGACGTTCTTCAAGTAGAACTGCAGCGACTCAATGAAGAGATTGTATTGCAGCCTCTATTGGATGAGATTGCACTCCTGGAAGCAGAGCGTAAAAATCTTCTGCTGCAAAAAGAACATTATGCGGCTACATATTTGAACCATCTTCATCGGCTGGGACTACCGAATACAGCCGTACACAGCATTGGCGCGTCATAAGATCGGTCTGTATGCTACTGCTTTTTAAGCCGCAATCGCTTTTGTAAAGAAAATTCGGAAACATATGCTTTGATAGCGCGTTTAAGTGTTGCATCGTCCAATGAAAGAGATGCTTTCATTGGAAATTTTAGAAAAAAAGCCGAGGGCATAATAGAGTGCTGTTGCTCGGGGTGTTTGAGGTATGAGAAAATGGCGGCTTCAATGCGTGCTTGCGTACTGTATTTGAGCAGATAGCGTTTATAGATGAGGTTGCTGGGAATTTTTTGTTCTTGATGGCATGTTAAACAGTGCCGTTGTAAGATGTCGCGATTTACATGTAGTATTTCTGCCTGCAGGCAATAAATCATCATGCTGATGCATAGCGCTATTTTTGCCATCGTATGCTCACCTCCGTTCCATGATATTCTTGTGATTGTATGCTAAAGTCAAAATTGTAATGATGCACGACCTGCAGGACAATATCCAGTCCGATGCCAAATCCGCCTTCACGGTTTTCAATCCGCTTAAAACGTTGCATAACGGTGTGAATATCCTTTTTTGCAATGCCGCTTCCAGTGTCACTGACCGAGAAATATTCCTTGTGTAAAACGATGCGCAATACGCCTTGGGGACGATTGTATTTGATGGCATTGGAAATGAGATTGTCTATCAGACGAATGGCATCATTTTTATCCATTTCCAGAATGACGTGAGATGCGATGTGAGTTGTTACGTTTAAGCCTTTGGCATGAATCATCGCTTCAAAGTAGATGAGGCGTTCTTGAACAAGTTTGCTGATATCAAGAGGGAGTATATGACGATGATACCGGTGATTAAGGTTAAGATAGGTCAAATCATCATAAATACGGCTGAGTGTTTCAGAGGCAATGGCAATGCGTTGCAGTTCGGCACTGTTTTCGTGATGTTTCCCAAAAGTTTCAATCATCTCGATGTTGGTTAAGATGGTACTTATGGGCGTATTAAGCTCATGCGTCGTATCTTGAATAAAACGGTTCATGGTCTCAATAGAGTTACGCATGGGTGCAGTAAAGAGTCGTCCCAGAACGTAACCCAACACAGAAAAAACAGCAGCAGCTGCTGCCATAAACCACCATGTATACGTTTTTAAGGTTGCAATAGGAGCGGTCTGAACCGGCGCGGCTACAAGCAGATAAGCAGCGCCCAAATAGTAGGGTTCTATAGCGGTAGTGTAGTAGATCATGAGGTTTTTTCGGCTGTTTTTCAGGGTCTGTTCTTGAGGCAGTGTACCGAAAATATAGTTGCCGTCAAGATCGTATATGGCAGACTTAACGATACTGCTTTGCGGATAGAACAGCGTATCGGCTGTGGAGCGGTGCAGTGCTCTGATCTGTGAGACAATACGGTCGGCTTCGTAAGCAAGGCTCTCTTTTTGTCGGGCGATGATATCATGTTTGGAAGCGGTGTAAAAGATCCATGATGCCAGAGCAAACAGCAGCAGTGTGGAGAGAAGGTAGATGGCCAAAAATCGGACAAGACTCCGTTTTTCACTTGGTAACAAAGCGGTATCCGATATTTTTGACGGTTTCGATTTTTTCTTTTCCTATGGCGGCACGCAGGGTCTTAATATAGGTACGTAATGAGCCGCTGTTGGGTGTTTCGTCATAATGCCACAGTGCATTGAAAATAGTGTCATACTCCAGTAATTCGTTGGGGTGGCGCAATAAGAGGGCAAGGAGGGTCAGTTCTTTGGTTTTGAGTGCAACACGTCGGCGATTCTTTGTTAGCGTGAGCTCTTTGGTATCAAAAAAAAGCTCTTTGCCCACCGGAATGATATGATTGTGCGTTCCAAAAGATCGTTTCAGCAGGGATTCGATGCGGACAAGCAGTTCTTTCAGGGCAAAAGGTTTGCGGATATAGTCGTCGCATCCTGCATGAAATCCTCTGGCGACATCATCGACGCTGTTTAGCGACGTAATGAAAATAGCAGGTGTCTCGTTACCATCTGTGCGTAACTGTCGTAACAGTTCAAAACCGTTAAGAAGCGGTACGTTAACGTCAATCAGCATCAGATCAACAGGATGTTCAAAGAGAAGCTCTTGCGCTTGAATACCGTCATAGGCATAATAGACAGCATAGCCCTTAAGCACAAGAAACTGCTTCAGTGTATCGCTGAGCTGCAGATCGTCTTCAAGAAGCAAGAGAGAGGGTCGCATCAGTGGTATGCCTTAATGGTTTAGATAATGATATCATACGCCATTAAGGTGAATTGTATGTGAACATGCCGCATCGTAACTATGTTGTCGGTGAGTGTTGCGTGTAGCAGTCGTTGTGAATTAATCCACATCACTTTGGAGTTTGTCGAGAGGGACTCTTCATAATATTCTAATGGTGTGTAAAGAATGTAGTCGGGAGAAAATACATGTAAAATTACATGTATTTTAAGCGTTTAGATCTGTGAGAGGAACTCAAGGCTGCGTTGCAGGCTGTTGTCGGGTCTGTAGATCTCTTCAGCAATCAGTATTCCGTTGGTTGTATCAATCCATTGATGTCGGGTGACACTGTCGCTGACGTATTTG
>JALSLA010000060.1 GCA_026988515.1 Helicobacteraceae bacterium | reverse complement strand
AAAGAGACCAACAGCATGATTGTGAGTGATTACCCTGACAATATCGCCATATTGAAAAAAGTGATCCAAAAAGTCGAAGCCAAAGCACATGGCCGAAGGGAAGTGGAGTTTATAATTCTTAAAAATGCCAAGGCCTCGCGTATTGCAACCTCCGTTTCCAGCATTGCCAAAAGTGTTATTAACCAAAAAGTGGCTTCTAACAAGGTGGATGTCTTAAGCGATGATGCGACCAACTCTATTATCTTGATGGCATCGAAGAAAAATATTCGCATTTTGCGTCCAATCGTCGAGCGTCTTGACGCTAAAGACGATGCTTCCATTCAACGTATTACGGTGCTGCCGCTAGAAAACAGCGAGGCAGCAAACGTGGTAAAAAGTCTAACGGGCATTTTGGAGAAGAAAAAATATGCCAATGAGTCGGAAAAACCGATGGTGAGTGCTTATGAAGAGCTCAATGCCATTGTGGTCTCTGCAACCGAGTCGGATATTAATGACATTAAAGAGATGATTAAAATTCTCGATATCGAGAAACCGCAGGTTTTTGTTCGGGCGCGCATTGTAGAGCTCAATAAAAACTTGAGTGACCAGATCGGTATGAAATACGGACTTATGGGCGGCACGGTAAATACAGCGGGGATTTTTACGTTTGCAGCCAACCTTGGAGGTCCTGCTCTGGCAATGGACCTTGGAAAACTTGGTATTAAAACAGGAAACTTGACATCGGGCATTGCTTTTGGCGCAACCATAGATTTTTTATCGAGCGAAGGGGCTGCTAAAACACTTTCAGAGCCGACTCTGCTGTGTGTCAATAATGAAGAGTCGTCCATTTACGTCGGGCGTACCGAATCTATTTTAACCTCTTCGGCACAAGGCAACCAGACTACCGACATTGCTCGTAATACATATACGCGTCAAGATATCGGACTGACATTAAAGATAAAACCGCGGCTCTCTTCCGGAAATAAAGTGGCGCTCATAACAACGACAAAACTTGAAGACCTTGCCCCTGGATCGGCTCCGGGATTACCGAGTACGACCAAACGGGAGGTAGTGACTACCGCCATCGTCAATGATGGCGAGAGTGTTATTATCGGTGGTCTGATTCAAAATCAAAAAAAACGAGAAGAGTCCGGAATTCCGGGCTTGCGCTCATTGCCGTGGCTTGGTCAGCTGTTTCGCTGGAACAACAATTCCGATAATGAGATCAACTTGGTGATTATTCTAACGCCGTATATCGTACGAAGCAATAGCGATATGGCAGAGTTACGTAAAAAACTCTCTAAACTTGACAAGATTCAAAACGATTACCGCTTCTTTTTAGAGGAGAAGTTGCAAGAACGAAAACTGAAATTGCAAGACAAAGCGACAGCACCTAAAAAAATTACACCAAGCACGATTGTCGAAGAGGGAAGCAGCGATGAACATCCCTATATTATCGAAACCAAGAAAATAGATCACAGCCGACGACCGTCACTGCCTACCGACGGGTTGAATCTGCTGTTGCAAGGCAAGTAGATGGTGAACATACCGGTTGTTGAAAATGTCGATCTCGTACCCGAACAGCTGAGTGACATTAATCTTAACATTGCCATACGCAACTATGTTCTCTTTGCAACGATTGACGAAAAATTACATGTAGTATTGTCACAAAAACATCTGACACAGGCCTTTGACTATTTGGCAAAGACCGACTTTAGCTATCCGATTGTTATGGCAGATGAAGACTCGTACGACCGGTTGTACAATAAATTTTTAGAGATACGTACCGATGCCGAACTGGGCAATTTGGATCAGGGGCAAGAGGAGATGGACGATGACGACATCTCGCTTTCGGAATTTTTGCGTAACAGCTCCGATCTGTTGACGAGCGAAGAGTCCGCTCCCATCATTAAGTTTGTCAATGCGCTCTTTTATCAGGCTATTAAACGGCGTGCTTCGGACATTCATATAGAGGTACACGAGAAGCGGAGCGAAGTGCGCTTTCGTATTGACGGCGCACTGATTAAAAATACCGATATTGACAATAAAGTCGCCAACCTCATTATTAGTCGTATTAAAGTTATTTCCAATCTTGACATCTCTGAAAAACGGATTCCGCAAGACGGCCGTACTCAGGTAAAAATTGCAGGCAATACGCTAGATGTTCGGGTTTCGATTCTGCCGACGTATTACGGAGAACGCGTCGTGATGCGGATGTTGATGCAATCTGATGACATTCCGCATATGCATGAACTCGGCTTTGATGAGGAGTTGACCGACAAACTCGACGAGTTGCTTAAGCACTCGCACGGCATTATTTTAGTGACCGGTCCTACCGGAAGCGGTAAATCAACGACACTGCATGCATTTTTACAAGAGGTGGCCAAACCGGACATTAACGTCATTACCGTTGAGGATCCGGTGGAGTATAAAGCAGACAATATTAACCAGATTCAGACCAATGCCAAAGCAGGGCTTACCTTTGCTTCGGGTCTGCGTTCTATTTTGCGTCAAGACCCCGATGTGGTCATGATTGGTGAGATCCGCGATACTGAAACTGCCGAAATTGCCATTCAGGCCGCATTGACAGGACACTTGGTATTTTCCACATTACATACCAATAATGCAACGGCGTCCATTACCCGTCTGGTCGATATGGGCATTGAGCAGTTTCTCATTGGCAGTTCACTCTTGGGAGTATTGGCACAGCGTCTGGTGCGTAAGCTCTGTAACGAGTGTAAAGAAGAGGACTTTCTGGCCGAAGAGTTTGCTACCGAATTTGACCTGCCCGAAAATGCCAAAATTTACAAATCGCGCGGCTGTTCCGCATGTAACTATACCGGTTACGTCGGGCGACGCGCCATTGGTGAGTTTTTTGTTCTTAACGATAACTTCCGAAGTATGCTCAAAGACAATGTAAGCGATTATCTCATTCGGCAACATGCTATAGATGCCGGCATGACACCGCTGTCGTCTCAACTCAAAAAACTACTGCTTGACGGGACGACTTCGCTGCATGAAATTATTCGTGTCGGGGTTAAAGACGCCTAGTATGAGATCTGCATTTACGCTTATAGAAGTTTTGGTGGCAACCATTATTGCTTCCATTGCCGGTATGGCACTGCTTCAGATGAATGCAAACAATACCCATCTGTTTAAGCAGATACAGTACCGCTCCAGTAATAGCGAAATGCTCTCATTGATTGCCCTGCATAATGATGTGAAATATAACAAAACGACCAAAACGCTTGATGATATTTTAGACAATACCTACACAATCGCTAATGATGATTTAAGAAAATATTTAAAAGAGACCCGCATTGATTACAACGAAAAAGTCATTGAACTTATTACATTCGGTGCGTCTGAAGAGGAGACGCCGGATGTTTCAATGGCAGAGCAAGAGACGACAATGGCGCAAGACGAACAGATGAGCGGAGTAGCACCGGTCATTCAATTTGAACTCGTTCAAATTATTGTCAAAAATGATGAGGGCAAAAATGCCATTTTAACGGCGAGGTCATTTCAGTGAGACGTGCCTTTACACTGATGGAGCTGATGGTCTCGATTGTACTGATTGCCCTGATTGTACTGTTTTTATTTGGTGCCATTGCTTCGAGCAAACTCTCCAACGACACACTTCTAAAACATACCGAAAAAGAGCAGGTGCGCAGTGAGCTTTTCGAGCTGTTCTATAGAGATATTATGGAAGCGGTAAGCATTCAGACGGTAGAGACAAAAGAGAGAGCATTTACACTCTTGCAGATGCAAACGTCAAATTCACTCTATGAGATTGCCATGCCGTATGTCACCTACTTTGTCCATTCACAGACCCACCGGTTGACGCGCTTGGAATCGGCGCGAAAAATCACACTGCCGATTGCCTATGAAGCGGAGAATTTTGTGATGGCCGATGTGCTGTTATCTGACGTGAGTGCTTTTAATGTTTATGCTAGCAGTAGTCCTGATAATAATGAAAGCAACAGTACGTTACAAGGTGCGACCGTAACAACCGGCAGCAGTCCTGACAATAATGACAGCAACGGGTCCGTAGGCGGAGCAGTGTCACCCCATAGCAATGCAATGAAAAATAACAATATTTCAAACAGTTATCTTCTGTATCTTGAAAGCTCTGAGTTGCAAACGCCGTTTTTGTTTGAACTCTACCGTTAAAAAAAGATTGCACTAGATTAATCTAATGTTAACAATAAAGAGATATAATACACCCGTTTAGTTGATTGGCCAGTCAGCTATAGATTTCAGATCAAAGGATTTTTATGGCAAAGAAACAAATTTTAAGTTTAGTCGCTGCATCACTCGTAGCAGCAGCATTTGTAGGGTGCGGCAGCAGCAGTAGCAGCAAAACACCACTGGAAACACCACTGGAAACACCACTGACGGTAACCGTATCAGATGCGTATGTTTACGGTGCAACAGTTACTAAAGGCGGCACGGCATTTGACACAATGGACGGTGCAAAATACACATGGAACAATGCACCGGCAGGTGAACTGCTCTCTGTCGGCGGTGCCAATGACCTCAATGGAAACGGAGCCGATGCTCAAGACCCTATAGCAGTTACCATGAAAGCGCCTGACGGCTTCAAGAACATGAATCCGTTGAGTACTCTAGAAGCTAACGGTATGACACTTGACGCGATTAATACAAAATACGGTCTTTCTCTTGAAACAACCGACATTAACGTTGTTACAGCAGATCTTGCAGTCTATAAAGCAGCGGCACGGGCAGCATTGGAACTTGCAGTTACGCAAAGCAGCGCTGCGACAACCGGCGGCGGTACAACAACCGGCGGTACAACGACTGGTGACGGTAATACGACCGGTGACGGTAATACGACCGGTGACGGTAATACGACAACCGGCGATACCAATAGTAGCAGTACAGGTACACCAAGCGTAGCACCGTCTCGACCGGGCGCTATTGTCTTTAGAGCAACACTTCCGGGACGACCTGGCGGTTCTATTCCTGCAACTGACGGTAATACCACTGACGGTAATACCACTGACGGTAACACTACCACTGACGGTAACACTAGCACAGGCGGTAACACTAGCACAGGCGGAGGAACTGGAAACATAGACATTACTGCCGAAATTGCAGCTATTGAAGCGGCAACAGATGTTAACGGTGTTAATGCTGCAGTTCGTGCTAAAATGGTAACATTGATGGGGACATACACATCTCCTGCCTCGACAGAGACTGAAAATGAAACCAACGCAACCGGTGAAACAAATACAACCGGCGAGACCAACACGACCGCCGGAACCGGAACAGAGTGTCTTCCAGGTGATGAGTGTAACGAACTTAACACTACTATGGAGACCAATACGACTACGGAAGAGAATACGACTACAGCCGGGAACACGCCGAGTGTAGCTCCTGCAAGACCGTAGTGAGTATGATTTAGTACAGAGCCTACGCTTTTGAGCGTAGCTCTACCCCGCTTCAAAATTACCATTTAGGAATGCTAAATGTTTTCAAAGACTGTTTTATTTTTTCTTTTATCTGCTTTTGCTGTAAATCTTGGTGCCATAGAAATAGCGTTTTCTCCAAGCCGCAGTGTCAAGGCGAACGGGGACGATATTGAACGTTTTCAAAGTATTTTACGAAAACGTAATATGGGAATGAGTGACAAAAGTGCCAAAGCGGCTGTTGAAGAGAACCGAATTTTGGCTGACGCTTACCTGAAAACATACGGCATTCCCGATGTCGTGAAAAAAGAGATGCAGATTCTCTTAGAAGAGCAGTTACGCAACCTTCTTATTGAGAAGGAGAAGCAAAGCATTGATATTAGCGATGACATTTTACTGTCATACTACAAAGACAATAAATCAGAATTCTACAAGCCCGATATCATCACCTTTAATATCTACAGTTTTGATAATTATGACGAAGCGCATGCCTTTTATGTTGACAACAAAGAGAACTATGAAAACATGCAGCGATATGTCAGTGAACACAACATTTCCAAAGATTCACAAAAAATGCCGTTACGCAAGCTGCATAAAGAGTTGCAGGTTCTCGTCAAAGATACCAACAGCAGCCGCTATATTGTGCCACCGGAATACTTTTATAAAAAATACATTATATTGGATGTTGTCGGTATTGAACCGTCAAAACTCATGACTTTTACAGAAGCCAAGCAAAAAGTGCGGACACGACTGTTAAGTAAAATCAACAGGGACACGAAAGCCAAGCTCTTGAAAAAATATCAAAAGGGCGGTAAGCAGCAGTGAAACCGCTTCTCTTTACACTGCCTTTGCTCATACTTTTCGTTCTTGGTTGTGAGAAAAAAAACCCCGAAAAAGAATATCAGTATGCGTTTATAGATGTTAATCTTACAGTTGAAAATGATATTAAAGAACTGGAAGTACTAAAAAATAATTTTAGAAATTACTGGGAAGCCTCTTCAATAGGGGACTTGAATGCAAGCTACGCCTTGGAGCTTCCCTATCTCAACTTTCTTAAGTCACTCGAATGGTATCGTGATTTCAAAGCGGACGACAAGCGGCACTACACCGCAACCATGTTGCGCATCAGCTCGGAAAACAATGACAGTGAAGTTGCTTTTGTTCGTGCAAATTACACGTCGGATGTTATGGATATTAATTTAACCGACAAATGGATTTATGTCAACGGAGAGTGGTATCACTATTACTCGCAATCACTGCTTCCCCCACCGCCAAAACCAATAAAATAGCCTATTTTAAACTGTTCTTTATTGACATGAAAATTTTTTTGTGATACAATCACGCCAATGCAACAGACCTGTCATCGAGTCATGCTCGAGCAAACCGACTTGGTGTTGGATGTATGCAAAATTTCTTTACATGTAAGGAGCTTAAATGAGCTTTAAAAAAACTTTAATTTCTTCGATCGCAGCTGCGGCTGTAGCAACATCAGCATTTGCTGCTGTTAACGTGTCGAATAACAACAAGGGTGATTACTTAAATTTCCCTGCATATTATGCAACAACTGATGGTTGGTCAACGAACATTCGTGTTGTGAACACTAATACTACTGACGCAGTAGTAGCCAAAGTAGTTGTTCGTGAATATGCAACTTCTAAAGAACTAATTGACTTTCCAATTTATCTTTCACCGGGTGATGTTTGGACTGCAGATCTTGTTAACAACGGTACTACGGTAAATGTTGTCTCTTCTGATGACTCTAGCCCAGAGGTTCCGATGAATCCGGCACTTAATGACAACAACCCACTTGTAGGTACTACTCACGGTTATGTTGAAGTGTATGCTATTGCACAAGCAAATGCAGCTGCCATTCAAACTGCTGCAGGTACAAGCGGTTGGGCAGAGTTCCAGCAACTTTCAAAAGCTGATATTAAAGCTGCGTTTACTCTAGCGAATGCTGCTATTTGGAATACTCCAACTGAAACACTGTTTGGTCAGCAAGTAGTAACCGATACGACTACAGGTTCTGAAAAATCTATGACATTAATGGCGACTGCTATTGAAGTTGTTGATGCAGACGATACTCAGGCATGGAAAAGCGCTGCCAACTTTGCAAACCTTTTTGCGGGTAATACCGGTCCATCAATCATCTGGTATCCGGCAGTAGAAAATGACATTAGAAATGCCGTGCTTAAAACTGCTGTACACACTATTAACTATACAGATGCAGTAGGTGAGACTCAAGTGCTTCTTACACAGCCGTTCAAACACACCAATCCAAGTGTTGTTGTCGGTGCCGGGGATGTAGCTCCGTATTTTGATACGTCTGCAGATGAAAAAGCAGCGACAGGTTCTGAAGCACTGTTCTATTACAATGCACGTCCATGGGACAATATGGAGAATACAGTAAATCCACCGGAATCAATCTACTCTGGTGCTGATCGAGATACTCCGGCGCATGCATGTGCTACAGAGATCTGCTACATTTACACATCTGATGATGCAAACTATGCGTCAGGTTGGGTAAACTACAACCTAGGTCTTAATGCTGCCGGTGATGCGGTAACAGGCCAAATCCCGACACTACACACGGTCATGACCGGTGTTAAAGTGAACGGTAAAGGTGTGGTTAACATGCTACAAGGTGCTTTTGAGTAATTAATTTTAGTTACGCATCTTTTTACCACCAAGAGGTTCTCCTCTTGGTACTCTCTTTTCAACAATCCTTCTTCTTAACGTTTCACTAACATTATATTAACCTTAATATGTTATAATCGCTTTTATTGTATTTAAAAAGGTGATCATTATGAAAATGAAATCGTTAATAATTCTATCGCTTCTGGCATGGAGTGCTTATGCCAGCGAGTATGTCTCTATACAGCCCAATAAATTAGTTGAAGACATGACAAACAAAGTAACCAAAGTCGGTTCGCGGTTAGACTACAGTTACACGCTCTCTCAGTATGTTTTTAAAAAGGATGCCGCAAATGCGCAAAGTTATGCGTCCAGTCCTTCGACGTTCAATCCGCAAACATGGTATACGCCCAACGGATGGCACAGTATAAAAATGTATCTTCCCGCAGGTCTGAAAAATGCTTTTATGAGCTTTTCAACCAAACCGAATGCCGCATTGCGTATTCATGTGACCTATCGTGCCGATGGCGGGGTGATTGACCATACCAGCAGTGTTGTCGATGAAAACGAATTTGTCAAAATTGCCGATACACGAACCCATGCGTATCAGGCTGACAGTTTGCTCTCCATTGAAATTGATCCGGCTTTTATTGATGTAACCAACGGCGGATGGATCTATGTGGACATTGTCGAAGATGCGATGAATCAAAATTCATATTATGGTGATGTGAATCCGGATGTAGGCATATCAGTGACAGGTATTATAGGCGATGTTGCTCGATTTGATCAGTGGAAAAACAGTGTAGTAGTCAATGCACTTGGCAGTCCGGGTGACGCAATGGCAACCTTGAGAGTCATTGACAAAACCGGTCCCAATACCACGGCAACACGTACCATTACTATGGATCCGGCGGTTAACCCTGCCGGTGATGAAGACAAAGACGGCACGATTAACCGTGATGATTGCGATATACTCAATCCTGACATTCATCCCGGAGCAACTGAGATACCAAACAACGGTATTGACGAAGACTGTAACGGCGAAGATTTAAAAGACCTGAGTTTAATTAATAACGACAATGATAATTTTGCAGCCGATGTAGATTGTGACGATAACAACAAAGACATCTACCCCGGAGCAACTGAGATTGCCAATAATGGAATTGACGAAGACTGTGACGGTAAAGATTTAAAAGACCCCAATGCCGATGCGGATAATGACGGCGAGACGGCAGCAACCGACTGTAATGATTTTAATGCTGCCATTAACAGTAAAGCGACTGAGATTGCCGGAAACAATATTGATGAAAACTGTGACGGCAAACTTCTTGACCAAGACGGTGACGGTATTTCGGTGGAACAGGGAGACTGTGACGATACGAAGAAGAATATTCACCCCGGTGCAACTGACATTGCCGGAAATGGCATTGATGAGGACTGCAGCGGCAGTGATGCCGTTAAAACAGTCTGTAACTTTTGGGAAGACTGTTACGTTGATCCGAATCCGGCGCCGGTTATTGTCAACAAAGACAAAGACGGTGACGGCTACAATGCCGATGTCGATTGTAATGACTACAATCCGAAAATTCATCCGGATGCCGAAGAGATTGCCGGCGACGGTCTCGATAATGACTGTAAAGACGGTGATGCCAAGCTGAAACCGGCCGATCCGGAATATGACCTACAAAAAGAGGCGCAAGATGCCGCCGATGCGGTCTCCGGAAAAGTATTTCATTTTAAAGGCGTCTTCTCGCAATATCAGTTTTTTAACGAAGAAGAGAAGCAGTATAAAAACTGGGCCTATCTTGATCTTGAATCGGGAGATATTTATCAGTTGCTAGCCAACTCTCCTACTCAAGACGACGTATTCGGTTGGGAGAAGCGAACGGATATTGCTGCCAATCGTCTGGAGCGAAACTGGTACATGTTTACTGCAGATATTGACGGTGACGGAGCGCAGGGTGCTTTTGAGTGGATCGTAGTCTCAGCCGATCCGAAAGAGAACCGCGCTTACAAGCTTGTCGGTGCCAATACGAAAGGGTCGTTTATGTACTCTGAAAAGTTGCCGGTTAAGTACAAACTGATAAATAACAAAGTGATTGAGTTTGAATAAAACCGTACTTTTGGGTGTTGGTGGCATTATCTCAATAGCCGCCTTGGTAGTGTTAATGCAAGATGACGCTGTAGAGTTTGCTACAGCGCAAAAGCTGCCGCAAGAAGCGCATGTCGCTTCTGAAAATATTCCCGACACAGATGACGTCTCTATTCGTTACGAAACTCAGAAAATGAGCGAATCGGCTCTAAACAAACCTGCTGAAACAAAACATCTACCGCGTGAAAAATATTTAGAATCCAAAACATACGACCGTTCAAAAAACTTTGAGATTGCTCTTATTAATAAAAACTTGCAAGATGCTCGAAAACCCAGCGGCTCCACAACACTTCAAGGAAGCATTGACGGTGAACCGTTCTTTTTAAAAGTTCCCAAAGCGCTTATTGAAGAGGGTTCGGGCATTACCGAGTTGCGTGTGACCAATTTAAAAACCAACGGAGTTTCAACCGTTTCCGCGGCATTTATTGATGATATGCGTAACCCTTCGGTACGTCAACGCATCGATATTGATTCAAAAAATCTTGAAAATTATGTACAAAAAGAGGTAGAAGCTATTGTACCGCCCCGACCGGGAGAAGCAGTACGCTAATTGATTCTAATTAGGGTCGCGATGGAGCCGTTTGGTTGCTTTCATTGGCATCTACGTTGGTAAAAAACCCATTGTAGCCCCCCAATACCGGTGTAATAGCACTGTTAACCGTTTCTCTGTTCTGGGCTGCATCAATAGCATTGAATGCCGTTTGCAACTCTGTAGGAAAATTAATGATATTGTCATCGGCATTGTTTGAACTGTTGTTGGCATCGCTACCGCAGACAATAACATCGGTCGGACGACACGGCGTAATTTGCTCATGATTGGAAAGACACCCTTTGATGGCCTGACAATTGGTATTGGTATAGACCGGAATGGTTCCTCCTTGGCTTTGTGCGTAAGCAATCTCAAGGCTTGCTTTGGCGGCAGCTTTATAGAGAGAAAGATCGTCACTGCTTAGATCAATATCGGTTGAGCTCAGTGTAGTGCCGTATTTGGAGTTAATGGCATCAAGTGACATACCGTAGGCTTCTAATGTCGTAAAAGGATTAATGTTTTTAGAACCTGCCGCAGCTTTCATGTTTGGAGCAAGCGGGTCTTGCGCATCTGCCATGCCGTTTTCATTGGTGTCAACAGCACCTTGTGTACTGCTAAATTCTGCAAGTGTTGTGCTGTTCCATGTGTAGATACCGCCGTCTGAGGTACTGAATGCTTCGTCTCCTTTAAGAAGATTTGCCTGAAGCACCAATGCCGGTGCAGCTGCAGTAATGTCAATGCTTCCTAGTGTTATATTGGTCTCATTGGTATCAATCGTACCATTGGTTTCTGAAGGCTGGGTACAATCCGTTCCCGGACGACAACTGCTGCCGCATCCTACCAGTGTTGCTGCCATAAGGGATGCCGCAGCCAAGCTCAATAACTCTTTTTTTGCCATAAAAATTCCTTTTTTTAACATTTCCTAACTGATTGTTTTCATCAGCTAAATTTCTATATCATACCTTATTGTTGTTAATAACAAGATAAATTAAAGCCAGATTGAGCGAAGAAATAACGGTTTTGCAATGCAATTCATGTATAATTACGGTTATGAACCAACTTGACAGCACTATTAAAGACCAATTTGTCAGCTCCTTGATGAACTATTTTAAAATTGAAGAAGATATCAATTTACGAGCGCATATTGCCGATTTGACACAGGCAATAGAGCGTGTGCAGTACCGGGAGTTTTTCCGACGGCTTTCACACAATGAGTATGCATACAAGGGGGCGTTTGAAAAGATTGCTTTGGTGGTACGGAGTTTTGAACAAGAGTATGAAAACGAGCTTTTCGCCGAAGTCACGGAACGGGTGAATCGGCTCTACGGTACGCTGTACGAACTGCATAAAATGATTGTGCTTGATGATGACCGGTCACTTTCGGAAGAGGCGCGTTTTTGTCGGGTCCATTTTGCGCGTCTTAAAAATGCGCAAACGCAAGAGTTGTTGCTGGACGATCTCGACATTGAGGTGGTAAAAGCTTTGGGTAAAGCGTGGATCTTTCATCATGTTGCTTATGACAAGTCACTCTTTCTAAAGCGTGTGGAGCTTGAGTATAAAAATGCCATTGTCCGTCGTCATCATGAGAACAGTACTCAAGAGATTGCACCTTCGCGTACGACACACCGGTTAATGAACGGATCACGGTAATGGTGCTCATTCCTGAATTTCTTATTGATCATAACCACCTGAGTATCTATGAGCGTGCGATTATTCCCATTGTGATACGCCATACCGTACATTGGGGCCGACGGAGCAGGGGAATTGGAGCCGATACGCTGGCGTCACTGTTGCAGATGGACGTGCAACAGGTCATTCTTGTTTTAGATGAATTGTGCCAAAAGCGCATTGTAGAGCGGGTCAGCATTAATGAAGATGGGGTACGGCTCTTGTTCTATACAATTGCCGCGTCCATTATAGAAGAGCAGCATGCAACGGTACATGTAAATATTCCGCTGCGCACCGAAAGTGCTACACAGGAGTGGTATTTTTTAAATATGCCCAATGAGCAGTACAAAGTCTTGCAGGAGTACGCCTTGGGATTGCTGCATAAGATGCAGCTTCCTGAAGATGTATTTGTCGACTTTGAGCTCTATCAGCGGTCACACAATACCAAAAGCCATGATTGGCAGGCAGAATTTCAACGTTGGGCACTGCGTGAGCAAAAACGCCTTTCAAGCTCGCAAAGCGTTGCCGTCTATGATGAGACTTTTAAGCCGACACCCGAACAGTTTCAATTGGCACAGCGTTTTATCGGCCATTTGCAAAGGATCAATCCGCAGTTTGAAGAGCCGACAGATTGGAGCTGGGCACAGGAGATAAAACGGCTTATGGAGCTTGACGGTTACAGTAGTGACGATATCAAGCGGGCTATTGACTGGCTCTTTTCGGCCAAAGGCGACTGGTACCGTCCCAACGTGCCTCACGCAACCGCATTGCGTAAAAAGTTTGACTATATCATTGCGCACGTACGTTCGTTTCGTGATGCCAAAGTGACGCTTCCCGAAGGCGTGTCGGTGTTTGACCTCTATGAAAAAGAGGTCAAAAAATAATTAGCTAAAGGCACGGTTTAATGCGCTGAAAAGTGCTTTAACCGACGCATAGGTAATGTCGGTATCGGCACCCACACCGAAAAAACTTTCCAGTTCGCTGTTTTCAATATGCATGTAGGCAATGGCCTGCGCGCATGATTTTTCACCGCGCGAGTGCTCAGAATACGACGCAATGGTAAACGCGTTGGGGTAGTGTTTCATTAAAGCATTTTTACAGGCATCAATGGGACCGTTACCGACCCCTTCGCTACGGACGGATTGTGCGTTTATCGTGTACGTGAGGGTACATTGTACCGTGTTGTCTTTGCTGGTTTTGGAGTGAACGGCAAAGTCGATCAATTCCAAATGACCTTTAACATCACAGTAGTTCTCTTTAAAAATAGCTTCAATTTCGTTAGGGTCAAGTTCACGACCCTCCTTATCGGTCACATACTGCACCAGACGTCCGAGTTCGGGCTGCATCTTTTTAGGGATATGGTAGCCGAATTTATCTTCAAGAATGTAAGCAACGCCTCCTTTCCCCGATTGGGAATTAATGCGAATAATACTTTCATACGTTCGTCCGACATCTTCAGGGTCAATCGGCAGGTACGGTACCTCCCAGAAGTCACTCTGTTTTGCACGCTGGTATGCCAACCCTTTGTTGATAGCATCTTGGTGCGATCCCGAAAAAGCGGTATAGACCAATTCACCGACATACGGATGACGTACATGGGTCTCAATATTGGTACAACGCTCAACGACATCAAGCACGGTATTGACATCGCTAAAATCGAGTTTAGGATCAATACCTTGCGTATAGAGGTTCAGTGCCAACGTGATAATATCGACATTTCCGGTACGTTCTCCGTTACTCAATAACGTTCCTTCCACCCTGTCAGCACCGGCAAGCAGCGCCAATTCGGTAGCGGCAACCGAGGTGCCGCGGTCATTATGGGTGTGGGTTGAGATTAACACATGCTCGCGGTTGTCCAGATGGCGGCTCATCCACTCAATTTGGTCAGCATAGACGTTGGGCGTTGACATCTCCACCGTAGCGGGCAGGTTTATCACGACCGGACGATTAGCGCTGATGCCCCAGCGTTTCGTGACCGCGTTACAGATTCTTGCGGCAAACTCCAACTCCGTTCCCGTAAAACTCTCCGGTGAATACTCCAAATCGATGGTACCGCGGTGTGCCGCTTCATATTTTTTTACCAAATCGACCCCTTCCAGGGCCAAGGCAATAATCTCTTCGGGCTCTTTTTTAAAGACAATTTTACGTTGCGCCACCGAGGTAGAGTTATACAGATGCACAATAGCATGATTCACTCCCTTAAGGGCTTCAAACGTACGCTCAATGAGGTGTTCTCGTGCTTGTACCAACACCTGAATGGTAACGTCGTCGGGAATCATATTGTTGTCGACTAACGTACGCAAAAAATCAAATTCTACTTTAGAGGCGGAGGGAAACCCCACCTCGATTACTTTAAATCCGAGTTGTAGCAAGAGGTTGAAAAGTTCAAGTTTCTGGTCAAGGTTCATGGGTGTGATTAATGCTTGGTTTCCGTCGCGCAAATCGACACTGCACCATACCGGTGCTTTGGTGATGGTATTGGAAGGCCAGGTTCTGTCTGGCAAATCAATGGGTTGATACGGGCGGTATTTGCCCGATTGGATATGTTTCATAAAACAACCTTCTAGTAAACTTTTACAACAGTATCTTGCTACAGGTTCATACTGTTGGCGCAATTATAGCAAAAAGGAGCGCAGGACGATACCGGGAATTTACATGTAAAAATAAAGTTTTAGAATTATTAAAGGATAAAAATTATTGTTTGAGAAGGGGAGAATTCAGGAGCACTGCTCCCAAATCTTTGTTAGCACTGATACGTTGTCTTGAACTCGTAAGCAGTCGGGCGACCTTCGTCCGGCCATACATCACGTTCAAAGCGGTAGTTTTGATAGGTGTCAATAAACTCCTGTGTAAAGACCGGTTTTAAAAATTCGTTGTCGGCAATCAATCCTTCAAGAGCTTCACGCAGCGTATGCGGCATTTGAGGAATATTTTTTTCACGAATCTCATTTAAAGAGAGCTCAAAAAGATCTTCATCCATCGGGCCGACCGGTACGGTTTTGTTTTTAATACCGTCGAGTCCCGCCATCATCATAACCGCAAAGGCAAGGTACGGACATGAGCTGGAATCGGGAAAACGCATTTCAATACGGGTTGCTTTTTCGCCCGCGCCGTAAGGAATACGACATGCCGCCGAACGGTTTTGAGACGAATAGGTTAAAATACTCGGTGCCTCAAATCCCGGAAGCAGACGTTTGTAAGAGTTGGTCGAAGGGTTGGTGAATGCCGCTACCGCTGCCGC
The DNA here is from genome assembly GCA_026988515.1 of Helicobacteraceae bacterium. Taxonomy (GTDB): domain Bacteria; phylum Campylobacterota; class Campylobacteria; order Campylobacterales; family Sulfurimonadaceae; genus QNZR01. Next base: position 29,699 of record JALSLA010000060.1, on the reverse strand, counting down.
ATGCTTGAAGATACCGCCGGCATAGTTAATGGCCATTTGACTCAAGTTACCGTAGTTGCCCTCTTCGTAAAAAAGGTTGCTGCCGTCTTTCCAGAGTGACTGGTGTACGTGCATGCCGTTGCCGTTGTCGCCGTAGAGCGGTTTTGGCATAAATGTTGCCGTTTTACCGTTAAGGTGTGCAATCATCTTAACGACATATTTGTATTTTTGTACATTGTCTGCCGCCGTAATAATATCGGAGAAGACAACCCCGATCTCCCCTTGTCCTTGCGCCACTTCGTGGTGACCCAAAACGACTTCAAGGCCGACCTGCTCTAAAACAAGCATCATTTCGGCACGAAGATCGACCATGGAGTCGGTCGGCTGTACCGGGAAGTAACCGCCTTTGGTGCCGGGGCGGTGTGCCGTATTGTACATATCTTCATAGGTTGTGTTGGAATTCCACTCACCCTCTTCGGTATCGACTTTATAGCCGGCTTCGTTAATATTGTCAATGAACTGAACGTTGTCAAAAATGAAAAACTCATTTTCAGGTCCAAAGTAAGCGGCATCGGCAATACCGAGCTCTTCAGCGTGTTTGAGTGCTTTTTTGGCAATAGAGCGCGGGCATTTTTCATACAGTTCGCCTTTGTAAATGTCAAAAACATCACAGAAAACAATAATGGTCGGATCCGCGGTAAACGGGTCTAAAAAGGCAGTCGTCGGATCGGCCTTGAGCAGCATGTCGGACTGATTAATCGGTTGCCATGCTTCAATAGAAGAACCGTCAAACGGAAATCCGCCTTCAATATTGTCTTTATTGACCGCACTCATACGATAGGTAAGGTGGTGCCATGATCCTTTAATATCGGTAAAACGAAGATCAACGAATTGAACATCATTCTCTTCGCAATATTTGAAGAACTCATCGGTGCTGTTTACAAATTTTCCCATAGATATACCTTTTTTTTGTGTATTGATGTAAGTATAACGAAAGATTAAATAAACAAAGAGGCAGAGTTGGTTAAAAAGTGACCAACTCACGGTTGCGGTTTCTAAAAGTAGCACAGCGGTTATAGCCGACATCTTTTGCCAAGCTTACCGCCTCATTTCGAAACCGATTAATCTGATCGGGCCGGTGTGCATCGGATCCGAACGTAATGGGAATACCGGCATCAAACGCGAGTTCAAGAATGGCACGTGAGGGGTAGGCTTCGGCAATGGGTTTGCGATAGCCTGCCATGTTGATTTCAATGGTCATATCAGCCGCTTTAATTGCGCGGATGGCCTTGTGGGCAATATCGCAGACAGGACGTTTGGGCAAAAATTTAAAAATTTTAATAAGGTCAAGGTGTCCGACAATATCGAAGAGACGGCTCTGCGCCATCGCTTCAATCAGGTCGAAATAGCGTTGCCAGATGTGGTCAATGTCTTCATGCTCGTAACGTCCGATAAATTCAGGATTGTCAAAGCCCCAGCCGTCAATAAAATGAACCGATCCGATCAGATAATCGACCTTGGCATGGAGTACGCGTTTGTCCATATGTCCTTGCAGAAAATCGACTTCGTAAGCGGTAAGAATGTCGATCTCACCGGCATATTTCTGTTTTACATGTAAAATCTCCTCTTCATACGTGCGCATGTCGTCAAAACGCATGCGATATTTGGGGTCAAAATCCATGGGGGCATGATCACTAAAACCGAAAACATCAATGTTGTGTTTTATGGCATGTTGTACGTAAGTTTCAATAGATCCCGTGGCATGATTGCACAAAGGTGTATGGTTATGTAAATCAATTTTCATAATATTTTCTCACATTTTATAGTTTAAGGTCACTCTTAAAGTTATCTATGTATTATAGTACAAAATAAATTATAGAGAGGAATGTCTGATGACACAAGAAGAACTGGACGCTTTGATGAGCGGCGATATTGATCTTGACGATGTCGAAGAAGCGCCTGAACCTGAAGAAGAGATACGTGATGACGAGACGCATCATGAAACAGATGAGACAGAGCGTTACAAAGCGGAAGCGACCAACAGCTACCCGCCTCCGGCCAGCAGTGACAACCAGGTTGTCCATCAACTCGATGACGTCACCAAAGAGAGTGAAGAGAAAGCGAGTGAAATTTTTGATATTATTGAAGGCATCAGCAACGATCTGATGGAAGAAGAGGAGAATGCTCAACGCTGTATTGAGACATTTGAGGCCAATATTGCAACCTTTAGCGCGCTGCATGCAAAGTTTCCCGAAATTGAGACGTTCAAAGAGCAGATGCAGAAGAATGAAGCAGCGCTTGAGTGTGCCCAGGGGACGGTGGGCGTGCTTCAAAGCAGCGGTGACTCCATCATGCAGGTGATGGATATTATGCAGTATCAAGACATTCACCGCCAAAAAATTGAGCGGGTAATTAATGTCATGCGGGCACTCTCGAACTATATGAATCAGCTCTTTGAAGGGAAGGTTGATGACAAAGCACGGGTCGGTTCGGCAACGCATCTTCCCGGAGACAGTACGACCGAAGATGTTGTGAGTACGGATGATATCGAAGCGCTTATCGCCTCTTTAGGGAAAAATTAGATACCATTACGCTAAAAAAGAGATACGAAATGAGCCGAGTAGAACTCCTTGCTCCTGCGGGAAATCTGGAAAAACTAAAAATTGCCGTTGACTACGGTGCCGATGCCGTTTATGGCGGTGTGAGCCATTTTTCATTGCGCATCCGTTCGGGTAAAGAGTTCGATCTTGAGAGTTTTGCAGAAGGCATCGCCTATGCGCATAAACGCGGAAAAAAGGTTTATGTCACCATTAACGGATTTCCGTTTAACTCACAGCTCTCTTTGCTAAAAAAGCATATTGCCGCCATGGCGGCACTGCAACCGGATGCCTTTATTGTCGCTACGGCAGGCGTGCTGTCGTTGGCACACAGTATTGCACCGCACATACCGTTGCATCTCTCCACACAAGCCAATGTGATGAATCTGCTCGATGCGGAAATCTACTACAATATGGGAGCGCGGCGTATTATTGCCGCCCGTGAAATTTCGCTCAACGATCTGCAAATTATTAAACAGCATCTGCCCGATCTGGAGCTGGAGGTATTTGTACACGGCTCTATGTGTTTTGCTTACAGTGGACGGTGTCTGATTTCAACGTTGCAGAGCGGACGGGTTCCCAATCGCGGGAGCTGTGCCAATGACTGCCGTTTTCCGTATGAACTCTATGCTGCCAACCCCGAGACGGGAACCCTCTTTCGTTTAGAAGAAGATCCGGGAGTCGGAACATACATTATGAATGCCAAAGATCTCAATCTGGCATCACATATCGGTGACATTCTACAGAGCGGATGCGTGGACTCGCTTAAAATCGAAGGGCGCACCAAAACCTCTTACTATGCGGCCGTGACGACGAAAACCTACCGCCGTGCTATTGATGATTACTACCGGGGTGTCTCCCACCCCGATGCGTATGCGCGGGAGCTTCAAACCTTGCAAAATCGCGGTTATACCGATGCCTATTTGGTCAATCGTCCGTTCGAGAAGCACGATACGCAGAGCCTGGATTTTACCATTGGACTCGGAACGCATCAGGTTACGGGCATGGTCAGTGAAGACGGGAGCCATTTTTTGTGCAAATACAAGACCCTGCCGCATGAACCCATGGAGATTGTCGCTCCCGCTTCGGCATCACTCAGCGAGATCGATAATGAGATTGGATCCGTGACATGTAAAAACGGTGTCTATTATCTCTCTTTCAAACAGCTCAAAGCGCAAAACGGCAAGATTTGGGAAGAGGTGCACAGCGGGAATATCAATCCGATTGTACTTCCGTTAAAACTTCCTCAGTATACTTTTTTCAGAATTCCATCTACCGAAGATATGTGCACTGCACCAAAAAATTAAAAAGGAACCTTATGAAATTCGTCTCGATTGTTATTGGAAGTAAAAGTGACTATGATGTTATGAAGGCCTGTGCCGATACGCTTGATGCGTTTGGTGTTCACCATGAGCTGGTCATCTCTTCGGCGCATCGTTCGCCTGAGCGTACGAAAGAGTACATTCAAAGTGCTGAAAAAAAAGGGGCGCAGGTCTTTATTGCCGCAGCGGGTATGGCGGCACATTTGGCCGGTGTATTGGCATCGAAAACCGTCAAACCCATTATCGGCGTACCGATGAGTGCTTCGGCACTCAGCGGTATTGACGCGTTGCTCTCTACGGTACAGATGCCTGCGGGTATGCCGGTGGCTACGGTGGCAATCGGTAAAGCCGGAGCAATCAACTCGGCCTATTTGGCCATGCAGATTTTGGCACTGGACAATGACGATTTGAGCATCAAGCTTAAAGAAGACCGTATTGCCAAAGCAAAAAAAGTAGAGACGGACTCTTTAGAGATCGAGACTATTTTATAATACAAATAACGAAAGGCTTATGATGAGTGAAACGTGGATGAGTGTAGAAGAGTATTCAAGTGTTACGGGACTTGACAGTAGTTCTATTGACGATCTCATATCTCATGGTAAGCTTAGTGTTAAAGTAGAAAACAATCAAACCTATATTGACCCGCTTAAAGGAGCCAACAGCGTGGTGAAAGCAGAGGTCAAAGAGCTGGTACAGACCGGCGGTAACATTACCGTCGGACCGCAATTTGTCGAAAAAACCATCGGTACGATTTTGAATCTGCATGAAAAAGTACTCGATGCCAAAGATGAGACCATAGAATCGGTCAAAAGCGAAAACCTCTTTTTGAAAGAGGCACTCTCCTCTTTGCAAGAGCTGTACGAAGAAGACCGCAATACCATTGAAACCTTGACCCAGCAGTTAAAGCTCTCGCAAAAAGAGGTAGAGTTTATGCGTCGTAAATACAAGCTGATGTGGAATAAAGTGGTCGACGAGTACGGCGACAAATGACTCTGGCAACGCCTTGTGTAGAGTGTATTGTTAACCAGTCGTTACGCGTTGCCGATGCCATAGGTGCCGATGACGCATTGAGAAGTCGGCTGTATGCATATGTTCGTGATGCCTCGCAGCATTTCGATTTTCATGCGTCACCGCCGGAGGTAGCCGCTGAAGTTTATGAAGCGATGGCACGTATTGCCCACAAAGAGGATCTGTACGATACGGTCAAAAAGCATTCGACACAACAGGCACGTCGCTCGGTTCCCGTATTGAAAAAGCGTCTTGCCGCTTCGCAAGATCCGTTAATGACGGCAGTAAAAATTGCTGTTGCCGGCAATGTCATTGACCTGGCGGCGGCAGTACGGTTTGATCTTGACGAGGAGCTTGAACGTATTTTTCACACGCCGTTTGCCGTCGATAATGTCGCGTTGCTTCACGAAAAGCTCGCAACAGCTTCTACCTTGTTGTATATTGCCGATAACGCCGGTGAGCATATTTTTGACTATCTGGCAATAGAAACCCTGCAGCAACGCTACCCAAATTTACATGTATATTATATGGTGCGCGGGGTGCCGATTATTAATGATGTGACGTTGCAAGAAGCAAAAGAGGCAGGGTTTGATGCTTTATGCAGCGTGGTTGACAGCGGGGTCAACACTCCCGGATTTGTCTATGAGCGTGCCACGAAAGAGGCACAGCGGCTTTTTGACAGTGCCGATGTCGTGCTTGCCAAAGGGATGGGAAATTACGAGTGCCTTTCACCTGCACCGCGTCACAACCTCTGTTATCTGCTTAAAGTAAAATGCGGCGTGGTGGCAGACTCTTTGAAACGAGAGATCGGCGATATTATCTGCAGCATGTGCTAAGGTGACTCTTGGCGGCGCTGACGTTCATGAGAGCGTGCCTGTCTCCAGAGCCGTTGTAATGTCTGGCGGCTTATGGGTTGGAGCGCGCGAGTTTTTGTATGGGCTTTTTTGGCAATACCGGAGGGGACGAGCTTGTCATCTTTAACGACGGCATATTCGTACCGTTGGCGTTCTTTGTTAAAAAGTAGAATCTCGCCTGCGCTGCTTTCAAACCAGTTGAGATATTCATCGCCCTTGAGGTGGGCATAAAACGGTTCGTTGTTCGTGTCACGTAATTCCAAATAACCGTGGAATGCCGGTGCAGCCGGTAACAGTGAACCTAAAAACAGTAGTAATAACAGCAATTTCATCATGTTTCCTTACAGTGAGATGGTCGCATGCATAACCTCGGATGGCGGGGAGATATCGGTGATATTAATGCCGCTCGGGCGGCCATTGTAGCCTGCTGTCGATGGCATAGTGTCGGGAGTCAGTGTATCGACGTTTCCTTGGTAGAAGAGATTCTCTTTGTTGCCGTATGCCGCGGCATCGTCGTCTAAAACTGCGCGTGACGCCTCCAGCAGATCGACCCCTTTATGCAGTACGTCAACATTGACGGTGTTATCGGCCCAACGGTCGGTAATGACTTTTTCATCGATGTGCCACACGGCCAAACCGCCTTCAAACGCGAATGCTATTGCTTTTAATCCGCGGTCATAACCGCTGTAGTGGCGGTTTTCCAACAAAAAATATTCACTCTTGCTTACAGGAAGTTTTAAAACATTAAATTTGGGTGAGGCGACAGCATAAAAATTTACATGTAAATTGTTGGCATCATTGAGCGTGGTCGGTATGATCCATTGGAGGGCACTTTTACTCCATGCGCACAGATGCGTCGGGGTATTTCCGGGCAGATCGCCCAGCCCGTCACGTCCCCACATGCCTGCTCCCATTAATGCAAAATAGCCCACGCCGGCTGAACGGTCGGTGGTATCGTACAGATCGGGAAGATTGAAAGCGGCATGACCGAGTTCATGGGCGATAATACCAATGGTTGCGTCACGGTCACCGTGGCGTTCGCCAAAGAGTGCGTAATTGCCTTGGTACTGACAGCCCATAATGCTAACGCCGTCAACCGTCGGGGTATTGCGCCGTTCCGTACAGGATTCATGCGCCCATACGCCTAAGCTGGCATTGTCTCCGGTGAAAGCATCTTCGTTGCCGGCGACTATAAATACGAGTTGCAGTTCATCGGGGGTGAGCGCTCCGTTACGATCGCTGTCATATTGTGCAAAGTCAATGTGGGCATCGGCGGTTACAATGGCTTGCGAAAGATCCACATCAATGGCGTTGCCCATACCCGAATCGGGATGGTTGCGAGGTAAGGTAACGGAAATAATACCGTCGTTGGGTACTTCGTCGTCTTCTGCCGCGGGATAAAACGAGAAGTTGCCGTACGAGACCTCATGAAAATAGTGGTTCAGTTGATGGTTTTCAAATCCGAATATTTTGCGGTGCCAGGCTGCGGCATCGTTGTGAAAATCAATATTGTCGTAACTGAGACGAATGAGTAGCATCGGACGCTCCTGATTCGGCGGTGGAACGGAGAGGAGGGGTTGCGTCGAGGAGGTACCTGTGCCGCCGCATCCGTTGAGAGCAACAAGGACGACGATTGTAAGGAGTAGAAGGTTCATCATGCATCATAGTATAGGGAAGTTATATTAACCTCTTATAAATGCCTTAGCTTACAGGGGGTCATACGGTTTGGTATAATGTCATCAATATTTACAGTGAGGTAGTGATGATAACATTTAGTGATATGCTTTTAAAGCTTCAGGAGTTTTGGAAGAATGAAGGGTGCAGTATTGTACATCCTTACGATATTCCTGCCGGGGCAGGTACGTTTCATCCGGCTACCTTTTTGCGCTCTTTGGATGCCAAACCGTGGTCGGTGGCTTATGTGGCACCTTCGCGTCGTCCGACGGACGGGCGTTACGGTGAAAACCCGAACCGTCTGGGAAGCTATTATCAGTTTCAAGTACTGATTAAGCCGAGTCCGGAGCGTATTCAAGAACTGTATCTTAAAAGTCTGGAGTATCTCGGACTCAATCTGCACGAACACGATATCCGTTTTGTCGAGGACAACTGGGAGTCTCCGACACTTGGAGCATGGGGTTTGGGCTGGGAAGTGTGGTTAAATGGTATGGAGATAACGCAGTTTACCTATTTTCAGCAGGTCGGCGGTATTGCTTGTGACCCCGTTGCCGTAGAGATTACCTACGGTACGGAACGTTTGGCGATGTACCTGCAGGGGGTTGATTCGATTTTTGATATTCTCTGGGGTGAGGGCGCTTTGGGCAAAACCTATTATCGCGATATTCACAAAGAGAGCGAAATTGAGTTTTCCAAGTACCATTTTGATAGTGCCGATACGGCGATGCTTTTTGCTGATTTTGAAGCGAAATCGCAGGAGTGTGCCAAAACACTGGAGGTAGGATTGCCGTTGCCGGCCTATGATCTGTGTATGGCAGCATCACATACATTTAATACTCTCGATGCCCGTAAAGCAATTTCACAAACCGAACGCGCCAATTATATTTTAAAAATTCGTGAGCTTTCCCGTGGATGCGCCGAGCTCTACAAAGCGCAAGAAGCAGAGCGTAACGAGCGCGTTAAAGCGTAGTATTGCAAGAAATTATCGGTCAGATAAAGAGTATTGTCTATGAGGGAGACGATGGTTTTTTTGTTGCGCTTTTAAGTGACGGCACCAAAATACGCGGTACTTATTTTGAGAGTGACGTTACCCACCTTAAAGGGGCGGCTGTCCGAATGAAAGGGTATTACGAAGCCCATAAAAAATATGGTAAGACTTTTATTGTTGAGTCCTTGCATGTCAACCAAAACCCGCTCTTTTTCTTTTTGAACCGTGTGATTAAGGGGTTTAGTAAAAAACTCTCTGCCGAATTGATTGAGACGTTTACGGAAGCGGGATTGATTGATATTTTAGATAATGACATTGAGCGGCTTTTAGCGGTTAAGGGCATAACATCCAAACGTCTTAAAACCATTCAAAACTCATGGAAGCAGTATCGGTCTATGCGAGAACTCGGAGAGTTGTTGACGCCGTTTGGGGTGACACCGACACTGCTTACCGCCATTGCCGCCGCCATGAAAGAGGTGAATGATCCTGTCGGGGCCATTAGGAATAATCCCTATATCCTAACGTCGGTCAGTGGGATCGGTTTTAAACGTGCGGATGCCATTGCGTTGAAAATGGGTGTCGATCCTTACAGCCCCAAGCGTCTGCGCAGCGCCATGGACTATCTGCTCTTTGAGTTGTGTGAGCAGCAAGGAAACAGTGTGGTTGCCAAAGAGCTGCTGTTTGTAAAACTCGATGAGATACTGCACTTTCATCAACAGCATCAACATTATGAGGCGGTACTGCTTGAACTGATTCATGATGAGCGGGTTATGATGATGCAACAGCAGCGTCTCTCTCCCCGTCGGCTCTATGAGGCGGAGAGACTGTTGCTTAAAGAGTTTCAACGTCGTGCAGCCGTTCAAGACGAGCCTGTTGTTACCGACCTTGAGGAATTTTTAGCAGAAGACCCGGTGGTATTGGGTAGCGAACAAAAGGAGGCGGTCAAGCGCATAAACAGCGGCATACGGCTCCTCTTTTTAGTCGGTTATGCAGGAACCGGAAAAAGTACAACGGCAAAAACGATGCTTGATCTTCTAAGTCGGCGTTATCATGCTGCAGCAATGATGACAACGGCACTCAGCGGTATTGCCGCGCAGCGTATCGGAGAGCGTACCGGCTATGCCAGTGCGACACTGCAAAGCCTGTTGGTTAAGTATGATGAACACGATACGTTTCCCTTTGAGGTATTGCTCATTGATGAAGCCTCTATGATTAATGCCACGCTGTTTGCCCGTGTGGTAGCCAAGGTGGCCCGTGAGTGTGTGCTCATTATTGTCGGAGATGATGCACAGCTGCCGCCGATTGGTGCGGGTAATGTCTTGAGCGATGTTTTAACGCTTCAACTGGCACCGACGGTAAAGCTCACCGAGATCTTTCGTCAAAGTGATGCCCACTCTATTGCTTTGATTGCCAATGACATTCGTCGGGGAAATATACCGCAGTACCAAGCCTTTTATGATGATTTTGAGTTTATAGATGTCAGTATTGCAAACTATTATGCCTCGAAACAGAGCATGAACGCGTCGGAGTTGGCTGAACTTCGACAGAGCAATGCCCACGCGATTTTAAGCAGGCTTATCCGTCAAGCGATGACCTATATTCCCAATGCCCGAAAGGCCCTGAAAAACAAAGAACTGCATCGTTATTTGACGGCATTTCAGGTGATTTCACCCGTTAAAGGAGGTCTGTTGGGTGTTGATCATCTTAATAAAGTGCTGCAAGAGTACTCCAATCCGAATGCCGCTTCGGTTGTGAAACGCGGTGATCGGGAATTTCGAGTAATGGATAAAGTGGTACATACTAAAAATGACAACATGCTGTCGTTTACCCAAGAGGAGTACAAAGCGGGTGCAGCCGGCAGTGAGCGGCGTATTTTTAACGGTATGAGCGGGCTTCTATTTAAAATTGACAGTGATGAGGAGTTAGCATACATGGTCTACCCCAACGAAGGCTTGGTTGTGCAGTATGATTTTTCACAGTTAGTGTCGCACCTGATGCTTTCGTATGCGCTTACCATTCATAAGGTACAGGGCATGGAGTATAACGCGGTACTGATGCCCATGAGTTTTTCACACTACATGATGCACAATACCAAGCTTCTCTATACGGCGATTACCCGTGCCAAGGAGACATGCGTTATTGTCGGTGAGAGCGATGCGTTTGAGAGTGCATGCCGCCGTGCGCACACAACGCATCGCGATACGGTGATGTTGGAGTTGGGAAGTGTACGCTCATAACGTTTTAAGATGATCAATCTGAAGATTTTTAAAAGTTCTTTAAATAATAAAAATATTTATGCTATAGTGTAAATAAAACTTAGTTTTCAAACAAAAGCATTATGTTTGTATAAATATTTATGTTATAGTATAAATAAAAAGGTCTAAAATATGGACTTAAAATCAAAGATAGGTCTCAAAATAAAACAAAGACGTAAAGAACTTAGACTGGAACAGGTAGATTTATGTGAGATGGCGGAGATCGGTTCTACGACACTTTCAAAGCTTGAACAAGGTAGAGGGAATATTACGTTAAATTCATTAGAAAAGCTTATAAATGTTCTAGGTCTTGAATGTAGCTTAGAGCTTAAAGGATAAGTAGATGCAAGAAGCCAGAGTATATAGAAATGGTGAGGAGATAGGCCTGCTTCAGAAAGATGATGCAGGAATATACCTTTTTCAATACATGTTGCATTACTTAGAAAATGAAGATGCAGTGAGTATCTCGGTACATTTTCCTTTGCAGGAGGAGGTGTTTCGTTCTAAAACCCTTTTTTCTTTTTTCTTTAACCTTTTAGCGGAAGGGGCTGTGAAAGAGATGCAGTGTAGAGAACTGAAGATTGATCCTGAAGATCACTTTACACGACTCATAAAAACAACAGAATTTAATACAATTGGTTCTATAACATTGAAAGAGATATTACATGAGGTGTCATAGCTGTTTAGCACAAAGTGCAAAGATTTATTGTCCTAAATGTATGAAGGAGCTTTTTGGTGGAAGGAAGGTCTCTGGTTTGTCTTTTAATAAGCAAGAGTTTTACCAAAAACGTAAAGAATATGCAAAACGTATTTCTATCTCTGGAATACAAGACAAGCTCTCTTTAGCATTTGATGAACATAATACATTAGTTACCACAGATATAGAAGGACGCTATATTCTCAAGCCTTCCCCCAGCGAAGAACAAGTCGATAACAGCCATGACATATGTGCCAATGAGCACTTAAGTATGCAGATATCAAAGCAGATATTTAAGATACCTACGGCAGATTCTGCATTGATTCCTTTTAGTTCAGGTGAATTGGCATATATCACCAAACGTTTTGACTATGACAAAAATGGACAAAAGCTTGATCAAGAAGACTTTGCAGCGGTACTAGCATATACTTCCGACAAGCAAGGTAAAAACTACAAGTATGAATCTTCTTATGAAGCTTGCGCCAAAGCAATACAAATGTATATTCCTGCATCGATGCCTGCATTGGAAGACTTCTATCAGCGAATAGTGGTGAATTATCTCATTGGCAATGCAGATGCACATTTAAAGAATTTTTCACTCTATCGTGCCCAAGAAAGAAAAGATAGAAGTTTAACCCCCAACTATGATTTACTCTATACGCGTTACCATATACTCAATGAAGAGGGCTATATGGGATTGGATTTGTTTGAGAATGAAATGGATAGTCCGACAAAGGCTTTTGAAGCTATGGGATATTATACTTTAGAAGATTTTGAACTTTTTGCAGAGAAAATTGGTATTAAAACGAAACGACTTGAAAAGATATTTGAACGGATCCTTGTTAGCACCCCCGAAGTGATAAAAATGATAAAGCACTCTTTTTTAAGCGAGAAAGGAAAAGAAGCGTATAGAAAAAACTATGAAGAACGCTTAAAGCTTCATCTTTGTTATAGTATAGAGCAGTATGGTTTTAGTGGCAAGATGCAAAAAGTGATTGATAGGTTTTTATAAAAATATTTAAAAGTCTAACTGTATGGGGCTTTGAAGCGATATGAAAATGTACCGGCTGAGGGAAAGGAAGTGTACGCTCATAACGTTTTAAGATGATCTAAGAGCTTCATAACTTCGGGAAAATAGTGCTTGGGTATCTGAATGAGCAGCGGTTTTTTACGAATGTCGAGCCACTGCACCACGGTATTGAGATCGGTGTACGACATTGAAGTGCATCCGGCAGTAGGTTGATGAGGAGCTTTTTCTACATGTAAAAAGACACACGAACCTTCATAGGGTATGCGTCTGCTGTTATGTGAGAGTGTTAACCCCAAAGCGTAGAGGGCATCACTGCGTCGCATACGTTCAAAGCTTTGTGCATCGGGAGCTTGAGAGCGTCGTACAATACGATTGTAGGCAGATGAATGTACGTCATCGACACAGATTAAATCCGGGCTGCTTTGAATATAGGGCATGTTCTTGTTTGGATGTTGCGTATAGCCGAAACTTCCCGTAATGAAAAAAATGCCTGCCGGAGCCCTGCCGTCACCCTCACGTTTAAGCGGTTCATCGGCACGGTGGGGAATGTTAAGTTCCGATTGGCTCCATCCCAGACCGGATCGTCCCAAATTAACATTGATTTTATCACCTACGGGCTGAAAGCGGCGATTGTTAAGCTCGTAACGCTGCAGTGTTGCCGTGGTCGCATTGAACTCTTCACTGATGACAATAAGAAGCTGCTCGGATGCAAGCAATGCATGATAAGTAAAGAGCATTACAAAAACTACATATTTCATCAAAAAATCACCTCCCTTAGTTTACTTTAAAGATATGTATTATACTCTAACACAATACATCTTAAATCTTTAGGTAATATGATGAACATAAAAATAAGAACTGCCAAAGAGGGTGACGCCGCAGTGATTGCAAAATCCATGATTATGAGTTCACGTTCAGGTAAAAAAATCGGTATTTTTGATCTTATTTTTGAAACATCTGATGATGCGACGTTACAGCATTACCTAGAGAGACTGGTGAGCACCGATACAAAAAGCTACTGCCACTACAGCAACTTTATTATTGCCGAGATTCATGACAAGGTGGTCGGATTGCTGTGCGGATACGAGCCACGTATTGCCACGCATGAGATTTTTACCAAAGCGTTAAGCGAGTTTGGACTTGATGCCTCGTACCAAGAGCGCATGAGCGCCTACAAATTGTGTGAGCCGACTTTCGACAAAAAAACATGGGTACTTGATTTTATCTACATTGATCCGGAATATAAAAGTTTAGAGGTTCTCAAGACACTGGTACAAAAAAACCTGCTGACTGCACGTCTCAAGGGGTATCGACAGGTACAGACACTTTTAGATATTGGTTCGGTTGAGACACGCATGGACTATGAAAAGCTGGGGTTTGAGTACCTTGACGAGAAGCGAAGCGACTACTTTGCCGAGGTCTTTTTACGCCCGGGAATTTTACGACTCTCCATGCATCTGTAGTTATCAATTTTCATGGAGTACGGCTATCTCAGCATTATACCGCCGCTGTTTGCTATTGTTATGGCGCTGTTGACACGCCGTGTTTTACTCTCTCTTTTTGTCGGTATTCTTAGCGCCCAATACATTATTGCCGACTTTCAGCTGCTTGCAACACTGCAACATACCGTTGCGCTTTTTGTATCACTTTTGAGTGAGGCATGGATTGTTAAAACACTCCTTTTTGCTCTGTTGGTAGGCTCGGTGATGGCACTGTTGAAAGCATCGGGAGGTATTGAAGGACTTATTGATCTGTTGACACGCCGTTATGCGCTGGTGACGTCAAAACGTTCGGCACTTTTATTGACCTATGGAGTAGGCGTGCTCATCTTTATTGAATCCTCTATTACGTCGCTCATTGCCGGAGCAATAGGACGACCATTGAGTGAGCGTTACGGATTCAGCCGTGCCAAGCTGGCGTATGTTTGCGACTCAACATCGGCACCGGTCTGTTCGTTGATAATGATAAACGGCTGGGGCGCACTGGTGCTGGGTCTTCTTGCAACGCAGCTCAGCAGCGGTGTGATTACGGGCGATGGGGTTTCATGGCTGCTTGATGCACTGGTGTATAATTTTTATGCCATGGCAGCTTTGGCGGTGACATTTGCAGTAATCTGGTTCGATCTTAACATGGGTGAAGCGACACTGCCGCACCGAAAAAGCACCGCGCAACAAAACAGCACTAATTCTGCCGATGCACTGCTGATGCTGCTTCCTTTAGGGGTTATGATTGCAACGGTTTTTCTTGTACTGTTCATAACAGGCGGGGGCAACATGCTTCACGGGAGCGGTTCGTCGGCCATTTTTTATGCGCAGGTAGTAACATTGGTGTTTATGGGGTTGTACTATCGTTACAAACAGGTGATGAGATCGAAAAAGTGGTTTCAAGAGGCGTTTAACGGGCTAAAGTCAATGCGGGAAATTGCCCTTATTTTACTGTTTGCCTTTGCTATTGGTGCATCAACTCAGGGTTTGGGAACGGGCACATATTTGGCAGCATTTTCGCAGGATATTCTGTCGGTGACCTATGTGGCGGCCGTCATCTTTTTGCTTGCAGCCGTCATGGCCTTTGCGACGGGGACGAGCTGGGGAACGTTTAGTATTATGATTCCCGTTGCCGTACCTATGGCAGTGGGAATGGATGCGAATGTCGCGCTTTGTATCGGTGCGGTGATTTCCGGCGGTGTCTTCGGTGATCACTGCTCACCAATCTCCGATACGACAATCATTGCATCGCTCGCATCAGGATGTGACCATATTGAACATGTGGTGACCCAACTGCCGTATGCGCTTCTCTCCGGTCTGATTGCGCTGCTCTTTTTTATTGCTTTTTCTTAATTGAAAAACCCAGATGGCGTTTTTCGTCAATAATATGCAGTGATCGAAACAGTGCCTCTTTTTTTGAGGCGTAGTACTCTTTAATACTTTTTTGCGAGCAGTTTTTGCCGCAATGGTGTACCAGCAAAAAGTCATTAAAGAGTGTCGGATACATTGAGACTGAGTAGTAGTGTGTCGTCTTTTTATTCTGTCTGTAGAGCGTCATGATTCTCTTTGTTATTTTGATAATTTATAGTATACACTATTTTTTTAAATAGAAAAAAGAATACATACTGTTTAAAATGTCGTAGTGTTCTTAGAAAACACAAGTTCATGAAAATGACCTGCCCAGGTGTATCGGTTGGCAGCTTGAGGTGTGCAGAAAGGAAGGGGTCAGTACATTTGATTATAACCAATTTTTATTGATATTGTAAGAGATAAAATCATCTTTAAGGGCTATTGTAGAGCTACAGAAAAAACCCATGTTTACTGGAATGTCAAATGATGGCTTGATTCTGTATGAATTTTAACCGAAAAATACTCAAAAATAGAGAAAAAATCGTGTTGCTTGGGGTTACATTTCGTAAAAAAGTCTTACGAAAAATTGCCTCATTTAACTCCGCGGTTGACAGTAGCCAGATCAACCGGACTATGGAATGGATAAAATATGTCAAAGTGGCACATTTTATCCTATAATAATACTAACAAATAAAAAGGTATATTTATGAAATTACATAGTCAAGAAATTAACCAGATTGATACAAGTAAACTTTCAATTTTTAAACCTAATCAAGAGCTGGCTTTTTATTTAGCTAAAAAAGACAAAATTGACTTTGTTTATAATACCTCTGCATTGGAGGGTAACGCAATGACATACCCTGAAGTACAAACTCTTTTAGAGGGTGTAACTGTAGGTGGGCACAAACTAAGTGATGAACAACAAGTACTCAATCAAAACAAAAGCGTTGATTATCTATTTGAACTTATAGAGTCTAAATCATTTAAACTTGATATAGATACCTTTATTTCATTACACGCTTTTGTAGCTAAAGAGGAAGCGTTGAAATGGGGAGCATTTAGAGAAAGTGCGGTAAATATAGGAGGTACTGATTATGAAGTGCCGCATGCAGACACACTTGAAACACTCTTTAATGATGGTATAAAGGAAATTAAAGAGATTAACCACCCAATCACAAGAGCTATTACCATGTTTCTTTTTGGTGCTAAATGTCAATTTTTTTATGATGGGAATAAAAGAACATCAAGACTTATGATGAATGGTATTCTCATCGAGGGCGGTTATCCTATTCTCAATATTAAAGCTAAGGACAAATTAGAATTTAACAGCATGATGGTTAAATTCTATGATAGTGATGATATTATTCCAAGTATTGAGTATCTGATGGAATATTATATTAAGCAGAATATGAAGTTTGGAGAGAGTGTTAGAAATTCCGTGTCTGTCTGATAAAATAGTATCAAAGACTAACAATGAACGAAGCATACGAATTCGATTTCGATGAGATACGCAACGAATGTAGAAGTGGTGTAGGTTATTAGGTTGCCAATTTATCAGGTATTTCCGCAAAACAAAGTGAGTTGCAGACCGCTTAGTTTTTGGATGAATGGGGAGAATGGGAAGATTAGCTTGAGTGTAGCGGCTATATTTCTGTTAGAGCAAGGGTTTGTAGTATACTATATTCCATGAAAAAGGCAAAAATACTATTTTTAGAAGACGATAGCAATTTAAGTGAAACCGTGTGTGAGTTTTTAGAAGAGGAGGGGTATGAGGTTGTAGCGGCATATGATGGAGCAAGCGCACAAGAGGTACTGTACGAACAGCGCTTTGATCTGTTGTTGCTCGATGTCAATGTTCCTGCCCCTAACGGCTTTGAACTGCTCAAAGAGAGCCGTAAAAACGGTCTGGAGACTCCGGCTATTTTGATTACGTCGTTACACGCTATTGAGGATGTCGAAACGGGCTATCGAAGCGGGGCAGATGACTATATTCGTAAGCCGTTTGCGCTCAAAGAGTTGCTGTTGCGCATAGAGAGTCTGCGAAAGCGTAACTTTTTTCACCATACAAAAGAGCGTATTGTTATTGATGAGAATATTTCGTATGACGATACCAATGCCGAGCTTTACATCGGCGATGAGGTGGTGATGCTGCATCACAAAGAGGCGAAACTGCTGAAACTGCTGATGCAACGCCGCGGTGAGGTAGTGTCTCATGAGGTGATTCAGGAATATTTGTGGGATTATGACGAGACACCGAGTGATACGGCGCTACGTACCTACATTAAAAATCTAAGAAAACGCATCGGAAAGGATACTATTGTCAGTCATAAGCGGCTCGGTTATCAGCTTCGCACAGCATAAGACGTTTCGTTCGTTTATTATCCTTTACGCGTTGATGTCGGTGATGATTTTACTGCTTATCGGCACCATTTACTATCGGTATTCCAAAGAGCTCATGCTCTCTGAACATCGTCTTGCCATGCAGCTTCAGAGTGAGCGCTATGTGCCTCAGCTCAAGCGGTGGATGCAGGGCGATACCGATATTTTCCCTATTGATTTGGCGTACCCTACGGCCCTTTTTGATGCTTCCAAACGCCCCATATACTCACTTTTAGAAGATCAGCATATTGACTTTAAGAGCGTGATTGCGCTCGATGGAGATTTTATCCACTTTGTCGTACCGCTTGCATCGCACGAACTCGGAGAGAGTTATGTTGTATTTGAGACGCGTGACGACGGTTTGTGGAAACGCAAATTTTGGTTTCAGGTATTGTGGGGCGGCGGTGCACTGTTGGTGCTGCTTTTGCTGGTCGGATGGTACCTTTCACGTCTGTTTTTCAGACCGCTTCAAGAAGCGATAGCGCTGCTTGATGATTTTATTAAAGATACGACCCATGAGCTCAACACCCCTGTGTCGGCCATTATGACCAACTTGGAGATGATAGAGACCAAGCATCTGGATGCAACAACACAAAACAAAATGCGACGCATTGAAATAGCTGCACGTACCATTTCGACCATTTACGACGATTTAACCTATCTGCTGCTTAACAATCGACGCAACCGACACGACGAACCTCTCAATGTCAGCTTGCTGCTTCAGGAGCGTATTGAGTATTTTAAGCTCAAAGCATCACAAAAAAATTTACATGTAAATTGTCATATTGACGATGCCGTTACGCTAACTGCCGACAGAGTGAAACTGGCTCGTTTGATTGACAACCTCATAAGCAACGCTATTAAGTACAATAAAAACGGGGGCTCCATTCACTATGAATTGACTGCGCAGCATCTGGTCGTTGAAGATAGTGGTATCGGTATCGATAGCGAAAAAATCGATGCGATCTTTCAACGCTATACTCGTGCCAATACGTACGAAGGAGGCTTTGGCATCGGCTTGCATATTGTCTTTAAAATTGCCAACGAATACGGTTTTACGATCGATGTAGAGTCACAACCCGGTAAAGGAAGCCGTTTTGAGATTATTTTTTAATTTACATGTAGGTTACAGATGTTAGAGATTCTCTATAAGGATACGCACCTCGTTGCCATTAAAGCAGCGCAAGAGGCAGTAACGGCGTATGCGCGTATTGCAACACTGGAACTTCCCTTTGCTGTAAGTCGTTACAAGACGGCACGTTATTCACTGGTACGGCTTATGCCCAAAACCGGACGTAAACATCAGTTACGTCGGCATATGAAACATCTGCTGCATCCTATTGTTGGTGATACTACGCACGGGCGCGGAGAGCATAATCGGTTTTTTCGGGAAAGATTTGGTTCACATCGCCTGCTACTGCATGCACAGACACTACGTTTTATACATCCGAAAAGTCACAAGGAAATCTGTATAGAGGCGGATATTGACGACGTGTTTCAAAGGGTGTTGCAACACGTCGACTGGAATAGGGACACAATATAAGAGAAAAGAAAAAGCCCCACGAAGGGGGCGATGACACAAAGAGACGGGAACTATTTGGCAACGTGGTCGGCAATGGCCTCAATGTCGGCATCTTTTAAGGTGGCGACTTGACCTTTCATGAGTGCTTTCATGGCACCGCCGTATGTTCCGTCTTGGTAACCTTTAAGTGCTGCTACAATATCGTCACGACTCATATCTTTAATAATATGGCTTTTACCCAAGGCTTTTTTCTCACCGTTGGCACCGTGACACGCCGCACATTTTTTATACAGAGCCGCTCCGTCAGAAGCGGCCAACAGAGCCGTAAGTCCTAAAATTGCAAATAATACTTTCATCATCAATCCTTTGTGTATAAAATACATGTAAGCCCTCGCGGGCACCGTTGTATTAAGCTATGATTTAAACTCTTTCAAGCAAATCTTTTATCCTTTTATCTGGGATAGTCGTAGTATAAAAAGTAATTGTGAATCTATTGTGGAAAAGAATTATTTCCTTTTATACTAATTTTATAAATAAGATTGTTATAATTTCACGGACGAAACTTTTTGTTTATTTTGAAACAGAGAGAGCCTGAAAAATTTAGTAAGAAGACAAGGTTACATAAGATGAATAGGACTGAAATAGAAAGCTTAGGCATTACCAATCCTCAAGAGCTTTTTCATAACCTAAGTTACAATGAGTTGATTAAACACGAGTTAAACAATCGGGAGTGTCAGTTGGCCGATAACGGCGCCATGATGGTCAATACCGGCATTTTTACAGGACGCAGTCCCAAAGATAAGTATTTTGTCGATCAGGAGCCGTCAAACAAGTATATTGCCTGGGGTGATGTGAACCGAAAAATCTCTAAAGAGACTTTTGACGAGCTGCATCAGATAGCGTTGAAGCAACTCTCAAACAAAAATCTTTATGTAACCGATGTCTATTGCGGATCGAGTGCCGCGAGTAAACACTCGGTACGTTTTATCTCCGAGATTGCGTGGCAGTCTCATTTTGTCAAAAACATGTTTATTCGTCCGACTTCAAGTGAACTGGAAGTATTTCAACCACAGTTTACGGTACTCAACGCCTGTAAAGTGGTGAATGAACGATGGAAGGAACACGGTCTGAATTCTGAAGTGTTCGTTCTGTTTAACATCGAAGAGAATATTGCGATTATTGGCGGTACCTGGTACGGCGGTGAGATGAAAAAGGGTATTTTCTCCATGATGAATTACTGGTTGCCGCTGGACAACAAGATGCCCATGCACTGTTCTGCCAATGTTGGAGAAGCCGGTGATACAGCTCTCTTTTTTGGGCTCAGCGGTACCGGAAAAACAACACTCTCAACCGACCCCAAGCGTAAGCTTATCGGTGATGATGAACACGGTTGGGATGATCACGGTGTCTTTAACTTTGAAGGCGGTTGTTATGCCAAGGTGATCAATCTTGATTCTAAAAGTGAACCCGAAATCTACGGTGCCATTAAAAAAGCGGCACTCTTGGAAAATGTTGTTGCCGACGATAACGGCAAAGTCGATTATGAAGACGGTTCGCGAACTGAAAACACTCGAGTATCGTACCCGATTGAACATATCGAGAACCATGAAGCCTCATTAATGGCAGGGCACCCAAGCAATATTATTTTCTTGACGGCCGATGCTTTTGGTATTTTGCCTCCGGTCTCTAAATTGACGCGCGATCAGGCAATGTACTATTTTTTAAGCGGCTATACGGCCAAAGTAGCTGGAACCGAGCGTGGTGTAACGGAGCCGGTCGCCACCTTTAGTGCCTGTTTCGGTGAAGCATTTTTACCGTTACATCCTACGGTATATGCCAAACTTTTAGGTGAAAAAATCGATAAGCACAATGTGAACGTCTATTTGGTCAATACCGGATGGACCGGCGGTGCCTACGGCGTGGGAAAACGGATGAGTATTAAAGATACACGCGCATGCATTAATGCTATTTTAGACGGTTCTATCAACGAGAGTGAATTTGACGTGACCCGTACGTTTGCACTGCATGTTCCAAAAACCTTGGGCGATATCAATCCCGATGTACTCAATCCGCGGAATGCATGGGAAAATAAAGAAGAATTCGATAACAAACGCGACGAGCTGGCTCAGATGTTTATTGAGAACTTTAAAAAGTATCAGACTGAAGACAGTGCGTTTGATTTTTCTGCCGCCGGACCGCAACTCTAAGCAGAGGATCGCCTCTGCTTAGCTGCTCTTTTTCGTAGCCTTGACCATATAAAGCCAAATACTACCCCCGACAACGACTAAGATGATGGGAGCTATATAGGGCTTCTCAGAGATTACCGCGAATGCCTTCATGAGGGCTTCACCCGAAGCATAACTGCCAAAACCGAATGCCAATGCCCACAGCGCCGTACCGACAAGATTTAAAAGGGTAAATTTTATAAAGTCATATTTCGTCAGGCCAATGGCAAGAGGAATGAGGGTTTTAATGCCGTAAACAAACTTTTGCATAATAATGATCCACGAACCGTGTTTTTTCATTAGCAGATGCGAAAGCGCCAGTTTTCTTCGGTGTTTATGAAGATATTTCATTACCTCACTTTTGTGGTAGCGTGAGAGGTAGAACAAAACGGTATCGCCGATGAAGTTCGCACTAAAGGCTACGAGCATGGAAATATAGAGGTTCATCTCCCCCATATACGAAAGCACGCCGGCGGCAACGAGAGCAATAAAACCGCCGCCAAACGAGTAGAGAAAGAGAATAATGTACCCGTAGGTACTGAGATTGCTAAGCATTTCTTCCAATGAAGATCCTTTATATTACATGTAATTTAGAGTTGTTTGATTTTGGCAATTTCATCACGCAAGCGTGCCGCCTCTTCAAATTCAAGTTGTTTGGCTGCTTGTTTCATCTTCTCGTTAAGATCTTTGAGCAGCTTTTTACGTTCCGATGCGGGCATTCTATCTGCTTTTTGACTACGATTGTATAATTCGCCGGAATCTTCGAGTTTTAAATTTTCGTCCAGTGTGCGACTAACTCCTGTCGGGATAATGTTGTGCGCCTTATTGTAGGCATCTTGTTTCTCACGACGTGCTTGCGTTTTGGCAATGGCCCGTTCCATAGAGCCGGTCATGGTATTGGCATAGAGAATTACGCGTCCGTCAATATGACGAGCGGCACGTCCAATAGTCTGAATCAGTGCCGTCTCGCTGCGCAAAAAGCCCTCTTTGTCGGCATCTAAAATGGCAACCAGACTCACTTCGGGAAGATCGAGTCCTTCACGTAGGAGGTTAATGCCGATGAGTACGTCAAAAACGCCCATGCGTAACGCTCGAATAATCTGATTGCGCTCAATGGCATCAATGTCGGAGTGCATGTACTGCACTTTAATGCCGAAATCGGCAAGGTATTTGCTGAGTGCCTCAGCCATTTTTTTCGTCAATACCGTGACAAGAACACGATCTCCCTTGGCTACGGTTTTTTTAATTTCATCGTGCAGATCTTCGACCTGATTGTCAGAAGATTTGACAATGATTTCAGGATCAAGCAGTCCGGTAGGGCGAATGATCTGCTCTGCTTTCACACTTGAAAGCTCAAGTTCGTACGCATTGGGTGTAGCCGAGACAAAAAGATAGTGCGGTGCTTTGACAATATACTCTTCGAGTCGAAACGGACGGTTGTCCAGAGCACTGGGCAGTCGGAACCCATGCTCTACCAAAACCTCTTTGCGGCTGCGATCACCGGCATACATGCCGCGAAACTGCGGCAGACTGACATGTGACTCATCAACAATGACAAGATACTCTTTATGGTGTATATCGAAGTAGTCCAGTAGCGTGTAGGGGGCCTCACCGGGCTTTTTATCGGTCAGGTGCCGTGAGTAGTTTTCAATACCTTTGCACATGCCGACGGTCTCGAGCATCTCCAGATCAAATTCGGTACGTTGTTTGAGTCGCTGGGCTTCGACAATTTTATCCTCTTTTAAAAAATAGTCCAACCGTTCGTCAAGCTCCTCTTCAATACGTTTAATCGCACGCGAGAGTTTCTCTTTGGTGACACTAAACTGGCTGGTAGCGTAAATGGTGACTTTGTCTAAATTCTCAAGCCGTTTGTTGCTGATGACTTCAAATGTGTTAATGGATTCCACTTCATCACCGAAAAACTCAATACGAACCGCCTGATCTTCCAAATAAGGCGGATAAATGTCGATGACATCACCGCTGACACGAATGTGCCCGCTTTCAAAGACGGTATCGTTGCGGCTGTAACCCATATCGATCAGGCGAAGCAGTAGTGATTTTTGTGAAATGTCATCTCCGATGCTAAGAACCTGCACCATCTTTTCATACTCTTGAGGATCTCCCAAGCCGTAGTTGGCGGATACGGAGGCGATGACAATAACATCGTCGTAGCTTAAAAGATTGGCAGTAGCGGAGAGGCGCAGACGTTCGAGTTCATCATTAATGGCGCTGTCTTTTTCAATAAAGAGGTCTTGGCGCGGAATGTACGCTTCGGGCTGGTAGTAGTCGTAATAACTAATGAAATATTCGACGTGATTGTGCGGAAAAAAGGTTTTGAATTCACTGTAAAGCTGTGCCGCCAACGTTTTGTTATGGGTCATAATAATAGTAGGAAGCTGTGTCTTTTCAATGATATTGGCCATGGTAAAAGTTTTACCGCTGCCCGTAACGCCTTCTAAGGTTTGGTAACGGTTGCCCTCTAAAATACTTTGCGCAAGTATATTGATGGCTTGAGGCTGATCACCCGCAGGGGCATAGGGCGTTACGGCTTTAAAGGCATTGTTTTTTTTCATAGATGTGATTATAGCTTTTTCTTGATTATGTTACATATGTCGGGAAAAATTAATCCGTTTAACGTATGTTATGTTTTAATAATGGTAGAATAGCATTGATTAAAGTAAAAACGATAGATGAGGCATTTATGGAACAAAAATCAATACTGGAAAATTTAAGTGATAAAGTTACCCTTGTGTTGCAAAAATATGATGAGTTAAAGAGTGAAAATGAAACACTGCGAAGTGAATTAATGACATTACGCTCACAAAGCGGTGGCAAAGATGAAGAGCTGGAGCGTTTAAGAGAAGAGAATGCTATGAAAGATCTTGAAATTGAAGAAATTGTCAATAAAATCGAAGGTATTCTTTCGTAAGAAAGAGCTCTGAGCGTATGAAAAAAAAGATCAGTCTTCGTATTAATTCCACCCCGTTCAATATTGATGTGGAAGAGGAGTTTGCCCGCTATCTGCAAAAAGCGATGCAGGACGACTTTAACATTGAAGGCAACAACGATATTAAGATCATGCTTCAGGCATATGTGCGCAAGAATTATGAACTTTATGAAAATGAAAAACGTATGCAACAAATCTCTCAAAAGATTAGCAAGAGCCTCGATGAGGCGTGAGAGCATGCATCGAAGCAATAGATAATTTTTACATGTAAAGGAAATCGATTGAGTCAAGAGTATATTTTTACTTCCGAATCTGTGACCGAAGGACACCCCGATAAGATGGCGGATCAGATCAGTGATGCTATTTTAGATTATATCATTGAACATGATCCCAATGCACGTGTTGCGTGTGAGACAATGGTCTCTAACGGCTTTTGCATGATAGCGGGTGAGCTCAAAACCACCTGCTATGCCCCAATGCAAGACATTGCTCGTAAGGTGATTGAAGAGATCGGTTATGTAGATGCACGTTACGGGTTTGATTCACGCTCGGCCGCCGTGCTTAACGGTATTGGCGAACAGTCTGCAGATATTAACCAGGGGGTCGATCAGCAAGGCGGCGAGATCGGCGCAGGCGATCAGGGGCTGATGTTCGGGTATGCCTGTAAAGAGACGAAAGAGCTCATGCCGCTCCCCATCCATCTTGCGCATCGCCTCACGGAACGTCTGGCACACGTTCGTAAAGAGGGAATAATTCCTTATTTACGACCCGACGGCAAAGCGCAAATCAGTGTGAAATATGTTGACCATAAGCCGGTCTCCGTAGAGACGGTTGTTGTTTCGACGCAACATCATGACGACGTTGACCAAGAGGTGTTACATCGTGATGTTATTGAAAAGGTCATTAAGGCAGTGATTCCTGAAGCACTGTTGAGTCCTCAGGTGAAGTATCACATTAATCCAACAGGAAACTTTGTGATTGGCGGTCCTCAGGGAGATGCCGGGTTAACCGGTCGTAAAATTATTGTCGACACGTATGGCGGAAGCTGTCCTCACGGCGGCGGCGCTTTTAGTGGCAAGGATCCGACCAAAGTCGACCGTTCCGCTGCCTATGCCGCACGCTATGTTGCTAAAAATCTTGTAGCTTCGGGTGCGTGTGATCGGGTGAGTATTCAAATAGCCTATGCCATCGGTGTGGTAAAACCGGTCTCTATTATGGTCGATACCCACGGAACGGCAAAAGTTCCCGAAGAGCGTCTTGAAGCATGTGTCACATCACTGTTTGACTTAACGCCCAAAGGGATTATTGATACGCTCAACTTATTGCGTCCTATTTATAGAAAAACGGCAGCGTACGGCCATTTTGGACGTGAAATTGATGAATTTACATGGGAAAAAACAGATAAAGTGGATGCCATTCGCGACTTTTTAAAACTCTAACCTGCGGTGCAGATCTCTTTGTTACATCTGCACGGCAATATCCTCGGGTAACATTCTTCTTTTAGCTACGTTTAAAACTCTTATTGGTATAGTTTTCAGTATTAAACAATAGGAGATTTTATGGCTGTAATTATTAATGACACTTGTATCAACTGTGGTGCTTGTATTGACGAATGTCCAACAGAAGCAATTGTTGATGAGGATGATAACCCGACAGGTGAGGAGATCTACTATGTCTATGCCGATAAGTGTGTAGAGTGTATCGGTCACCACGATGAGCCAGCATGTGCTACTGCATGTCCTACCGAAGGATGTATTGTCTGGGGTGAAAACCCGGATACCGAAGGTGCCGTTCCCGGCGAACCTTGCGTTGAGTAATCTCAGCAGATAAGTACCGCACTGCGGTACTTATTGTCACTGCTTCAAACGTAATTTTTCCTCTTTTTTTTATTTAATCGTAAAACGATATTTTTTTCGCTATAATTGCACCCTATTTTTGAAATTATACAGGAGTTTTAATGGAACGTACACTATCTATTATCAAGCCGGATGCAGTTGCAAAGGGTGTTATTGGTAAAATCTTAGATCGTTTTGAAAGCGCGGGATTGCGTATTGCTGCAACTAAAAAAATTCAATTAACGCGTCACGATGCTGAAGCATTCTATGCCATTCATGCCGAGCGCCCTTTTTTCAACGATCTTGTCGATTTTATGATTAGCGGACCGGTAGTAGTAACTGTGCTTGAAGGTGAGGGTGCTGTTCTTAAGAATCGTGAGCTTATGGGAGCGACCAACCCAAAAGAAGCAGATGCCGGAACCATTCGTGCCGATTTTGCCGAAAATATTGATGCCAATGCGGTTCACGGTAGTGATTCTGTAGAAAATGCTGTCAATGAGATTCGTTTTTTCTTTGCAGACAGAGAAATTTCGTAGTATAACGGATGAAAATTGAGTGTCGACGCATCGGTAAAACACCCGTTGCGTTTCAGCTCGAAACCAAAGAGGCCCGGTTTTTTGGAACAATAGTGTTTCAAAAGGGGTCGCTTTTTTATGTAAAGGGACATATTGAGGGTCACTTTAGTGCTCCGTGTGATATATGTGCCGAACCTTTTGATACAATATTGGATGAAGAGATAGAAATTCTTGTTTCTGATGGCGTGTACGAAGGTATGGATGAGAGGCTTGATGTAGTGGAAGTAATGGATTCCGTAGTCGATATGGACGCCATCTTTCACTCGGAAGTAGAGTTAATAAAATGCGACTATCGACGTTGCCAACACTGTAAAACCTGAATAAACAGTAAATTACGAAGAAAGGAAATATCATGGCAGTACCTAAGAGACGCGTGAGTCACACCCGTTCAGCAAAACGTAGAACTCACTATAAAATTTCACTGGCACGTCCTGTAAAAGACAAGGACGGTACCTACAAACTCCCCCATCACGTTAACCCGACTACCGGTGAGTATAAATAATTGATGATTAAGATTGCAATTGATGCAATGGGAGGGGACTTTGGTCCCGAACCAATTGTGCAAGGATGTATTCAAGCGCTTAAAGAGAAGCAGTTTCAACCGATTCTTGTAGGCAGAAAAGATGAGATTTTATCTCTGTTACCCAAGGGTTATAAAGACAAGATTTCTGTAGTCGATGCGTGCGACGTTATTGAAATGAGCGATGCGGCAACCGATGCGCTTAAACGTAAAACGAGCTCTATTTATGTTGCGGTGGATCTGGTAAAACAGGGAAAAGCCGACGGTCTGGTTTCGGCAGGGCATAGCGGTGCGACCATGACATTGGCAACATTACGGCTTGGACGGCTCAAACATGTTACCCGTCCGGCTTTAGCCGCATTGATGCCGACGAAAACAGGAACGCGAAGTATTTTACTCGATGCCGGTGCCAATGTTGACTGCAAAAGTGACAACTTGGTAGAGTTTGCCGTTATGGGACGCCATTATGCACAGGATATGTTGGGTGTTGCCAAGCCGCGTACGGGTCTGTTGGCTAACGGTGAAGAAGAGTCCAAAGGCAACGAGATTACCAAGGAGTCTTTTAAAAAGCTTGAGCATTTTGAAGGTTTCATGGGTAATGTTGAGGGGAACAACATTTTTGACGGCAGTTGTGACGTTATTGTCTGTGACGGCTTCATTGGTAATTTGGTACTTAAAGCCTCTGAAGGAGTTGCCAAAACCATTACGGAGCTTATTAAAGAGTATATTCGAAAATCTCCGGTTGCCATTACGGGTGCATTGTTGATGCGTAAAGTCTTTAAACTGCTGAAAAAACAGATTGACTATGCGGAAATCGGTGGTGCTCCGCTTATTGGTATTAAAGGGTGTGCCATTGTCAGCCATGGAAAAAGTAACCCCAAAGCCATTAAAAATGCTATATTTCAAGCCATTCGTTATGTCGATACCGGTGTGAACTCTCATATTGAAGCGACGTTAAGCGATATTGCCAACAAAGGGTAGTTTATGTATGCAGCATTTCGCTCAATCGGTGCTTATGTCCCCGAAAAAATTCTGACCAACGAGGATCTTTCCCATATGGTTGATACGACGGATGCGTGGATTACAAAACGAACCGGCATTAAAGAGCGTCGCATTGCCGCTGCAGACGAAACGACTTCCGATATGGGTGTCAAGGCGTGCGAAAAGGCGATTGAGCGTTCGGGTATTTCCAAAAAAGAGATCGATATGATCATCTGCGCTACCATCTCACCCGACTACTTCTGCATGCCTTCAACGGCTACGGTCATTGCCACCAAGTTGGGACTTTCTGCTATTACGGCCTTTGATGTTTCTGCGGCATGTACGGGATTTGTCTATATTTTGAGTATTGCCAAAGCGTTTATTGAGTCGGGCATGAAAAAAAATGTCCTGATTGTCGGTGCCGAAAAGCTAAGTGCGATTACGGATTACACCGATCGCGGTACATGTATTTTGTTTGGTGACGGTGCAGGTGCTGCCCTCATCAGTGCGACTCCACATCAAAATGAAGCAATTATTGATGTCCATACCGGAGCTGACGGCGCGTATGCCGACTTATTAATGACTCCCAACGGCGGCAGCGGATCGGCTCATGATGCGCTTGATCGTGAGGCAGCGGGATGTTATATGAAGATGAAGGGGAACGAAACATTTAAAGTGGCGGTACGTACGTTAACCAGTGATGTTGTTTCGATCCTGAACGAAAATATGATTGAGGCATCGGCAATCGATCATTTTATTCCGCATCAGGCCAACTACCGTATTATTAAAGCCGTTGGCGACGCCTTGAATATGCAAGATGAACAGGTGGTATTGACAGTTGCAAAATACGGCAATACTTCGGGAGCTTCCATTCCGATGGCTATGAATGAGATTTACGAAGCCGGAACACTTCGTTCCGGAGAGTTAATGCTTCTTGATGCCTTTGGCGGTGGATTGACGTGGGGCAGCGCACTGCTTCCTTTTGCACCCCAATCATAATTTACATGTAGCGCAATGGCACTGTATAGCAACGCACTGATTGTTGTAGAGATACACGAGAGTGAAGTGCCGTGGCTTAAAGTCTTTACGCAAGCGGTTAAAAAAGAGTTTAGTGAGTGTACACAAGAAGAGAAGATGATGCTTTTTAAGGCATTGGACATTATAGAACTTGCAATGCTCGAATACTACCAACCTGAGAAAATCAACATAGCATCGTTTGGCAATATACTGCCGCATGTTCACTGGCATATTACCGCCCGTTTTAAAGAAGACAGCTATTTTCCCGAGCCGATGTGGGGAGTAAAACAGCGTAACAGCAACTTGATTCTTCCTTCGTTTGAGCTGTTTTGCAGCAGGGTCAGAGAGAAGCTCTGCGCTAATCTCTAGGGCGTCTGCTTCGGTGGGATCGGTGCGAACCTCCACTGCGATTTCGTGAACGGTGTGACCGGTGACGGTGACCGGAACGGTGTCGGTCATT
>JALSLA010000059.1 GCA_026988515.1 Helicobacteraceae bacterium | reverse complement strand
CCGTATTTTTTAGGGTCTTCATAAAACAGTCTTTCTGCCAGATCTAACTCTTCACGGGGAAAGGCACCTATAACGGCATAATGCTTGGCATAATACAGAGCCCTGTCCCATGAAATAATATTGAAATTACCATACCCCACTACTTTTTTAACACGACGCAGCCGATTGCGCAAACCGACAAACGTCTGCCACTCTTCACGACCAATAATAATATCTTTTTCAACCGCCAAAAGCTCTTGAACCAATAGAGGAGACGCTATAGCAGTTGTTATAAACAATCTTCTATTCATGAAGGACATTTTAGCAAAATTTTTCATAGTTTAACGTTAATGTAAGCATTACGCTGAAAATGCCCGCTCAATGATACGATAACACCGATGTTCATCGCCTTGTTACTCTATTTTAGCTATTATTTTTACAGCCGTTACAATAATGCAGATATTTTAGGGGGAAAACTATGGCATTTGAGCTAACCGACACGAATTATGTTACTACAGTTGAAGCGACATCCGTTGCCCTGTTTATTGACTTCTATTCGCCAACCTGCGGCCCGTGCCAAGAGGTATTACCGCTACTCGATATTCTTGAGACCTACTTCGGAGAACGCGCGCGTATTTGCAAAGTCGATATTACCCGAAATCCCAAACTCGCTAAAAAATATGATATTAAAAGCGTGCCGTTTTGCGTCAGTATCGGCGAGGATAAAATGGTTAAAGATTATGAGCTGGGATCGGCCTCTGTTGAGCGCTACATAAACATGATCGAAAAAGCAATCGGCGACAAAGGCTTTTTCCGACGTATCTTCGGCTAAGTATGCACGTACACGACTACAACAAGGCCGTTGAAATTGCTCCCAATACCTATTGGATCGGCATGTATTTGGAGCATGACCCCTTCCAGTGTCATCCCTACTTTATCCATAACGGCGACGAATCCATTTTGATTGACCCCGGTAGCATGTTGGAGTTTGATGCCGTTGTCCGAAAAGTTCGCTCCATTACCGATATTGGCGCGATTAAATATATTATATTACATCATCAAGATCCGGATCTGTGTGCCTCGGTACCCGATCTTGAAAAACTGATTCAACGTCGGGATTTACACATTGTTACGCATAGCCGCATGACCCCGTTGATCAAACATTATCTCACCACATCAACCTATTACGAGATCGACAAAAAAAAGTTACGCCTTGAAACCGAAACCGGCGTCAGCCTTACCTTTCTCACTACTCCCTACTGCCACTCTCCCGGTGCCTTTGTCAGTTACGATCCACAAACCAAAGTACTCTTTTCAGGTGATATTTTCGGCGGTATTGAAGAGTCATGGGAGTTTTATGCCAAAGCAAACTATTTTGACCAAGCCAAACAGTTTCATGCCGAATATATGCCCAGCAAAGACATTTTCAATTATGCCTTAAAAAAGATTGAACGACTCGATCTTGAACTGATCGCTCCGCAACACGGCTCAATCATTCAAAAACCTTATATAGCCAATCTTATTGATAAAATGAAAAATCTTGACTGCGGTCTTTACATTGAAGAGAAATACAACAGTGAACTTCTCGATACCATCGAAGCCCTTCGCGCCAAAGACAGAGCTCTCAAAGAGCAAGAGAGCCTTCTGTTTCAGCAATCAAAAATGGCGGCTATGGGAGAGATGATCGGCAATATCGCCCACCAATGGCGCCAGCCTCTTGCCATTGTCAATACCCTCATCGCCATTACCAAAGAGAAACACAACTATGACATGTTGAACAAAGAGGATCTTACATGTAAACTGGCGGAGATGGAGAAGAACATTGCCTACATGTCCAGCACCATTGAAGATTTTATGAGCTTTTTCAAACCCAATAAACAAAAACGGCGCTTTAGCATTCGCAAAGCCGTTACGCTGGCACTCGAAGTACTACATCCCAATATTAAAAAACACGGTATTGCCATCTCTATTGAAGGCGATCATTCTCTGGTTGTCAACGGCTATATGAATGAGTATGTCCAAGCCGTTATGGCCATTATTAACAATGCGCAAGACGCCCTCGTTTCTAACAATATTGCCAACCCGACCATTACGGTTACCTTTTTTTCTAGGGAACACCAATCCCGTTTAGAGATCACCGACAACGCCGGAGGTATTGATGATGCAATTATTGAACGAATTTTTGAACCCTACTTTACGACCAAGCATCAATCCATGGGAACCGGATTGGGTCTGTATATTACCAAAATGATTATTGAGCGTAGTATGCACGGTACCTTGGAAGTTGAGAGCGACCGTAACGGTACCACATTCAGTATAGGAGTCACCCATGCATCAAAAGATTGAACACATTTCCGTTCTGATTGCCGAAGATGAACACGAGTTGCGCGAATATTTCGCAGAGTACCTTCAAATCTTTTTTAAAACCGTCTATCAGGCCTCTTGCGGTCGGGAAGCCCTCGAAATTTACAAGGTCAAAAAACCCGATATCATCGTAGCCGATATCAATATGCCCAACCTTGACGGGTTGAGCATGATTGAGAGTATTCGCCAACACGATAAAACGACCAAAGTCATTATTGCTACCGCGCACTCGGAAAAAGAGAAACTGCTTAAAGCGATTGAACTGCATCTGGTGCGCTATTTGATCAAGCCCATCCACAGCGACACCCTGAAAGAACTGCTCTTCTCTTTGGTCGCAGAGATTGAAAATGAAAAGAGTACCGTTATATTGAAAGAGGGATTTGTGTGGGATCAGAAGCACCAGACACTGCAGCATAACGGTCACAATATTCACTTGACCAAACGGGAACAGCGCCTTTTAAACCTCATGCTTCGTAAACCCAATCGCAGTATCTCCAACGAAGATATTTACTATACCGTCTATGCGGACCAACCCGAAAAAGAGTTTAGCATTCACGCGCTTACCTCGCTGATTAAACGTCTGCGTACGAAGCTTCCTGACAACACTATTACCAGCAACTACGGCGTTGGTTATATTGTACATACAAAATAGAAGAAACATTTATACATTTTATCAAAAACATTGATTTTTGACAGGATGTGACAAACTCTTTCTCTATAATTCTCTTGTGTGTGTTATGTCAAAGCCGGTTAACTTACTTTAGGTAACGAAAGTCTTATAGATTCAAAGCATCCGTTCTTCATTCGAAGACCTAATACAGTTAACCGTGTGGTAAGGGTATCGTTAAGCGTTGTACGGTCTGATACAGCGCTTAACGATACTTTTGTTATATGGCGCACACGCTGACATAACATCGTACTCACCCTATTTTGGAGCGACCATGTTAGCAACGATACTCAAACGAGACGGCACATCTCAAGACTTTACCCCCTACAAGATCGAAGATGCCATAAAAAAAGCATTTCAGAGTGAATCAACAGCTTACGACAATACGGTCTATGTTGATGTCATAACCACACTGCAAAGCCGACGCACTGTCGCTGTTGAAGAGGTTCAAGACCTTATAGAACACGCGCTTTTTAAGGCACGATACTTTGATGTTATGAAATCTTTTCTGCTCTATCGTCACACCCATAAAATGCAACGGGAGCATCAGTTTGGACTGAGTGAAGATACTACCTATATTAATGCGACACAGACCATAGAAGAGTACATTACCGGTAGTGACTGGCGCATTAAAGCCAATTCCAATACCGGGTATTCCAATGCCGGACTGGTCAATAACAGTGCCGGAAAAATCATTGCCAATTACTGGCTCGATACCATCTACTCCAAAGAGGAAGGGTATGCCCACCGAAACGGCGACTACCATATTCATGATTTGGACTGCCTCACCGGCTATTGTGCAGGTTGGAGTCTTCGCACCTTACTCGATGAGGGCTTTAACGGTGTGCGCGGCAGGGTGGCATCTGCTGCTCCCAACCACTTTCGTGAAGCGTTGGGGCAGATGGCAAATTTTTTGGGAATTTTACAAAGCGAATGGGCGGGCGCACAGGCATTTAGCTCGTTTGACACCTATTTGGCACCCTATATTTTTAAAGATCAACTCACATTTAGCGATGTAAAAAAAGCGATTCGCAGTTTTATCTACAACCTAAATGTACCGGCACGTTGGGGTCAAAGTCCTTTTACAAACATTACCATTGACTGGACGGTACCCGCAGACTTGTATGATCAGATTCCAACACGCCACAACGTGCACCTGTTTCGGAGCATTAAAGAGTACTCCTTGCAGCAAAAGGCTCTGTTACGTGGAGTTAGCACCCTCGAAGAGATGACCTATGGTCATTTTCAAGAAGAGATGCATCTCATCAACAGAGCCTACTTTGAAATCATGACCGAGGGCGACAACAACGGGCAGCCCTTTACGTTCCCGATTCCAACCGTCAATATTACGGAAACATTTGACTGGTACGGTGAGAACACCGACATTCTTTTTGAAAATACAGCGAAAATCGGCTCTCCCTATTTTCAAAACTTTATTGGTTCACAATTTATGCACAACGCCAAGGGTGAACGTATCGCCAATCCCGATGCCTATAAACCGGGGCATGTCAGAAGCATGTGTTGCAGGTTACAACTTGACCTGCGCGAGCTGCTTAAACGGGGCGGCGGTCTTTTTGGCAGTGCCGAAATGACGGGGAGCATTGGCGTGGTCACCATTAACATGGCACGGCTGGGATATTTACATGCAAACAACAAAGCAGATTTATTGCTTGCCCTTGACCGACTCATGGCATTGGCACAATCGACTCTGGAGAAAAAACGTCTGTTTATCCAAGAGATGTATGAACGGGGTCTGTTTCCCTATACCAAACGGTATCTTCACCACTTTAACAATCATTTCTCTACAATCGGTGTCAACGGCATGAACGAGATGCTTCGCAATTTTACACAAGACCAATACGATATGGCAAGCAGTGAGGGCAGGCGTTTTGCCCTTGAAGTGTTGGAGCATATGCGAGCACGCATGGTAACCTATCAAGAGGAGACGGGAAATCTGTACAACCTTGAAGCAACGCCGGCAGAGGGAACCACCTACCGTTTTGCCAAGGAAGATAAAAAACGATATCCCAACATTTTACAAGCCGGATTTGGTGACAATATCTACTACACCAACTCCTCGCAACTGCCCGCCAACCAAACCGACGATCCTTTTGAAGCATTGTACCTTCAAGATGAACTGCAGTGTAAATATACCGGCGGAACCGTACTGCATCTTTATATGAAAGAGCGTATCAGCTCCACTGAAGCATGTCGAAAGCTGGTAAAAAACATCATTACCCATTACAAACTCCCTTATATCACCATTACACCGCTTTTTTCAACCT
Source organism: Helicobacteraceae bacterium (assembly GCA_026988515.1). Classification (GTDB taxonomy): domain Bacteria; phylum Campylobacterota; class Campylobacteria; order Campylobacterales; family Sulfurimonadaceae; genus QNZR01. The sequence goes on along the minus strand of JALSLA010000059.1, from coordinate 40,558 downwards.
GTGAAAAACATGGCTATCTTTCCGGAGAACATGAGTTCTGTCCACAATGTGATGAAGAGCTGATTCAATCTTACCATAAGGAGCAGACACATGTCTCATGAAGCAATTTTAAAAAAAGTAGCACACAAACGAAAGCGTTGCATTGTTTACACCCGAGTTATGGGGTATCATCGGCCCGTAGAGAGTTTTAACATTGGGAAAAAAGGGGAGCATCAAGAGCGCAAACCGTTTAGAGAAGCGTGTGCTTAGCACTCCTCTTTATGATATCACACCCTTTAGCACGCTGGATTATCCTGACCATCTTGCGGCCATCTTCTGGTTTGGCGGGTGTAATATGCGGTGTGATTACTGTTATAACAAAGATGTTGTCTTGGGAACAGGCCACATTGGCACTAAGGAGGCATTGGCGTTTTTAAAACAGCGCATCGGTCTGCTTGATGCCGTGGTACTCTCCGGTGGTGAAGCCACCCTGTACAACGACATTACAACATTCGCACGGCAGATTAAAACACTCGGTTTTAAAATCAAACTCGATACTAACGGTACTGCCTGTGATATTATTCAAGAACTTTTAGAACAATCTCTTATTGATTATATCGCTTTGGATTACAAAGCACCCGAAACAAAGTTTACCCGTATCACGCATCACAAAACATTCCAAACGTTCCAGAAAACGTTGACACTGCTCATCGGTTCTAACCTGCCGTTTGAAGTAAGAACGACACTCCATACCGATTTGTTAGATGAATATGATATTAACGCTATTATTGAAGATTTACATGTAAAAGGCTATAACGGTATCTATTATATTCAAAACTTCTTCGATACCCACCAAACCATAGGGGAGATGGCGTCGCCTACAAAACCCTTCGATCGCCGTAAGGTTTGTCCGCTTTTACATGTAAAATTTCGACATTAATATGCTAATAGTATAAGATAGTAGCGTCCGATACGCAACAGTGCCGCCATCACCAGAAACCATACGAAATGTAAACGAACCATACCTGCTACAATGGTTAACGGGTCACCTATAATCGGCAGTACCGTAAGCGGCAATGCCACATAGCCATATCGATGACCCACATAAAGTGCTTTGGCTCCAATTCTTGACGATTCCAGTTTGTGGTGCATTTTTTCGTAGAGCCAAAAACCGAGGCTGTAGTTAACGACTACGGCTAACACATTACCTAACGATGCGCTTAGCATCGCCAACGATGTATCCATTCCTGACGTGAGCGCGGCAATAAATGCCACTTCAGAGCTCAAGGGAAGAATCGTCGCCGCTGCAAATGCAGTCACAAAAAGCGCAAGGGCTTCAGCCATTTATGAACGTTTGAATATTGTGAACAATGGCATCTACCAAGCGTTCACGGGCTTGTATGGATGTCCATGCTATATGCGGTGTAATGTAAAGTGCGTCACTATTTTTTACATGTAAAAGCGGATGGTCTTCACGCATCGGTTCACTTTCAAGAACATCAAGTCCCACGTTAATATCTTTAACATCAATAATCCGTGCCAATGCCGCTTCATCGACAATTCCGCCGCGCCCGAGATTGAGTAAAAAGGCCCCCTCTTTAAGCTGTAACAGCTCCGACTGGGCGATCAGGCCTTTTGTGTTGGCATTGAGCGGTGCATGAATGGAGATAATGTCACATGTTTCAAGCAAGACGCTTAGTCCGACACTGGGGTAGTTGTCATTGTGGTTTTGGTGTGATGTAGAGTAGTAACAGACCTCTGCGCCGAATGCTTCAGCCACACGTGCCACCCCCTGACCGATAGCACCCAAACCGACAATGCCCCATTTTTTCCCTCGAATTTCACCAAACGGCCGATCCAAATGGGTAAAAATCGGGCTCTTGCACCACTGAGCCTCTTTGACATAACGGTCGTAATAACATGAACTTCCCATCAGATACAACAACATGCTAAACGTGTGCTGTACTACGGAGTCGGTCGAATAGCCTGCGACATTTTTTACTGTAATATTATGCTCCATTGCTGCTTCAAGATCAATATTGTTCATCCCTGTAGCTGCCACACAGATAAGCTTAAGATGCTTGCATGATGCCATCATATGTTCGGTAATAACCACTTTGTTAGTAATTACGATGTCGGCAGTTTTAATGCGCTCGAGTGTCTCTCCGGAAAATGTCGTCTCATAGATATCGATCGTTCCAAACTGCTTTAAGGCACTCAAATCCGTTCCCGCAAGTGTTGCGGCATCAAGACAAACAACTTTCACACAACATCCTTTATTTTTGTAATCAGCCCTTTAGCTTTCTCCAGCGCACGTGCCACCTCATCATAAACCAATACAACTGCCATGCGTCGTCCTTTATGGCTTTCGGGCTTTGAAAAGACTCTGACGTAACTCTCAGCACCAAAAAGACTCTCATCGACCTCAATCACCGGAGCATGAGAATCGACCTCGGACTTAAAGGCGGCACTGGCACCGCTGCCGTAAAAGGTAAAGTCTAACGGTAAGCCCAATACAGCACGAACATGCAAGGCAAATTCACTCTGACTCTGCGTAATAAGCGTCACCATTCCCGTATCGTGCGGACGGGGGCTTAACTCTGAAAAATAGACCTCATCGCCGCAAACAAACATCTCTACGCCAAACAGACCACGACCGCCCAGTCCGTCGGTCACCTGTTTGGCCATCGCTTGCGCTCGCTCTTTGGCAAGCGTGCTCATCTGCATGGGCTGCCAACTAAAAACGTAGTCGCCATCACGCTGAATGTGTCCAATCGGCTCACAAAAAACCGTTTCTGTCTCATTGCGAACCGTCAGCAGTGTAATTTCATAATCAAATTTAATGAATGCTTCCACAATCAACTCGCTCGCATCACCGCGCGCCTCTTTGGCAATCTCCCACGACGCTGCCAATTCATCCACACTCTTGGCAACACTCTGACCGTGCCCCGAACTGCTCATCACCGGTTTTATCACGCAGGGAAAGCCCAGCTCTTCAGCTGCACTGCAAAGCGCTTCATACGTCGATACAAACCGATACGCACCCGTCTTGACCCCCAGCTCTTCTGCCGCAAAACGGCGAATGTTTTTACGATTCATCGTCTTGTTCACCGCCTCGGCATTGGGAATGACATGAAATCCTTCCGCTTCTGCTTTAAAGAGTGCATCAATACTGATTGCTTCAATTTCGGGCAGAATAAAATCGGGTTTTTCATGACGAATTATCTCTAAAATTGCCTCACTATCTTGCATATTTACCACATGAAAACGGTGCGCCACCATGTGTGCCGGCGCATGCTCATAACGATCTACGGCAATCACCTCCAGTCCCAAACGCTGCGCTTCAATAGCGACCTCTTTGCCAAGTTCTCCCGAACCCAAAAGCATCATGCGCTTTGAGTTGTGTTTTAGTGGAGCAGAAAATTGCATGCCAAATCCTTAAATTAAAGTAGGTTATTATATCGAGGAAAATGTAAATTTGTATATTAGCGCAAAATACTCACTATATGATATTTAAGAAAATAGAGGAACTCCCCTGCATGTGCTTTTATTGGCTCAAATAATCCCAATGGCTCCAATATATTGTAAGCAATATAATTTGTCGGCAATTTCAGCACCTCGGCAACAACATACCCCAGTGCTTTTTTGTTCTCATAATATCGGTTCGCATGCCACCATGCAGGATCGCTGCTCACTTCATAGGCATGCAGTCCATAATCAGCATACTCGGCAATCGTATCGGCCAACATTCTAATACGACGCGAATGGGGTGGATCCGATACGAACATCACACTGTGAAGACGGTGTTGTTGCAGATACGTTCGTAATGCTAAAACCTCTTTCATCGTATTGGAAGTATTGTTAAGGTATACAATAGCCTCTGCAGGTACGCCTTGTCCTATCAAGTAGTCTGTTTTGTTGTATTGATGCTTACCAAAACCTATGGTCTCGCCTCCGGTCAATATGATAATACCGGTTTTTGAATAGCCCCTGTTATAGAGCTCTGCTGATTTACGCAAACGCTCTCCACTACCCCCACCCAGACAGACAATCACATCAACGTTTTGAGGTTTTTTTGTAACATCAAAAAATTTTCCTAGATTGATAAAAACAATATAAGATATTGTTAACACTGTAATGCCGAATATTGAAAATTTGACTAAAAATTTTTTCAAATGATTATTCTCCTAAAATACTTACCTTGACAGGAGTACGTTACGAAAGGGTATCAAAAAAATATCAATGTTAAAGCAACAAAAAAGAATAAAAACGATAGAATACGCGAAATAAATCGAAATTTAACCGTATATTTAGTGTTTTTTGCAACAATAATTGCCATGTCAAAATACTGAGAATTAAAGGAATTGCATGTTGAACCAAGAACGGCTGACACACCTTAAGCAACTCGAGGCCGAGTCCATTCATATTTTACGGGAGGTAGCTGCCGAATTTAGCAATCCGGTCATGATGTACTCTGTGGGTAAAGACTCCTCGGTTATGCTGCATCTTGCCATGAAAGCTTTTGCTCCGAGCAAGCTTCCTTTTCCGCTTTTACATGTCGACACAACATGGAAATTTAAAGAGATGATCGACTTCCGTGATCAACGTGCCAAAGATCTCGGTTTTGATCTTATTGTTCACTCCAATCCCGAAGGGCTTGAGATGAATATCTCTCCGTTTGAACACGGCAGCAAAGTGCATACCGATATTATGAAAACCCAAGCGCTCAAACAAGCGCTTAACGCCGGTGGCTACGATGCCGTTATCGGCGGTGCACGCCGTGACGAAGAGAAGTCTCGCGCCAAAGAGCGTATCTTCTCGTTTCGCGACAAACACCACCGATGGGATCCGAAAAACCAGCGTCCTGAACTGTGGAATGTCTACAACACTGCTATTGAAAAAGGTGAAAGTGTTCGTGTTTTTCCTATCTCTAACTGGACCGAACTCGATGTTTGGCAATATATCTACTTAGAGGAGATCCCCATTCCTTCGCTCTACTTTGCCAAAGAGCAGGAAGTCGTAGAGTATGAAGGCACCAAAATTATGGTTGATGACGATCGTATGCCGGAAGCCTTACGAAAAACCGCCAAAAAAGAGATGGTGCGCTTCCGAACACTCGGCTGCTACCCGCTGACCGGCGCCATAAACTCTACGGCAACCACACTGCCTGAAATTATTAAAGAGATGCTGCTCTCTACCAGCAGCGAACGTGAAGGACGCCTGATTGACAAAGATCAAGAAGGCGCAATGGAGCAGAAAAAAATTGAAGGGTACTTTTAATGGATATTATCGATTACTTAAAGCAACATGAAAACAAAGACATGCTACGCTTCTTAACCTGTGGTAGCGTCGATGACGGTAAAAGCACACTTATCGGTCGTATGCTGTACGACTCCAAAATGATCTTTGACGACCAGCTCGCCGCAGCCGAAAGCGAAAGTAAAAAATATGGCACTACCGGCGAAAAAATCGATATGGCACTTTTGGTCGACGGCTTGCAGAGTGAACGCGAACAGGGTATTACCATTGATGTTGCCTATCGATTTTTTACAACAGAAAAACGTAAATTCATTATTGCCGATACTCCGGGGCATGAGCAGTATACCCGCAATATGGTCACCGGTGCTTCAACCGCGGATGTCGCCATCATTCTTATTGACGCGCGCAAAGGTATCTTGACGCAGACACGGCGCCACAGTTTTATTGTCTCACTGTTGGGCATTGAGCATGTTGTTATTGCCATCAACAAAATGGATCTGGTCGATTTTAGCGAAAGTGTTTTCAATGATATCTCGCAGGCTTACGGTGCACTTGCCGATGAGTTAGGCATTAAAAACACCTACTACATCCCCGTCAGTGCTTTAAACGGTGATAATGTCGTCGACAAAAGTACTCATACTCCATGGTTTGAGGGCAAGCCCCTTTTAGAGCTGCTTGATACTATGGATATTTCAAAAGAGCAAAAAGCGGAGAATTTCCGTTTTCCGGTACAGTACGTCAACCGACCTCACCTTAATTTCAGAGGATTTTGCGGTACTATTGCCGCCGGAAGCGTTGCCGTGGGCGATGAAATTACCGTACTGCCATCAGGAAAAACCACAAAAGTAAAAAGCATTATTAATGCCGGAGATATTAGCGAGGCAGACAGAGAAGCAACTACGCAAGAGGCATATGCTCCTATGGCCGTTACAATCACCACCGAAGACGAAGTCGATATCAGCCGTGGCGATATGATTGTACATACGCATAGCCTACCACGTGTTTCCAACAGCCTAAAAGTAATGCTGGTCTGGATGGATGAGAAACCTATGGACACCGGACGTACGTATGACATTAAAAGAGCTACATCTGTGGTATCGGGGCATATTGAACACATTAACTACAAAATTGATGTCAACACCTATGAGCGTACGCAGGTAGAAACACTCGAACTCAATGACATTGCCTCCTGCCGCATGGTACTTACTCGCCCTATAGCTTCTGATGCTTACAAAGAAAACCGCTTAACCGGCAGCTTTATTGTTGTTGATCGCATTACCAACAACACGGTCGGTGCAGGAATGATTGTCGGAGTCAGCCGCAGAGACGAAGATGTCATTAAACGCAATGGTAAACACTACAGTGACGCCGAAAAAGCACTTAATCAATACATTCGTGACAACTTTCCGGAATGGGAGTGTAAAGCAGTCTAATGTATAAAGAGACCAATCAGCGCTCCATTGTTAAAGGGATTAGCTGGCGCATCGTTGCCACATCAACAACCATTGTTATTGTCTATGTCTTTTTTGGAAGGCTCGACTTGGCCATTGCCGCCGGAATGATTGAAACTGTTTTAAAAGTAGCCCTCTACTGGCTGCATGAACGCGCATGGTTTAAAATCCACTGGGGCAAAAAGAAGATTGAGCCGTTTAATCTATGGTTTACCGGTCTGCCGCTTTCAGGAAAAACAACCATTGCCGACAAGGTTTATGAAGAGCTTGAAAAGCTGCACATTCCGCTTGAACGTATTGATGCCAAAGATATCCGCGACCTCATTCCCGATATCGGCTTCACACGAGAAGACCGAAACCGTCATATGCACCGTGTCGGTTTTCTGATTCAAAAATTACAAAAAAACTCCATCTCAACCGTTGCCTCTTTCGTCTCTCCTTATAGAGAATCACGCAAGGCCATCCGTGATATGGTAACCAACAATATTATTGTCCATGTTAAAGCCGATATTGAGACCTGCAAACAACGAGATTACAAAGGGGTTTACCAAAAGGCTCTTAAAGGTGAATTGCAGAATTTCTCCGGTATCAACGATGTCTACGAAGAGCCGCAGCATGCTGAAATTGTCATTGATACCGAGATAATGAGTGCCGAAGAAGCGGCTAACACTATTGTAAAATATATAAAGAAGCACTATGTCAAATAACAACATTGTATGGCACAATCATGATATTAGCAAAGAGGCACGATCTGACCTTAAACAACAGCGCCCTTGCGTACTTTGGTTTACAGGGCTAAGCGGTAGCGGAAAGTCTACCATAGCCAATGCCGTTGAAGCCAAGCTCTATGCACTCGGGCGTCATACCTACCTGCTTGACGGCGACAATATCCGCCGCGGGCTCAATGCCCGGCTTGGATTTTCCCACGAAGATCGCATAGAAAACATTCGTCGTATCGGTGAAGTTGCCAAACTTTTTGTCGATGCCGGAACCATTGTCCTCTCGGCTTTTATCTCTCCCTTTCAAGAAGATCGTGATCGCGTTAGAGCCATGATGGAGGAGGGCGAATTTATTGAAGTTTTTATTGATACCCCTCTTGAAGAGTGTGAGCGCCGTGATCCCAAAGGACTCTATAGAAAAGCGCGGAACGGTGAAATACCCGATTTTACAGGTATCTCCTCTCCGTACGAAGCACCGCAACACCCTGAAATACATGTAAAAAACAGCGAGCTCAGTATTGATGCATGCGCCGACATCATCATTGACTATCTCACTACCAAAGGATACATACATGCTTAAAAGCATTCTGCTCAACGATATTGTTGCTGTTGCCAAAGAGGCCGGCGATGCCATTATGGAGATCTACAGCCGAGACTTTACCGTCGACTATAAAGACGACAAATCACCGTTGACCGAAGCCGATACCAAGTCAAACGAAATTATTTGCAACGCTTTAACACAACTCTACCCGACCATCCCCATTCTCTCCGAAGAGAACAAAGCCGCACCGTACAGTGAGCGCAAGAACTGGGAGTATTTCTGGCTGATCGACCCCATTGACGGTACCAAAGAGTTCATTAAGAAAAACGGGGAGTTTACCGTCAACATCGCACTCATTCACAAAAACACTCCCGTACTCGGGGTTGTCTATGCTCCGGCACTGGGCGATATGTATCGCGCTAAAAAAGATGAAGGAGCTTACAAAAATGGCCAAAAGCTCCCCTTGAAAACCAATGCAACTCCAGAGAAAAAGCTCTTTGTCGTCGCATCAAAATCACATCTTTCCGAAGAGACACAAGCCTTTATTGATGCACTTGAAAGTGACAACATTGAACAGGTCTCCAAAGGAAGTTCTCTGAAACTTTGCATGGTGGCCGAAGGCAGTGCCGATATCTACCCAAGGCTTGCACCCACTATGGAGTGGGACACCGGTGCCGCCGATGCTGTTGTCCGTGAAGCCGGCAAGATGACCTACCAGTTTGAAAGCAATGAGCCCATGATTTATAATAAGGAAAATCTGCTCAATCCATGGTTTGTTGTTAAAGGAAAATAGATGATTAATATTATTCTTTGTGGAGGTAGTGGGACACGCCTGTGGCCAATAAGTCGCACCTTGATGCCGAAACAATTTGTAAAACTTTTTAATGACCAATCACTCTTTCAGTTAACTTTAAAACGTAATAGTCTCTTTTGTAATCAGCAATATATAGTCTCTAATGCGGAGCAATATTTTTTAGCTGTTGATCAGATGGAACATACTAAAAATGCCTCTTTTTTACTTGAGCCCCTAGGGCGGAATACGGCTCCTGCCATTGCATTAGCCTGTTTCAATATAGATCCCAATGAAATTGTTTTAGTGACTCCTTCAGATCATCTCATAAAAGATCAAACGGCCTATGAAAATGCTGTTAGACAAGCCAAAATAGAAGCTGAGAAAAATAATCTTGTCACATTTGGTATAACTCCCTCATATGCAGAAACCGGTTACGGATACATAGAGGCTGACGGTACCAACGTGTTGTCTTTCAAAGAAAAACCGGATACCGCTACCGCCGAAACATATATTAAAGCCGGTAATTATTATTGGAACAGTGGCATGTTCTGTTTTAAAGCCGGAGTATTTCTAAAAGAACTTGAAAAACATTCACCAAATATCTATAACACTGCTCTAAATGCCTATGAACATGCAAATAAAGAAAATATCATTCGCATTTCACATGATGATATGGCACAAATTCCCGAGGACAGCATCGATTATGCCGTTATGGAGCAAAGCAACAGAGTCAAAGTCATCCCAAGCAATATTGCATGGAGTGACCTAGGAAGCTTTGATGCACTTTACGATGAGTTACCAAAAGACGATCAAGGCAACACAACAAACAAAAACCTGATTGCTGTAAATTCAAAAAACAATTTGATTCTTTCAGACAAAATGGTCGCAGCTGTTGACCTAGAAGACATGATTATTGTCCATACCGATGATGCTCTGCTTATCTCAAAAAAAGGGAGCTCACAGAAAGTCAAACAAGTTGTGCAAAAACTTAAAGAAAAGGGTTCTTCTCTTCCTCAAATCCACATAACTGCTCATCGCCCCTGGGGGACCTATACCATTCTAGAAGACACCCCCGGTTATAAAATTAAACGTATTGTCGTAAAACCAAAAAAACGACTTAGCCTACAAAAACATTTTCACCGAAGCGAACACTGGATTGTGGTTAGCGGAACTGCTATGGTAACAGTAGGAGAAAAAAGCTTTTTGGTTCGTCCCAATGAATCTACTTACATAAAAATGGGTGAAATTCACCGGTTGGAAAACCCGGGTAAAATCAATCTTGTACTCATAGAAGCACAGGTTGGTGAGTATACCGGTGAAGACGATATTGTACGTATCGATGATGATTTTAAAAGGAGTTAATTAAATGAAAGGCATTATTTTAGCAGGAGGTAGCGGAACACGCCTCTACCCGATTACCAAAGGAATTAGCAAACAGCTCTCTCCCATTTATGACAAACCAATGATCTACTATCCGCTCTCCATTCTCATGCTAGCAGGCATTAAAGAGGTACTTATTATTTCGACACCGCAAGATCTACCGAGATTTGAAGAGCTTTTAGGTGACGGCAGCAGTATTGGAATGTCATTTTCCTATAAAGTGCAGCCCTCTCCTGACGGTCTTGCTCAGGCGTTTATTTTAGGGGAGGCGTTTATCGGAGACCACGACGTCTGTCTGGTGTTGGGCGACAACATCTTCTACGGACACGGTCTTACGGAACTCCTGGACTCAGCTGTTGTCAGCGCAAAAAAAGAGAACAAGGCTACCGTTTTTGGTTATTATGTGAAAGATCCGGAACGTTACGGTGTAGCTGAGTTTAACGAAGACGGCACAGTCACTTCCATTGAAGAGAAACCGTCCAATCCTAAAAGTAACTATGCTGTGGTCGGTCTTTACTTCTACCCCAATTCTGTTGTTCAAATTGCTAAAAATGTTACGCCTTCCGACCGGGGAGAGCTCGAGATTACCAGCGTTAACCAAGCGTACCTCAAAGAGAAAAACTTACGCGTTGAACTCATGGGTCGCGGTTATGCATGGCTCGATACGGGAACGCATGAGAGCTTGCTTGAGGCTTCAAACTTTATTCAGACCATAGAGAACCGTCAGGGGCTTAAAGTCGCCTGTATTGAAGAGATAGCCTATGAAATGGGCTATATCTCTAAAGATGCGCTTATTGAACTGGCACAACCGCTTAAAAAGAACCAATACGGACAGTATCTGATTCGTCGTGCCAACGAAGGGAGCGTGGCACGATGAATTTTATTCGAACCGCTATTTCCGATGTTATTATTATTGAGCCAAAAGTACATGGTGATGCACGCGGTTATTTTGTCGAAACCTTTCGTCAAGATAAGCTTGAAGACTTTTTAGGCTATTGCATTGACTTTTGTCAGGACAATGAGTCCAAAAGTTCTAAAGGGGTGTTGCGCGGGCTACACTATCAATTGCCTCCGTTTGCCCAAACCAAGCTGGTTCGCGTCATTCAAGGACGCGTCCTTGATGTTGCCGTCGATATTCGCCAAGGCAGCCCGACTTTTGGTCAACATGTTGCCGTTGAGCTCAGCAGTGAGAACAAACGCCAGCTTCTTGTTCCTCGCGGATTTGCACACGGTTTTATTGTTTTGGAAGGTGAGACCGTTTTTGCCTATAAGGTTGACAACTACTACTCGCCGGAATGCGACCGCGGCATCGCTTTTGATGACAAAAGCATTGGAATTGACTGGCTTTTAAGCACATCTGACATTAAACTCTCTGACAAAGACACCAAACAGCCGCTACTTGTAAATGCGGAGTGTTTTCATTACAATGAGAATTTGTATGCCTAATATTCTCGTAACCGGCAGCAGTGGCCAACTGGGGTCTGAACTTCAAGAACTCCACCAAAGTTACCCGCAATTTAGCTTTCTCTTTACCGATCGGGAAACACTTGACATTACCGATAAAGCAGCGGTTGAATCTACATGTAAACGCAACAATATCACGCACATTATCAATTGCGCTGCTTATACCGCGGTTGACAAAGCGGAGGAAGAGCAGCAAAGTGCCGACACCATCAACCATATAGCGGTTCAATACCTTGCTGAAGTTGCTGCAAAACAGCATATTTCATTAATTCATATTTCAACGGACTATGTATTTGACGGTACCTCGTGCACGCCCTATATTGAAAGTGATGCAACAAACCCTCAGGGAATTTACGGAAAAACCAAACTCGACGGAGAAAATGCTTTGCTTCGAGCTCACCCGAGCAACAGCATCATTATCCGTACCTCTTGGGTCTACTCAAGCTTTGGGAATAATTTCGTAAAAACCATGCTAAAATTGGGAAAAGAGCGCGATACACTCAATGTTGTTTATGATCAGATCGGCACACCGACTTATGCCGCAGACTTGGCAATGCTTATTTTAGACATACTTCCGCATATTCCCAAAGAAACTGTCAGTATCTATCACTACTCCAATGAAGGTGTCTGCTCCTGGTACGATTTTACAAAAGCCATATTTGAATTTTCAAATATTTCATGCCGTGTAGATCCCATCGAAAGCAAGGAGTATCCAACTGCAGCAAAACGCCCAAATTATGGCGTATTAAATAAAAATAAAATAAAAAACCACTATAATATCGTTATACCTTATTGGCATGATAGTTTACAACGGTGTTTAAAACAAATTGAGGTGAAAAAACAATGAAAACCATTTTAGTAACAGGGTGTGCAGGATTTATCGGCAGCAATTTTGTTCCTTATTTTTTAGAAAAATATTCCGACTATTCCCTGATAAACTTAGATCTATTGACCTATGCGGGAGATCTTAGTAATTTAAAAGAGTGCGACAATCACCCGCGCTACAAATTTATTCGCGGCAATATCTGCAATCGGGAACTTGTTGAATATATTTTTAATGAGTACAATATTCAGGGGGTCATTCACTTTGCTGCCGAAAGCCATGTTGACAACTCCATAAAAAATCCCGGTATTTTTATTGAAACCAATGTCAACGGCACCTTTACCCTTATTGATGTTGCTTACAAATACTGGATGGACAAACCGTTTACATGTAAATCTGGCTATGAGGAGTGTCGCTTCCATCACATTAGCACCGACGAAGTTTACGGCACGCTTAATGAGACCGATCTTTTTACGGAAGAGACTCCTTACGCGCCCAACTCACCCTATTCAGCCAGCAAGGCATCGAGCGATATGATCGTAAGGGCCTACCAAGAGACATATGGCATGAACACCGTCATTACCAACTGTTCTAACAACTACGGCCCCAAGCAACATGACGAAAAACTCATTCCGACCATAATTCGTAAAGCGCTTGCCGGTGAGAGCATCCCTATTTACGGTGACGGGAAAAACGTTCGTGACTGGCTCTATGTGCTTGATCACTGCAAAGGAATCGATCTGGTATATCATACCGGAAAAGAGGGTAACGTTTATAATATCGGCGGACGGAACGAACGCACCAATTTACAAATTGTCAATACCATTTGCACCATTTTGGACGACCGTGTACCGCAAGAAAAAAGCTACAAAGAGCTCATTACCTTTGTAGAAGACAGAGCAGGACATGACCGTCGCTATGCCATAGACGCCACCAAGCTGGAGACCGAACTTGGCTGGAGTGCCGATGAGAACTTCGACAGCGGTATTGTTAAGACTATTGAGTGGTATTTGAATAAATATGCCTAAAAAAAATGCTATTGTATCAATGGTATTGTTGTCATTTGGATCACTGATAGGTGCTTTCTTCGCCTTTTTAACGCAGGTCATCCTTGCTCGCAACTTAGAAATAGCGAGCTTCGGAGTCTTTTCAGCAACTTTAGCAACCGTTGTGCTAGCTTCGCCTCTCGCTGGCTTTGGAGTATCGCAACTATGGCTAAAACTTTATGGTGAGGAAGGATGGAATGCCAAAAGATGGCTAATCCCATCTTTTCATTTTGTATTGATTTCTACACTTTCTGTAATAGCTACACTTGGAGCATGGGCTCTCTTTGGAAACCATGACAAAGTAACACAAACTTTAATTTTAGTTTTATCTTTTCATATTCTTGGTCAAGTATCGATTGGGTTAGTAAGCAGTAAGCTTCAACTAGAGGAGCGCTATATTAATTTTTCTGCTTGGCAACTATCACCACATATAACAAGGCTGTTCTTGATCAGTTTATTGGCATATTTGTTCACCGACTCCATGACTCCAGAAGCGGTTGCTTTTATATATGCATTTACTGGGGTTTTATTTTCATTTCTCTCTATACTTCAGCTGAGAAAGATGTTAAAAGATGGGTTTTTACTAAAAGGACATGGTTTGGCGCAACCTATCCTGCATAATTCTTTAAGCATTACTTCTGTAGTAAAAAACACTTGGCCATTTGGTCTAGCTACTTTTTTTTATTTAGTCTACTATCAAAGTGATTTAATTTTAATAAAGTATATGATAAATGATGCTGCATCAGGCATATATAATGTAGCATTCACTATTATAATGGCAACACTTCTTTTTCCAGGGGTAATCTATCAAAAGTATCTTTTGCCAAAACTTCATCGCTGGGCAAATCATGACAAAGAAAAGTTTTACATGGTCTATCGCAAAGGTAATTTTATAATGCTAATTTTTGGGATAACTGCAATGTTGTTAATTTGGTCATTATCTTCATGGGCAGTTGTATTTTTGTTTGGCGCTAAATATGAAAATGCAATTGCTGTTTTGAATATATTGGCAATATCAATACCCTTTGTATTTGTGGCACACAGTACGGGCGCCACCTTGGTAACTCAGTCCTATATGAAGAAAAAAGTTAAATATATGGGGCTAGTAGCACTGCTTAATATTGTTTTAAATCTCTTTTTAATTCCAAAATTTGGAATAACTGGAGCAGCCATATCAACTGTTGTTAGTAATATTATTCTATTATTACTCTACTACTATGCATCAGAGAATATTGTTTTTTCCAAGAAAACAGAAATATTAAAAGGACAAAAATGAAGTTTATATGGAAACACATTAGACCTTATATAAAAGATTTTTATAAATTTTATAAATTATTTATTGGTTTTACCTATGATTTTAAACGCTTTGTTTTGTATAGCGGTTGGCGCAACAATATGAAGGATGCAGAACAAAGAAACTATTTTTCCGTATTGGTTTATCATGCTTTAGAAAAAAGCATGAGTTATAAAAACAGAAATGCTGATTCAGGATGGAAAAATGCTTATAAATTATTAGATTTGCTAAAAATAGCCAATAAATATAATAATGTCGGCTATCATGATAAAGCTGCAAAACAAGTTTTAGAAACCTTCATAAACCTTCCAGAAAATAGAGAGCACGAAAAGTCAAAACAAATAAAACAAGAACTAAAAACAATACAATTTAATTCGACAGACAAGCATGGTGCAATAAAGCTCAACCAAAAAGAATATCAACAAGGTATTTTAGAAAATCCGGAAGCCTTTTTCTTCTCCAGATATTCTTTAAGGGAATTTAAAGATGCTATTGTTCCCAATGAAATTATTTCAAGGGCTGTTAAGCTTGCCATGAAAACTCCATCTGTCTGCAATCGTCAACCATGGCATATTTACCACACAAATAACAAGTGCGTGAAAGACACTATTTTAAAATACCAATCTGGCAACAAGCCTTTTGGGGAAAAGATTCCAAATTTAATGATTATTTCCATAGACTTAAAAGCTTTTTTTCTTGCCGAAGAACACTATGAATACTGGATTGACGGAGGAATGTTCTCAATGTCATTAATCTACGCTTTCCATGCTCTTGGTATTGCAACATGCCCATTAAACTGGAGTACTCCACCTTCACAAGATAGACTACTAAGAAAAGAAGTTGATATTTGTCCTCACCACACCATTGTAATGCTCCTGGCAATAGGATATCCAGATGCAAGCAATATTACATGTGCTTCCGCAAGAAGACCATTGGATGAAATATATACTCAAATAAGGGAGAGATAATATGAGCATAAAAATTGCATTAATTACTATACATTGGGCAAATAGTTATGGTGGTATGCTGCAAGCACTAGCATCGCACAAAGTCTTATCTAAGTATGGAGAAGTTTCAATTATAGACTATAAAACACCTCATTTGGATAAAACGATGAGAGTGATTCGATACGGATTAAAGCCTCGTGATTTTTTAAGAATGGGTAAAGATTTTTTTAGATTGCTTCCTAGATATAGGTTGTTGAAAAAATTTAAAAAATTCATCATTAATTCTTTTAATTTAACACAACCCTGCAATAGTATACAAGACCTAAAAGAGCTTGAATCAATTTATGATGTTTTTGTTTGTGGCAGTGATCAAATATGGAACCCTAAAATTATAGATGGCTTTGACAGCGCCTACTTTTTAGACTTTGTAGCAGAAAAGAAAAAAGTCTCCTTTGCATCTAGCGCAGGAGGATACCGATTCTCAAAACATGAGAAAGAACTACTAAAAAAATATTTCGATTCATTCTCTTGCTTGTCAGTAAGAGAAAAAAATACTGGGAAATTTATAAGCAGCCTATTGGAAAATAGGGAAATTTTTACTGTACTAGACCCTACTTTAATGCTAAACAAATCCGATTGGCTTGGCCTTTTAAATATTAATCAAACAAATAAAACTCCTCCTTATGTTTTCGTATATACTCTAAAAAAAGATGAATTTGTTCGTACAGTTGTAAATAAAGTTTCAAAAATGCTAGGCTTAAAAACAGTAGTGATTGACCAAGATCCTTTTTTGGGTTATCCTTCCGATAAACATATTCAAGATGCTGGACCAAAAGAATATATTGAACTTCTCTCTCAAGCTTCTTTTATTATTACCAACTCATTTCATGGTACTGCCTTTTCTGTCAACTTTGAAATACCTTTTATTGCCATAAAACCTGAAAGTGGTTTAAATAGAATGCAAAATTTTTTAGCAAACGTCGGACTTGACGATCGCTTAATCTTAGATAACAAAAATCTAGATCGCATACTTAACACCTCTGTAAGTTTTGAAAAAGCAAGCCAGAACCTTAAACAACTAAGAGACGCAACATGGTCTTATTTAGACAAGTCTTTAGTTAATTCAAAATCTACATAAGCATAGATATTATATGAATTTTTCTTTGTTTCCTTGCTTATCATGGTACATCTTCCAGATACCCTCTGCATTGTAGCATGAAATATAAAAAAAACATTTTAATAGCCGGGGCAAAAGGTTTTTTAGGATCAAACCTACTAACAAAACTTACCCGTTTTAACAATATTAATATTGTAGAATTCAACCGGAATCATACGTTCCAAGATCTTGAAAAAATCATAGGAAGCATTGAGTTTATCTATCACCTTGCTGGCAAAGTTTATCCCAAAAGCAATGACGAAGAGTTTTTCAAGGGTAATGCCGGACTCACCAAAGACATTATACATGTTATTGAAAAAAAACAACTCTCTATTCCGTTTCTTATGGCATCTTCTATTCATGCAGAGCTGCAAAAAAACGCCTACGGCACCAGCAAAAGAGAGGCCGAAATCTATCTTGAAGAATACGGAAAGCGCAATAACGTACCCGTATGGATCTACCGGCTTCCTCATGTATTTGGCGAAGGGTGCAAACCAAACTATAACTCCGTCATCTCTACATGGCTTTACAATAGCATTCATAACAAAGAGATTGTTGTTTTTGACAGAAGCATTCCAATGACTTACGTTTATGTACAAGACCTGGTTGATGAGTTCATAGATTGTTTAAATACTCAACATGACAGCACTACAGACTGTTACTGCAAACCTAAAATTACCTATGACACTACATTGGGTGATGTTGTCGACTATCTTGATGAGTTCAAAAATCTTAACACGCCTGCAAGCTATGATGAGGGCTTTAAGGCTAAATTGTATGCGACCTATCTTGATTATTTAAACCATAAAGATTCATAAAACAATGATAACGAAACTCAAAGCAAAGCTCAGTAGCGACAACAACTTAAAAGAAATTATTTCTGGAAGTGCCGTTACATTTGCATTAAAAATGGGAGGCATGCTTCTTGGATATCTGGTTGTGCTGGTTATCTCTAAACAGTTTGGCGCAGAAGGTATTGGCATTTACAGCCTAACCTTAGCTGTTATTACTTTCTTAGCAATGCTCTCTACTATGGGAATGGATATGTCCATATTGCGTTATGTCGGTCAGTTTAATCAAGAAAATCATCATCAAAAACTAAAACTTTTATATAAATATGTCTTAGAGATCACCGTTCCTGTATCAATTACTCTTTCTGCTGTCTTGTTTTTATTGTCTGACTATATCGCTCTGCATATTTTTCAGAACTCAACCTATTGTGATGCCTTGAAAATTGCCTCCTTTATAATACCTTTTTTTGCCATTACCAATGTTAATGTTGAATACATTCGAGGATTAAAAAATTTAAAAATTTCAGAATTTTTAAGGAGTGTACATCGACCTATTGTCAATCTCCTTTTCTTATTTATTCTCAGTATCTATTTTTCAAACACCACGCTTCCTTTATACTCTCTTTTTATTGCCATAGTCTTTACTTGTCTTGTCTCTTTGTACTTTATTTACAAAAAATTAACTACTATTACATTAAAAACCAACGGCGATTTCTCCAAAACAGAGCTTATTGAAACTTCTTTCCCAATGCTCATAACATCACTATCTACTTTTTTTATGGGGAACATCGCACTAGTTTTTTTACAAATTTATTCAACAACAGATCAGGTAGGGATTTTTAGTGTTGCTTTAAAAATATCTATGCTCATAAGTCTGGTTTTAATGGTTGTCAATACAATTTCAGCACCTAAGTTTTCAGAGCTATTCTGGGCTAAAGAATACCATTCGCTTCAGCAGGTTATTCACCAATCTACAAAAATAATCTTTTTTTCTTCGTTGCTCATAGCTGCTGTAGCTGTTCTTTTCAATACTGCTATTTTAAGTTTATTTGGAAAAGAGTTTATAGCAGGAAGTGTAGCTCTTTTGTTGCTAATTTTAGGTCAGCTCATTAATGCTGCCACAGGATCAGTCGGTATCTTTCTAAATATGACAGGGCATCAAAAAATTTTAAGAAATATTGTTGTGATTAGCATGCTTGTTTCTATTGCTTTAAACTATTTGCTTATACCTCTCTATGGCATCAATGGCGCTGCTTTTGCATCGATGGTCTGTGCAATACTTGCTAATATCAGTGCAGCTTATTATGTTAAAGTGCATTTAGGCTATACCACATACTTTGTTCCCAGTTTTTTAAGGAGATTATCTTGAAAATTACAAAGTTACCAAACTTTCTCATAGTGGGTACCGCCAAAGCAGGCACCTCTTCTGTCGCTAAATATTTAACTAGTCACCCTGAAGTATTTATACCGGAACTAAAAGAACCAAGATATTTTTTACATGATGTTTTTGAAGAAGTTAGCAAAGAAGACCCTATGTTTAATTACCTTATGGAAAGTTCTGTTCTAGACTGGAATGCATATGTAGATCTTTATAAACAAGCTGATTCAAGAGCTACCATGTTTGGAGATGCAAGCATACAATATTTATACCATCATAATACCGTCATACCAAAAATTAAAGAAAAACTAGGAGACGTTCCTATTATTATTGTATTACGAGATCCTGTCAAAAGAGCATTTTCAAACTATAAGTATCAGTCAAATATTGAATTTTTAAGCTTTGAAGAGGCGCTCAACAAAGAAGATGAAAAAAAAGAAAAAAAATATAACTCATTTTGGTTTTACAAAGATATGGGCTTGTACTACAATCAAGTCAAAGCATATATAGAGTCTTTTTCGAATGTACATGTATGTTTGTATGATGACCTAATAAAAAGTCCTGAACAATTTATGGGAGACATTTATGCTTTTTTAAACATAGACAACATTACTGCTGTTGACTATACTAAAAGACATAATGAAACCGTAGTACCAAAAAACAAACCACTACAATACATCAACTATATAAGAAATCGCTTTGGTATTCAATTAAACTTTGTACCTGAAAAATATAGAAATGCACTTAAAAACCTCTTTTTTCAAAAAAATAAAGAAAAAATTCCACAAGAAGAAGCACAGTTTTTACTTCCTTTTTTTATCGATGATATAAAAAAATTAGAAAAACTTATAGATAGAGATCTATCACATTGGTACACTCATGCTGACTAGAAAATTCATTAACTTCCTTAGTATTGTCAATTTTTCCTTTTATAAAAATTTTTTTAGAAGCTGTGGGGGTGACAACAGAATCTACCGAGTCTTACGAATTGACGGTATTAAAAATATTTCATTGGGCAGTAAAATTGTTATTCGCGATATGGCATGGCTATACGCCGGAGACAATTCACAACTAATTATTAAGTCAAATTGCGAAATTGGGCACTTTTTCCATATTGTGTCTATTAAAAAAATAGTCATTGAAGAGTCGGTACTTATAGCCGATAAAGTGTTTATTAGTGACAGCACTCACAACTTTTCAAGCATTACAATACCTATTAGAGAACAAGGAGTTTCTGCAACTAAACCCATTACAATAGGCGAAGGATCATGGCTAGGTGAAAACGTCTCTGTACTTGGTTCTTCAATTGGGAAACAGTGCATTATTGGTGCCAATGCCGTAGTAACCCATGATATTCCAGACTTTTCCGTTGCTGTTGGAAATCCGGCAAAAATAATTAAACGCTACAATACCAAAAAAAGTATATGGCAAAAAGTTAATGATGAAGGAACTTTTATATGAATCTTAAAAACAAAAAAATTCTTTTTATTGGGCCGGTAACCTACACCTACCATACAGAAATTTACAATGAGCTTATTAATATGGGTGCCAAAGTTGATTTTTTTGGAGAAAACACCCTGGCTTTTTTATATCGAGCGACTAAAAAATTCAACAAGCATCTTTTTAATTTACATGTAAAAAAATTTCGAAATAAAATTGACAAAAAAGCCAATGAGATTCAATATGATTACATTTTTTTAATCCGAGGAGACTTTCTTTCAAAAGGTTTTTTACATCAAATAAAATGCAAACAAAAAACCGCTAAGTTTTTAATGTATCAATGGGATTCGGTAAAAGTTTTTAATTATTTAGATTTAATTGATGTTTTTGACACAGTGTATTCGTTTGACCGTGAAGACTGCAAACAGAACGGCTTTGAATATTTACCTCTTTTTTATGATAATGATTATAAAAACATAAGAAACTTAAATGAACCAATAGAGTTTGACCTTTTATTCGTCGGTTCATTGCACAGTGACAGACTGCAAATATTAAAAGAGCTGGATGCACAAGCAAAAGAGCACGGTCTAACCATTAAATTTCTTTTATACATGCCCTTTTTTACTTTTTTAAAAAACTTCCTTTTTACTAAAGATTTTTCGTTTGACATGAAATATATGATTTTCAAACCTATTGACAAAAGAGCATTATTGGATCTTTTTGCCAAATCGAAAGTGATTGTAGATATTAACAATACTTCTCAAAGCGGCTTGACAATGCGTACCATTGAGACCTTGGGTGCAGGGAAAAAACTACTTACTACCAACAAATCAATTTTAAATGACGCATTTTATTGCGAACAAGATATAAATATTATAGATCGAAACAAACCTAAGCTTGACATTCAATTCATTGACAGTAAAAACCCTGCTAACTATTATGATAAGTTACAAATAAACAGTTTTTTACAAGCTTTTTTTAGATAAAATATCATACTTTTATAAATGCTCCAATCAAACAGTCAAAAGTAGTGAAGATTGGATGAGAAAGAAATTTCTAAAAAGGATTCTTGTATTTGAAAAAAATTTCATTTATTACTATTTTGTTTATAATAATTTTTAATTTTAATACGATAGGCCTCCCTTATGGTGTTATGTGGAGTAATATTTTTTCAATAGGCATTCTTTCTTGGCTTTTACTAAAAAAACAATATGTATTTGTTTTTCTTTCTCTCTTTCTGCTGCTGTTCTACATGCTCTTGCAATACACGACCGTTGCTATTTCAAATCTCACTAGTTATATATTAAGTGCAACCTATTTCTACACATCTGTACTTGTTGGAATCTTTTTTTTCACTTATCTAAACACTAAAAAACTCAGCAGTCAAAAACTAGATGAAATCTTTATGAAAATCATAAAAATAAATATTATGTTAACTTTAATAGCTATACTTCTGTACTTTACCCCCTTAAAAGAGCAGTTATGGATAACATCTAACAATATTAACTCTCTTGGAGAAACAAGGCTACGCTTATTTTTCTATGAACCTGCCCATTATGCATATATTTTTATTGTTTTTTTGCTCTATCTTTTTCTAAATTTTTTCTTATATTCGGAAAAAAAATATTTTCTTCCTTTACTTATTACACTTTTGTCAATTTTTCTAACTAAATCATTAGGTGTTTTGTCTTCAATGGCCATTGCATTTTTTTTTGCTGCACTGGTTTTTTTCTTGCCCCTAATTCAAAAGTTTTATAAAAAAGTTTTCTTATTCTTTTTAACTCTATTAATAATCCTGCCTCTTATAGGCGATAGCTTTATGTATCGCATTAAGCAAACTATTGAAGGAAAAGACAATTCTGGAAATGTTCGTTTAATATATGCAACTCAATCTGCCTATAATATGATAAAAAAATATAATTTTTATTTTGGGGTTGGCTTTGGACAAACAAAAGAATATGTTCTTGAATTTACTGCTAAAATTCCAGGCTATGGATCAGATAGGCTTCCAAATACATTTGCAAGCACCTTGGCTACAGTGGGCTTCATTGGCATAATACTAAAAATTTCATTTTTAGTATTTTTTTTCCTAAAAACTCATGTCTATCAAAATATATTTAGGCTTACGCTTTTTTTCTATACCTTTATATATGGATTATCGGGAGGTTGGATGCTGAACGTTTATGAATTTATTCTATGGGCTTTTACATTTTCTACTATTTTTTCAAAGTTTGATAAAAAAAACATTCTTAAATCAAGAAGGAGAATAACTAATGCGTAAACAAAATAAATTAAAAAGGCTTGAAATTTTTGCAAAACGTTATATAAAGGCAAAAAAAATGGCATTACTGCCGGAAAAGATTGAAGGTAGGAAATCTGGACCTAAAGTATTACTCAACAGCATTCCAAAAGCTGGCACTAATTTACTTGATGGTTATTTGCAAAAACTTCCCCCTCTAAGACCTTCTGGGACTCGGACCATAATTGAATGGAAAGATATTCCAGATAAAACTGTAAACAAAATTTTATCTATAAAAAAAGGACAGTATTACATTGCTCATATTCCTGCGCACGAAAAACTATTGTCCGCTTTAAGGTCTAGCGATATAAAAGTATTGTTAATTGTCCGTGACCCAAGAGCAGTAGTTGTATCAAACTTTAAATATGTATTAGATATAGATGTAACACATAGAACACATCAATATATAAAGTCTTTATCTAATGACAGAGAAAGACTAAAGGCATGCATAGTCGGTAAAAAATCCCAAAACAAAGATCAAAAAGACATTCTAACTCCTATTGATGAGATATTTAAGCTTTTTTCAGGATGGACAACTTTAGATAACTGTTTAATCATAAAGTTTGAAGACCTTGTTGGAGAAAGAGGAGGAGGAAATTGCAATAAACAATTTGAAACACTTAAAAAAATAGTAGATTTTTTAGAAATTAATATGAGCAACAATGAAATAAATAGTATAATTTCTAAAATGGAAAACTCATCATCCCCTACTTTACGTTCCGGAAAAATAGATGGGTGGAAAAAATATTTTGATGCGAACATGACAAAAATTATTGAGAATCAACTTCAAGACAGTGCGAAAGTTTTTGGATACTAAATGAATCAACATAAAAAAATTATTTTTATTCACCTATTAAATGACTATAGCGGTAGTCCCAAAGTTCTTTCTCAGGTCATTAATACTTTTAAAAAAAACAACTTTGATATAGAACTATATACTGGAAAAGGAGGTGATGGATTTTTATCTCATTTTGCAGATGATGAGCATTATCACTATCCTTACAAACGGTTTAACAATCGACTTTTAACTTTATTGTCATTTATGTTGTCTCAACTAAGTTTATTTTTTAAGCTTTTGAAGTATCGAGACAAAGATGTCATCATTTATGTTAATACTCTACTTCCTTTTGGAGCAGCTTTGGCCGGAAAACTCATGAAAAAACCTGTCTATTATCATATTCATGAAACCTCTATAACTCCTTTGATTTTTAAAAATTTTTTACGCACAATAGCACAATTTACTGCTATAAAAATAATCTTTGTTTCTAAAGCCGTTAAAAAGCTAGAACCTTTCCTAGATATACCACAAGAAGTTATTTACAATACACTAAGTGATAATTTTGTAAAAGTAGCAGCTCAAAACAAGTATAGCTTTCTTTACAATAAAACTTTTAATATTTTAATGATATGTTCGCTAAAAACATACAAAGGTATTCATGAATATGTTAAAATTTCAGCTTTATGTGAACAAAATACACATATAAAATTCACTTTAATCTTAAACGCAGAAGAATCTGAGATAGATCTATTTTTTAAAGAGATATCTATTCCTTCAAATCTCTCACTTTTACCAAAACAAAAAAACCTTGTTCCTTTTTATAGTAAAACTAGTTTATTGCTTAATCTTTCGCGAATCGATGAGTGGATAGAAACATTTGGTCTTACTATTATTGAAGGAATGGCCTTTGGCATTCCTTCAATAGTGCCACCTATTGGTGGACCGGCAGAAATAGTTAGTCACGAAAAAGAGGGTTATTTAATTTCATCCTATAAAACAGACGTTATTGCTAAAAAAATTCAAGCCTTATCAGTTGATGAAAAACAATGCCAACTAATGTCAAAAGCTTCAAAAGAAAAAATAAAACACTTTAACGAACAAGCTTTTGAAGAAAAAATACTAGAAGTACTAAGCAGATGAAAACCATAAGCATTATCGGAACCGTCGGCTTACCGGCAACATACGGTGGTTTTGAAACATTAGTAGAATACATAACCAAACACCTTTCAGAAGATTACAATATAACTGTTTATTGTAGCTCCAAAAGCTATAAGCAACAACTATCGCACTACAATGGTGCAACATTAAAGTATATTAATCTTCATGCTAACGGCATACAAAGTGTTCCGTATGATATTCTATCTATTGCTAACGCTTGGAAGACTTCAGATACGCTACTGATACTTGGTGTATCGGGTTGTTTAATATTACCCTTTGTAAAGCTTTTTGGAAAGAAGAAGATTGTTGTCAATATTGACGGACTAGAATGGAAACGACAAAAATGGAAATCTTATGCGAAAAAATTTTTAAAATTTTCAGAATTCCTCGCTGTAAAATATGCCGATGTTGTTATTACCGATAATAAGGTTATTCAAGATTATGTGCAAAGAGAATATGGCAAACAAAGTGAATTAATAGCTTATGGTGCAGACCATGTTAATAAACTTGAAATCTCCAATGATCTTTTAGAGCAATTCTCTTTTTTAAAACATAATTATGCCTTTAGTGTCTGCCGAATTGAGCCGGAAAACAATATACATGTACTACTCAATGCATTTGAACAATTTAAAAAGCTTACGCTGGCCATTATTGGAAACTGGTCAAAAAGTGAATATGGTCAACAATTAAAAGAAAACTATTCCAATGTGGAAAATATTATTTTAATTGATCCAATATATGATCAAACTATTTTAGATCAAATACGAAGTAATTGCTATCTTTACTTACATGGTCATAGCGCAGGTGGTACCAACCCCTCTTTGGTGGAGGCAATGTATTTAGAATTGCCTATTCTTGCCTTTGATGTTAGTTACAATCGAGCAACTACTGAAGACAAGGCCCTGTATTTCCATGATCATAAAGAACTTATTGTGCTTTTAGAAAAAATTGTCGCTAATCAAATTGATTTGCAAGCTTATTCTACTGCAATGTATCATATTGCTAAAAATCACTACACGTGGGAAAAAATAGCAAGTCAATATGCCAGTATTTTTTAATACTGTTTTCTCAAATATTGAGACAGTTTTGTCCACAGTTTGTTGTTTGTAGATGCATCATATATAAATAACTTTCTTCCTGAATCGTCAACAGTTCCAATAAATCTCCAATCCCACCCTTTAAACTGCCCAGTAGCAAATTGTATTGTGCTTATATTGTTTGTGTCAAAAATTGCATGCATGTCGTTAACCCATTGGTCAGCGTCACTTATCCAGTTTGCCAATGAATACGATCCACACATAACAGGGATGCTAGGGTTGTTTGTCTTAAATGCAATTACAGCGTCCATTCCTATATTACTTAACGTAACAGGAGAATATGGGACATTGTTTGGTCGTGTTCCGATTCCTTGATGCGTATAAGACATCGGTCTGAACGTATGAAAATTATAGATTATCTTATCGTCATCTAGAGGGACTGTTAAATCATATTTGTTTACAAGCCCACCTAAAACTGGTGACCAAACTATAAACTTGTCGGTATAGTTTCTAACTGTTGTAAGAACTGAATTTGATATATCGTTCCATGTTTGAGGTAGCTTGTTTGCGCTATCAACTGGCTCACTCATAAACTGTAGTGCAAAAATTTCACTTGTGTTTTTGAACGCATTCGCTATATAATCTGCTGTATCAATGAAATTTTGCTTTGTTTGTGGATTCTCCCAGTATCCAGAATTTCTTCTATTATTAAGCGCTGGATCATCGTATGGAATACTCTCCATTCCAAATATAACATTCATTCCGTATTGTTGGATTAACGGAAGATAGTCAGCATTGAATCTGTTAACAACATCAGCCAAAAATGCTGCTTTTGACAGACCGTTCATGTTCCCATCTTTTGGGTTTACTTGTACCCTTATTGTCTTCACGCCTATAGTGTCTAAATCAGTAAACCACTCTTGTATAACGCTGGCATCTTTTGGATTTGTAATGTCTATAGTTGCACCTTTAAACCTTGCGCCTCCTAAAGGTTGGGCATAGGTTCTATCTCGCATTTTGTAAATATTTATATTTTTAGATACATATACCTTTGAACCTGTCGGCAGCCCTGAAAATCTGATAACAAGTTTTTTGCCTGCTTCTTTAAACGCTTTTAGCTCGTATCCTTTTTCTGCTGTTCCTATGATGTCGCCTATAAATGAATTCCCCTCAGAAAACATTTGCAAACTGCTATTTGTATTAACGTTTGTTGCGTACGCCTTTAATGTAACTTTGTAGTTTTTGTTATCTTCTAGTGTTGCTAAGTTGTCTAGAAATAAGTATGCTCCTCTGTCGTCAGAATTTACTGCAATCTCTGTAAACTCTGTTCCATCTGCTATAGTATTACTGCCGTACTTAACCCATTGTTGCGCATCTGCCTTTTTAGTAAGCAAAATTTTCCACAAACTTGATGTTGCTGACCTTGTCTCAATAGCCTTTTTTTCTACCTCGGTATGTACTGTTGTGGAAGACTCTTGAACATCGGTGTCGTTAGGTTTCATGCCGGTACAACTGGAAAAAATCAAAAGAATTCCCAAGAAAACACCCCAAAGTTTTAGCAGTCGGTACATGACAATCTCTTCCTAAAACACAACATCACCAAGATTCAACGGCATCCCAAAATGCAAATTTTTTTTCGCTCTTTTCCCAAGCATATCTTGCAGATATTTTGGATGGGCTCCATACCCCGGTCGTACGGAACGGACATTAGTTGTAGTAATTCGTTCACCTTTTTTAATATCCTGCGCTACAAACAGGCTTCGTGCAAACTGCCGTGATTGCTCGATTTTTTCGCTAATGGTATAATCAACCGATCCCAAAAGTTTTTCAGTATCTCTCACTGCTTGAACCATTTGTGAAAACGCATTGACATCTAAACTAAACGCAGCATCAGGACCACCAATATTTCGATCTAAGATAAAATGTTTTTCAATAACGCGAGCCCCCAGTGCAACAGCTGCCACAGGAGCTACCATATCTAAGGTGTGGTCTGAAAACCCTACGACGGTTTGAAATTTTGTTACCATATCGGCAATGGTTTTTAAATTGGCCTCTTCCAGAGGCGCCGGATAGGCAGACGTACACTTTAGCAAAATAATGTTGTTATTGCCTTGACGCCGACAAGCCTCAAGAGCCTCTTCTATATTTTCAAGTGTCGCAATACCGGTGGAGATAATCACCGGCTTTCCTTTAGAGGCGGTGTACTCAATTAACGGAATATCGGTAATCTCAAATGAAGCAATCTTATATGCCGGAGGGTCAAACTGCTCCAAAAAGTCAACAGCCGTTGAATCAAACGGGGAGGAGAAGCATATAAGTCCTACTTCTTCGGCAATACTAAACAGCTCTTCGTGCCATTCCCACGGTGTGTATGCCTCCTGGTAAAGTTCATAGAGGGTCTTACCGTCCCACAAGGTGCCGCCATCTATTGTAAAATAGCGGTTATCACAATTAAGGGTTAGTGTATCGGCTGTGTAGGTTTGCAGTTTGACTGCATCAGCACCCGTTTTGGCAATAGCTCGAATGCTCTCTATAGCCGTATCCAGACTCCCGTTATGGTTAGCAGAGAGCTCGGCAATAATAAAGGTTTTGTCACTATTAAAATCAAAATTTGCAATGGTCACGATAATGCTCCTCGGGTATCGTGCTCAATTTTAAGAAGATAGCGTCGCCCCTCTATTTCAAAAAAGGCGGGAAACTCCTCGTTGCTAACGGTACGTAAAAGATTAAACTGTTCTTTAATAGAACGTTCAACATCCAGCCTGCTGTCACAGAGCGTTCTTTTTTTGTAAAAACTCTCTTTGCCTTGCTGCTTTTTAGGAGTTAGCAGCTTATAATGTTGCAGAAATTTCAAACAAATAGCAATGGTTGCTTCCGCCTGAATATGGCGAAGCTCATCATAAAGCTCATAACCGCTCAAGTGTACCTCTTCTTGCAGATAAATATCACCGTCATCTACCCCTTCACCCGCTTCAAACAGTGTGAATGGAATGGTCGTTTTACCCTCAATAACCTGCCAAAAAAAAGGAGCCCATCCTTTCCCATGTGGAAGATCGCTCGCATGTACAACAAGATTGTGTCTGTGCGATTCCAAATACTTTTTTGGAATGATTCGATGATAGCTTAAGATGAACACCGTATCGTAACTTGAATCAATTGTTTCATGATCAAAAAAAAGTGTGACCTCATGGTGCGATGCTCTAATCTTCTCTTCAAGCTTTGACACATAAGCAACAAACCATGTGTTAGCCGTAGTTAGTATAGCAACTTTCAAATAATATACTCCACTGTCTGTTTAGAAAAATAAAACTGCCGTAATCTCTTTGTAATCGTATCATAGTTTGCCAAACACTCCTCAACTGCTCTTAAAAGAGCTGCGCTTCGGAACTGTTTTAGTACAGGAAGGCGTTTGTGTTTTAAGTAGCTATAGATCGCTTCTTGGTTGCCTGCAGTTTGCACGGCGACAAAAGGGAGTCTCATAAAAAGTGCCTCGGCAGCCGTAACACTTGGTGAAATAACAGCTAAATCCGCCTGATTCATCAGCCGTGCAATGTGTGACGAATTTACATGTAAATAAATATTGCGATGGCATTGTGCCAATCGCCTCAAAGTCTCACAGTGATGATTGGCGCTTGTGGTAACCAAATGCAGTTTATAGTATTGGTGACGATAAAGGCTTTTTGCAATAGAGAGCGTATAGTTTTTTGGATCACTTCCCCCCATCATTACCATAATATGCTTAACTCTTTTTTTGCCCGGTTTTCTCTTTGATGTCATACCGTCTCGAGCCTCTTTAAACTCATTGCGAATTAATGTATAGGCAATGCCGCACTGTCGTACGGCATGCCTCGGAAGCAGTGTGTCATATTTTTCACTATCAGCACCGGGATTGTGATTTATAAGCCTGTCACAGTAATGCTTTTCATAATAGTCATCCAATACAACAAGATAGACTCCGGTACGTTGTTTTAGCGTTTGTTCAAAACTTGCATCAATACCGTAATGATCGATAACGACAATGTCAATGTTATTGTCGACAATAACACGAATCAGCTCTTCAATATCGTTCGAAGCAATAACATGTAAAACAAAACCGTTCTCTTTAATCTTGTTGTTGATATTTCCTTTGAGCTCTCGTGTTGCAAACATCACCTCATAGCGTGACTGAAGCGCTTGTGCCAATACAAGATCCCTCATAACATGTCCCAAACCGATGGTATGGGAAGAGTCGCAACGGATCAACACTTTTTTCATCTTTTTTTCTGCTCTACATACGCGTTTATCTCATAAATGTCAGGGCGATCTCTCAATGCCTGTAACAATGCAGCATAAGAGAAGTCCGTTTGACATCCCAGCTGTTCATAAAGCAGAGTGATCGCCTCATAATCGGCAGCTTCATCTAGCGTTAATCGATACTTTGAGTTATCATGAGAGTCTGTAAAAGAACCTATTTTAAATATTTTGTGGTGTGTGGTGTGTATGTATGTAGTAACATGCTCTTTTTCAAACGGTGTCGTCGCATTGCAAAATGCCCGCTCTAATGTTTTAAATGTAAATATCTCAGTGTCAAGCCCTCTGGGATAGCTTCTTTCAAAGATGTTGGAGTAGTAGTCATATGTACTGCTGTAAAACTGTTGTAACATCTGCATTAAAATCTCTTGATCAATAAAAGGACAGTCCGAGGTCAACCGTACAATAGTATCGCCTTCTTGCGCACCAAAATGCACTGCAGCATCATAGTAACGCTTTAAGACGTTGTCAACATCCCCTTGAAAACAGCGAATATCGGATTGACGGCACAAAGCCACAATAGCCTCTTCGCTACCGTCGTTAGTCGTTGCAATAATAATATTATCTCGAAAACGTGAAAGTCTCTGAAGCATCACACCCAATACCGTGTCGCCGCACAAAGGCAACAAGACTTTTCCCGGCAGTCGCGTTGAACCCATTCTCGCCTGAATAATAATATAGAGGGACGACTTAGCTGTTTTCATTGACTATCGCCAGTAAGGTCTCAATGACATAAGACTGTTCGTGATGGCTTAAATCATAATATATCGGTAGCGACAATGCCGTAGCATAATACGCATCCATAACCGGTGTATCTTCATTCCCGTAACCGCGTTGCGTATAGTACGGCTGTTTATTTATTGGGATATAATGCAACTGCAAGCCAATGTTTTTTTCTCGCATTTTTAAAAACAGTTCAGCTTTGGTAATTCTTAGTTTTGAAAATGCAATGGTTACTACATACAAATGATATGCCGAATCTTCACAAAAGTCATACAGCGGTACAATTAACGGCGTCTCTTTAAATGCCGTGTCATATACCTGTGCTATATGCCGTCGTTTTTTCAAAAACAGAGGCAGTTTCTGCAACTGAGTCACTCCCAATGCACATTGAATATCTGTAATACGATAGTTAAACCCCAACTCCTGCATCTCATAATACCACGGATTGCTATTACCTTTTCTGTCATATGCCATTGTCCTGTTAACCCACAATGCTCCATCACGCTGTATGCCATGATTTCTTAAAAGAAGCAGTTTCTGGTACAGTTCCTCAGAGTTGGTCGTCACCGCACCACCTTCACCGGTAGTCAGATGCTTAACCGGATGAAATGAGAAAACAGAACACTCTGAATTAGTGCAACTTCCCGCAGTAATACCGCCATTACTAGCACCGATAGAGTGGGCACAGTCTTCAAGAATAACAATGTCGTAACGTTCGCGTAATGATTGAAGCTTCGCCTGATGCAGCGGATTTCCTGAAAAATGCACACCATATATTGCTTTTATGTCATCGTGCTCTTGCAGATATTGTTCGCACAAATCCAAGTCAATATTGCCATCGGATGCAATATCGACAAAAACAGGAGTTGCCCCTGCATATACAATAGCATTGGCCGTTGCTAAAAAAGAGTTCGGTGTCGTTAGCACCTTGTCGCCACTCTTAAGCAGGGCTAGCGACGCAAGGTGCAGTGCAGCCGTACCGCTTGAAACAGCAATAACATACCTGGCTCCACAATATGCCTCAATCGCTTCCTCAAAGGCTGTTACCATTGGTCCCGTAGTTAAATACTCCGTATTCAATACACCGACAACAGCGTCAATATCGTTACGATCAATATGTTGCCTGCCGTAAGGAATAAAATTCATATCAGGTCTCTAAAAGTTCCATAAAAAGCTCTTTGCTAAGCCACTCGGTATTACTGTTTGAATCATAAGAAAATCCTGATGCTACCAAAGAACCCGTTTCTCCCAATACTGTTGTTGAATAGTCCTTGTTTTCCCCAGAAAGATCAGCTCCGGGCGCAATCACATAAAAATCTTCAAATTCATAGGTTAAATGGCTGTCATCTGACGGGCACATAGTTTCATACAGTTTTTCACCCGGACGCATGCCGACAATGCGGTGCGGTAAATCCGGCGCCAATGCTTCTGCCAAATCAGTAATATACATTGAAGGAATTTTAGGAACAAAAATCTCTCCACCTTGCATTCGTTCAAAGTTTTTTAGTACAAAGTTAACCCCGTCTTCAAGCGTAATTAAGAAGCGTGTCATTTTCGTATCGGTAATCGGTAGCTCTGTTGCATTATTTCGAATAAGCTTTTGAAAAAACGGTACCACCGAACCCCTTGATCCAATAACATTACCATAGCGTATTACGGAAAATCGAATATCCCGTGATCCTGTCATATTGTTGGCAGCCACAAAAAGTTTGTCAGAGACGAGCTTGGTTGCTCCGTATAAATTGACAGGATTGGCTGCTTTATCAGTAGAGAGTGCCAAAATTTTTTTGACTCGGTTATGCAGTGCCGCCTTAATGACATTTTCTGCCCCGTTAATATTGGTCTTAATGCACTCCATCGGATTATATTCTGCAGCCGTAACATGCTTAAGTGCTGCCGCATGGATAACGTAATCCACTCCCATCATTGCCTCTTTTAGTCGTTCAAGATCTCGTACATCTCCTATAAAATAACGCATGCATTCATCATCGAATTCTTGTGCCATTTCATACTGTTTAAGCTCATCTCGTGAAAAAATTATGAGTCTGTTTGGCTTATAGTCTCTGAGTATAATCTCGGTATATTTTTTTCCGAAACTTCCCGTACCGCCTGTAATTAAAATATTTTTATTGTTGAACATTGTAATTTTCTACCGTTTCTAATAAACTTGCACGTTTTAAGTTCTCAATAATAACATAAAGTGTTTGTGCATTAACTTTAATAATATCGGCAATTTCAATAAGATCTTTAGCACCGTCGGCATACGTAATAAAATTCATCATCGCTTCAATAGAACGGCGTGATTCTTTGGTTGAAACCGTCGGATACAAACCCCTTTTCCCTAGCTGCGGCTCCCCAATTGTCGTGACCCGGTAAATCGCATTTTTTTCTAATAACTCAATAATATTCTTGAGCATATGAAACCCGCCTTCAAGACCTTTTGGGGAGATAAGATCCATATTGTCCAACGATGTATGATACTCCGGATACGCATGGTACTTCGATCGACAAACCGTAACAAAAGGGAGGTCGACACCGGGAAAACAGTATTGCCGTTCATCACTGGCTCGATCAAGAAAAGAGTAATAAACGACCTTTTCGCCGCTGTGTTTTAAAATATGTCGTGCCGCTCTGTCAGCCAATGTGTTTCCGTTTCGTGACGGGACAAACGAAAAAAGGCGATCATCGCCGATCGTAGTGAGGTTAAATCCGGCAACAACATTCTGCTTTAACGTGTTCAAATGTTTGCTTATATAACAGATAGCGCCGATAGTTTCAGGCGCAAATACAATACGGTACGAATACTTTCGTTCGTTGCACCCAAGAAGATACTGCGCCAATGCCGTAGCAACCACTGGACCGGAGAGCTCATTGTTTGCCATGGAAGGATGACAAATATAAGTCGATAAAAAGATCTCTTGCGTACTTTGACCCGGAATCAACAGTTCAGCATACGTTAATGCACCTTGGAAATGAGACGCATCAATCTTAACCCGATACCTTTTAGTACGGTCCAACGCTTTGTATTGATTGTAACTCAAACAGATGCCCCATCGTTTGGTGTAGTACGAAGTGACATAAGGAATTGCATCGGGGAGCTCTTTAAGATAGTACAAATGTGCATCGAGTTCCTCGAAGCTCATCTCTTGATCAACCGGAACAGAATAGCCGACTACATGTAAATTATTGTTTCGAAAATCCACTATTTTATTTCCGGAATCATCCATAAGAAATGCTTCACAAATCTGCCACTCCTGCGGTACCGTCCAGTCATAGCATACCGTCCCCGTAGGGATTTCGTGAAGTGTCAATTCCGGAATCAACGCTTTTATATATTGTAACGTTTTCCGCACCCCTTCGCCGGTAAGACTTCGATTAATAGGAAAAAGATCTTCTGCCCACCGGTACATAGTGGTTCCGATATTATCGGCTGCCATTATCTTTGGGACACTAGAGTATGGTTCAACACAAGATATTTCAAGCCTGAGTTCTCAAAAACATGCATGGCATCTTCAATATCATTAACCATCGGCAAGCCGTGCAGGTTGTAACTGGTATTTAACAGTGCTCCAATCCCCGTTATTTCTGAAAAAGTTTGGATTAAATCATAATACTCCGGATTTTGCTCTTTCGTTAAAATCTGAGGTCGAATGGTTTCATCGTAGGGATGGGTTCCTGCTTTAATGTCATGCAGGGACTCTTTGCGAGTCTCCATAGCAACGGCCATATAGGCTGAGGTAAACCCTTTGGGATTGACTAAATATTGGTTGGCATAGCTATCAAGCACTGTTGCAGCAAACGGCATCCAAAAATCTCTACCTTTAATGAGTTCATTTATATATTGAATAATCCCCGGATTAGACGGATCGGCTAAAATGCTTCGATTCCCCAGTGCCCGCGACCCAAATTCCATTCTACCGGCGACTCTAGCAACTACCTCTCCTTTTGCCAACAAAGAGGCTACCGTGGCGTGATCTGCTGTAGAAATATTATATCGCTTGTCAAGCTGATGTTTTTGTATATAGTCTTGCACTTCGTCATCAGCAATCTGAGTGCCCAAATAGAGATTTTTTAGCGGTTTATTCTCAATACCTTTCTCATAATTGGCAAAATAGCAAGCACCGATACTTTGAGACTCATCTGAAGAAGAGCCGGCAACAAAAAGATCATCAACACAATCCAAGTCACCAAGGGCTTTATTTGCCTTTACATTCATTGCCACCCCGCCGCTAAATACAAAGTTACGGTACCCAATCTCTTTATATGCACGCACAAAAAGCTCATTTAGCATCTGTTCCGTATACTCTTGAACAGCACCGGCGATATTGTCAAACCGGTAGTACTTTAACTTTTCATTAAAATATTCATACAGGTTTTCCGGACGATTTTTATAGATAATTTTCAAACCGTCAAACGTCAATAGCTCTTTGAACACATGCATAACATCATTAATATAACTCTTTTTGGCATAAGGTGCTAGCCCCATGACTTTAAACTCATGCTCAAGGGGCTTCATTCTCAAATAAAGTGTAATCATTCGATAGATTCGTCCAATGTCACATTGAGCACTGTCGTCTACCAAAGTAAATTGATTGTTTTCGATTTTCCAGACAGTCTGATTACGCCCGTCACCATTAGCATCTACCGTTATGGCAATGGTTTTCTCTTTTTTATTTGGATTGGCAAAATAGCCATACATCACATGACACGTATGATGATCAAAGTAGCGTACTTTCTCGGCATCAATATGCATAAAAGCGGCGACATCGTTTCGAATCAACTCTTGCATCTTTTGCTGCAGTATTGGTCTGTCCAGGTCATAAAACTCCAAAGGAATGTTATGAAACGTTGTCTCATTTGGATATTTTTCTTCAAAAACTTTTTTAGCATACGCTTTAACATAAGGTTTACCGGAGAGTTTGGGCTTCCAGTACTCCTCCATCATATCAATATAATCTGCAATACTAAAAACAGAATCAATTGGGTATTGAATATTATTAATATCGGTTCGATCTGTTGTAGACATTGCTACCATATCGATGTTGTCATTATTAAGCTGATACGTTTCTAAAATATATCTTACCGCATATTGTGGAAAACAGGTTTCATTTTTTCGTTTGGTAAAACGCTCTTCTTGAATAGCACATAATACTTCGCCGTCAATTGTCAGTGCTGCAGAAGCATTGTGCCCGTCAAATATTCCTATTACCGTCATGATGATGCACCCTTTATTATATTAATTTTTTTTCGTACAATCTGTTGTACGGCCTGCCAATGTTTTTTTGGTATAATACCACATAAAGACACCAAAAACAAATAGACTATATACAACAAAAACAGCATCACAAACAAATGTGCTGTGTTGTTGGTCACAACAGAGGCGATTAACGTACGTAGTGTTTCATATACAATATACACTAATGCCAAACAACCAATCAGTAGGGCTGTTTTTGTGATTTTAAACACAACATATCGCCTGATTTCTGTACTGCCGTATAGCCAGACAATAATATACAGTTGTGTTATCAATGTGCTTATAAACGCTCCTAAATACTCATGCTGCGGAATTAAAAAGAGGTTGAGCAGTGCGTTCAGTACCAGAGCCGAGAAGAAGATAATACTTAATTTCTTAAGCTGTTTCGTTAACATAAGTTCATGCTTTAACAGTGCAATAATCAGTGTGGTAAGAAAAATCAGAGATACAATCGGAAAAACTTCAGCTGTTTGTAAATACTCAACTTTTCCGATAAAAAGCACAATACTGTCTGCTAAAAGCGATACGATCAACAGAACCCCGCTCAAATAGACAATAAATCCCTTGATTAGCTCCACATAAAGTGTAAATTTCTTCTCTTTGTCGCTACTGTTGTATTCATTAATATAAGGCATGGCAATCAAAAAAACCGTACCAACGATAAAACCGTTTAAGATACTAAAGGTAATAGAAGAGAACGAATAGTACGCCACATTATCGTTGGAGCTTAAAAGAGCCAACATGACCTTATCGGTAATTTCAAGAAGAAAGGAACCGATAAGTGCAAAATAGGTTCCAAACCCAAAATAAATTGCCGACTTGGCAAAATGTTTATCTGGAACAATCTTCTTGGTTTGAAACAAAAACTCTTCATGCTCTTTGCGATAGATATAATATATACCAATGACAATCAAAACAGCCGCTGAGACAAGTTGACTCAAAAAAATATGCTCCAAACTTAACTGCATAAAGAAAAACGGAACAATCCACATGGACTGTAAAAAAAAGGTCCATGACTGAAAAAAAAGCACATACTTTGAGTATGCCAAATAACGCGCTATAGTCATCGAAACAGTCGTAATAATAACAACCAACAATACATAAATATATGCTTCTTTGTAGGGTTCAATATTGAGCCAGGACATAAGATGTCTCGAAACAAAATCACTCTGCATAACAAGGAAAAAACAGAGGGACAATACCAAAAGTAACTCCATAATTGTCCAGAAGTAGCGATGTTTTTGCTTTATACTTTTCGAGGATGATATCTCAATGTTAAAATATTCATGTGTGTTTAATGCGAGAATAATACCGCCGAAAGAGATAAACATCATAAAAAGATTGTAGGCACCGTACTCATGAACTTCAAGCTGTTTAACTAAAAAAATACCAATAAAAAAACGTGCCCCTATTTTTAAAAACTGAAAGGCGGCACTAATGACGGAGTCGTTAATTACTTTTTGCATACGATTATTGCGACTCTTTTAAAGCAACCAATCGCTTCAATTCAGTAATAAAACTGTGGTAAATAGCCTCTTTATTCTCCTGAGACATCAAAATTGATTGTCCATAATTAATAAAACTGCCGTCTTGAAGTGACTTTAAATAGGCTGCTGTATAACGCTCTAGCTCTTTATCATATTCTGACATGTCAAGGTTAATGAGTTTGTGATGCCGTAACTGTGTTGACAATTCATTGATATTATCAATCTTGTTAGTATACTTAAAGCTCTCATAAAACATATTACCCAAAAGAAAAACCGGCTTTCGAAGCAAGATTGCTTCCCAACCAATTGTTCCCGAAAGAGCAATAACTCCCAACGATTTTTCAATTAAATCACGTGAATTTTCCCACGGATTGATCAGGCGTACATTAGGATACGCCTTAAGCTTACGATAAAAAGTTAACTCCCGATGCCCCAAATCCGAATAGTGTTCTTTGACGTACAGCTTGGCATGAACCGGAATTTTTTTAGCAATCACATCAATAGCACAAAGCTGTTTCTCATAGTTTTGTGCATTGACAAGCGTGGTCGCTTCAGGCTGAAAGTGCAGCCCAAACAGGAAAAACGGCTCCTCTTTAAGAGATCGCTGATAGTATATTTTATGATACTGGTATTTCAAATAATATTGCAACCGTTTTAGTGACGATCCGTCCTGATCTTTATAGACCATATAATCAAAAAAATCTTTTCTTTTTTCCAGAAGATAGAGAGGATAACGTAATATCCCTTTAATCAACGGTATGTTAATAGCGGGCTTTTTGCCGTAAATTTCCATATATTCCGGCTTTTTCTTGCTTAACCGATACTCTCTTAAAAAATCTTTGGCGTTTTGTTTCTCAAGATCAGAAAATTTATTCTCCAAATAATACTGTTCGAGCAAATAGTTTGTTGAATGTTCATCATCGGTAAAGTAGAACTTTTTATCGCTAAAATTTCGTGCCTCACTGACTCCAATATAGCGAACACCGTGTGCTAAGCCGATTTTATAAAAAATAAACGCAGAAAATGAGGCAATATTCTCATTAACAAAAAATGTGATCTTCTCTTTTTCTATAATTTTCAAATAAAATGCTATATGCAATTTCATAAATTTTATAACATCATCGTATGAATAATAGATTAAAAATCGATCGGTGTACAAAAGACTCCATAGTGATGCAATCTCATAATCTCTCTCAATCGCCTCAAGAGATATGGAATCTAGTATCTCTTGATTATTCCAGTTTTCTCGCAAAAACTCCGTAAGATTGTAAATATTGTTACTGCAGTACTGCTTTGTAAGATTACGGTGTTCACGATCTTGATGGATGATATAGCAGGTTTTTATCTCTTGGTCTTCACACTGCTTTCCTACATAAGAAAAAATTTTTGAGATTCCCGACCGGGCATAAAAACAGATATTTTCGTTATGCAATTTCTTCCTTTTTGATAATAAGCCCTTGCTGAACAAACTGCTCAATATAGTTATAGACTTCAAAAAAATCAAGCTGCAGTGCATACGCTATATCGGACAGTTTACTTGTTCCGTTAATCATATAAAGCAGATGGTTATTAAATTTTTTAAAATTCTCTCTGTCGTTTACCGCATCAAAATAGAGTCCGCGTTTTGAAAGTTTCGGCGGCAGAACCATTGTATATTCCGGGATGTAGTCATTTTCAAAAATTGCTACAAATGTTTTAGATACCTCCAGTGCTTCAAGCAAATACTCCGGACTGATAATCTGCGGCGTATCTTTACTGGTATGGTAGTACTGAAACGGATGACGCTGCAGCGCCACCCCGGGAATACCAAATGTCGGCCACTCAAACGAACGTTCATCATTGCCGTATCCGTCAAAAAATTCGAGTGCTCCATAATCAACACCTTGATGCGCTAATGCCATCTGCAGTATGTGGTCAATAGCAGTATCACCATGAAACGAATGTTTTATTTTCAGCTGTTCTCCGGCACCGACCATCTCAAGATTTAGTTGGCAGATTGTATTGGCAAAATCTTCCTGGTGGGAATACATATGAATAAAACTACCGATAGTTTCAGGAAAAAGCAACAACCGGTATGTATATTTTCGATCGGTTTTCTCTTGAATCCATCGCATCAGTTCTAACCCGACCACACATCCGGTCAGGTCATCATTACATAACTGCTCATCGATGTGTGCCGCAATGCAAATTGTCCGGTCGGAAGTTCCAGGCAGCAACCATTCGGCAACTTTCATGCTATTCGCTTTAGTTTCTACTTCAATATTAAGATAGTACTTTTTATCTTCTTTAAGCAGATCTACTATATTTTGGGACAAAGAAATACCCCACTGCGGTCTCTCTAAATTAAATCCCAAGCGATGCTGAAACATAAATACATCATTAAGTGTGGGGTGTACCAATGCATGCGCAAGCAACTCTTTTTTGCTAAACCATCCTTCAACTGGCTCACTGTAGGCAGCAACAAACAGCATCTCTTCTTCGAGCGATACCAGCACTTGTCCCGCTTCATCTTTTAAAACTCCGCTTTTGGCTTCCCAACTAAACGGTACTGTCCAGTCTTCACATACCAGGCCCGAAGGGTACTCGTAAATACTTAATTCGTCGTAGTGCTCTTGTACAATCTCATACGCACGATCCATTCCCGGAGAGTTAAATCGTCGTGCCAGAGGAAAAATTTCTTCTATTAATGTCATCATTCTAACTGCACAGTTTTCTTTCATGGTAATGCTGCTCTTTTCGTCATAACTTTTTTTGAATATAATTAACAATATTACTGCAGGCGTCGCCGCTACCGTAAGGATTCGATGCTTGACTCATTCTCTCATACGCACTTTTTACATGTAAAAGTTTTTGCGCCTCTTCAATAATCTTTTCTCTGTCTGTTCCAACAAGTTTTACCGTACCTGCCTCAAGTGCTTCGGGTCGCTCTGTCGTATCTCTCATAACCAATACCGGCTTGCCTAAACTCGGTGCCTCTTCTTGAACACCGCCACTGTCGGTAATAATAAAGTAACATGTGTCCATGAGATATATAAAACTTTCATACTGAAGCGGTTCAATAAGGTGTATAT
>JALSLA010000058.1 GCA_026988515.1 Helicobacteraceae bacterium | reverse complement strand
GCAAAGTAAACCGTTGAAAGCAAAAGATATAAATAGTATTTATGTGGCTTTACAATGGTTCGAAACGCGATGCCTTGCCGCAACAGCGGGTTAAACTTTCTTTTAAACCGATCGATTCCCTCCTGCTTGGAGCCTTTTTCAATATGAATACGCGTTCCGACAAAATCATACACTTGAACACCTCGTTGTTGTAATAATCGCATAGCCTCATAATGCAATAAGTCAAGACTGCCTACCTGCGGTTTTTGAATGCTTCCCGCATACATGGCGTAACCCCGCTCATTGTCATACAGCAGTACAAGAGCGCCTTGAAGGATACCTTTTTGCTCTGCTATTAAGAATAGTGCATTATCACATAATTTCAGTAACTTTTCAAGGTACTCTTTAGACGGGTAATGAATAGAAGCCTGTCGTTCGAGAGTGCTTTTAATATTTGCATACACGGCATTAATATCTTGGGTTGTTTTAACGGTGACATTCTCTTTTAGAGCTTTTCGGATGGCATTTCGGCTTTTACCGTTAAACGAAGCGAAGAGCGCTTCGGTAGATCGGCAAAGATCGACCTCGTAAGTACCCCACGGCACACAGTCACTCTCTTTGGGACAGGCTTGAAACACAACGTTAGACTGTGCTTTATAGATAAAGTCGCACAGTTTGTGGTGTTTGACGTAATCAATGACATGATCCATAAACTTTTTTTCAGTCTCCGTTGCAGCATGCTGGCATATAGCAATGGGAGCCGTCGTAAAAACCATACGGGTAAAGATGGCACGTTTGTCCAAAAAATAGGGAAGAATATAAAAGTCGTTTACCAGCCATCCGTAACGGGAACTTTTGGTTTCAAGGTATTGCTGTTGCCCTAAAATTGGCAGTATTTCCGTGAATGCGGTAGCATCTTTAATGTTATGAAGGGCGCAAGAAGTAGCTGTACTGTTTTGCAGACAGTGAGAGACAGCTTCTTGAAATGTCCAGAAGGTTACCTGCTGCGGAAATTTTTTTTGAAGCATGCTAAAAAAGCGATGGAGCTCATCAATACCGTAGCTTACTTTGGAGTGGGCAATGAACATTAACGGTATTGTCTCGTTAGAGTGGGCATTATCGTTAAGGACACGCTCGACCATCGACAGTAGTGTTGTTGAGCTCATGGTATTGAGGTCGGCCATGTAGTAGTTGCGGGTTGCTATTTTTTGCAGTTTCTGATACAAAGAGAAGTTTTTTTCCGATATTTTTTGATGATAGCGCTTCGCGACCTCTCTTTTTGAAGTGTAATATTTTCGGTTGAGATATTTCAGGCAGGCCAACGGACTTTTACATGTAAAAAGGGGCAGTTCAATAAAACTGCTGCGGTAGACATTTTTGGAGAGCTCGGTATCGACATGCCAATACCCGTATTGACGGGGTGAGTTGGTGTACTCAAAATTAACCTGTTCAGATTCAAACTTGGTATTGGGCACTACGGAAGTGTCTGCTTGAAAACCACACTCTTTTAAGGCGCGTAACAGTTTTGCTTCATCGCCCACAGCCCATGACCCGGCCCGAAAGCCGATGCATTCATAATCTTTGTTGTGCGGTTTTAGCAACGTTTCCAAAAAAGTTTTTCCCTCGTTAAGCACCGTAACCATGGTGTCATAGGGTAGCGAACAGATGTCGACATGATCAAGATTGAGTCGGAAGGTTTTCGTTGCGGTGTCATAGACGGCATTGTGCCATTGCGCATGGTAGTGCAACTGAACATCATGGCCGTTTTGAATCAGTGCAATGAGCTGTTGGCGTATGCGGCGATTGTCATCGTACAGATGTGTATGCGCGCCAGCATATTGCTCATAGGCGGCATATTGACCGTACTCAAACATTACGGTCAGTTTTGCACCGTAAGGCTCTAAGATTTTCAACAGATGTTCGGTGGGAACAATCTGTTCGGAGGCGACACTACCACTGCCGTCACCGAAGAGCTCGTAGTCCGATGAGAGAATTAACGCGACCTTGCCCATACTGTTGCAAACCTTTTGGTGCTTATTGGTAATTTAGTGTATCAAAAAATATGTTAAAATGTATGAGTATTATTAAAAAATAGCAAATTAGGAGCGTTGATGCGTCATTTTTACAACAAAGTGCATGGTAATAATGGTTAAAATTGTGCTTATTCTTGGATGTTTTCTTGCGGGTATCGTGCTTTTTGTAAATTTGGGGCGCATGGTCGACGCGACGCAACCGCCTGTCAAAGCAGATCTGATTGTCTCGCTGGGAGGCGATTCGGGGTGCAGGCTGCAAAAAGCGAAAGAACTGTTCCAAGCACACTACGCATCGTCGCATAGGCTGCTGTATACCGGTGATGACGTTATAAGCGGCAGACTTGACATGTCTCAGAGCAAACGGCGTTACCTTCTGGCGCAAGGCGTGTCGGGTGAACATATTTTACATGTAGATAAAAGCATCATTACCAATACGATGGAAGAGCTCTATTTTGTGAAACAGTATATGAAAGCACACGGCTATACGAGCGTACTGTTTGTGACGCATCCGCACCACTCCGGGAGAGTGGCTGTTTTGGCAAATTCGGTTGCAAGATATCAAGATGCCGGATTACGTTTTCGCGTTATTGGTTGCCAGCCTTCATGGTGGGATCGCGCAGCATATTATAAAAACAGTACGGCTGTCAAAGCGGCCCTTCGTGAAGCAGCCAAGACAGTGTATAACCTCATCAAATATGCCACACCGTTAAGAGAATGGAGTGACTATTGGCAACAACATAAAAAGGAGCAGTGGCATGCGGTTATTGAACAGATGCACTAGGCAATAAAAACAATCAATTTTAACATGCTTTAATCTGAAACAAGATAAAATGCTTTTTTGTAACAAAGGCGAGATGACCATGACGCAAACACACAACTT
This sequence comes from Helicobacteraceae bacterium, assembly GCA_026988515.1. Taxonomy (GTDB): domain Bacteria; phylum Campylobacterota; class Campylobacteria; order Campylobacterales; family Sulfurimonadaceae; genus QNZR01. Next base: position 9,260 of record JALSLA010000058.1, on the reverse strand, counting down.
CCGGCCCATGATTTCGGATGAGGATCTTTTTAGGAAGATAGAATTAGAACGAGAACAGATCGGTTACTATGCGTTACCGTTTCAAGATACGGTACCCATTAAAGAGTATGCGCAATCTGTTCATCAGAAGCATATTGCCATAGTCGGCATTGGCGGCAGTACTTTGGGAACCTATGCTGTCTACAGTTTTTTAAGAGATGCTACCGAGTTCTCGAAGACACTTCACTTTTTTGAAAGTACGGATCCGCTGGATATTGCAGCGCGCTTAAAGTTTATTGATCTGAAAAATACGCTGTTTATTGTCATCAGTAAGTCCGGTACCACTGTAGAGACGCTCTCTATTTTTAAGTATCTCCACTCCGTGGTGACGATCGACCGGGAAAACTGTGTCATTATTACCGAAGCCGATTCACAGCTTAATGACTATGCCAGAAGCGAGAATATACGTACTTTTGAGATTCCTAAAAATGTCGGGGGACGTTTTTCGGTATTTTCTGCAGTGGGACTGGTGCCGTTAGCCATTGTCGGTGTTGATATTGATGCGCTACTGCAGGCGGCACGAGACGTACACGATTCATTTTTTTCCAAGCAAGAGTGTTACCGTGATCTGATGCGTAAAGCCCGCTTTTTGGTCGAGAATAAAAAAGAGTATAACATAAACGTACTCTTTAGCTATTCGACCATGCTCGAGGGATTTAACAAGTGGTACGTTCAGTTGTGGGGCGAGTCTTTGGGGAAGGTCGATACTACGGGGACAAAACAGGGATTGACGCCAATCGGCTTGATCGGACCGGTAGATCAGCACTCCTTTCTACAGTTAATTATGGAGGGGGTGCGTGATAAGACAGTGACGTTTATTATTGTGGATGACTTTCTGCGCGTGACACGCATTCCCGATATTACGCTTACAGGACTGGAAACAGCCGATAATGTCAACACCATCACATTTTCTGAATTGATACAGATGCAAGCGCATGCGACGATAGAAGCGCTTAAAGCGCTTAAAGATATTCCCTACGATGTCATCACCGTTACCGAAGTAGACGAAGCCAATATTGCCCGGTTGATCTACAGCTATGAACTGTTGACATCGCTGTGTGCCGGATTTATGGGTATTGACGCTTACAATCAACCCGGTGTCGAAGCCGGAAAAATAATTTTAAAAAAGAAGTTAAAAACGTAAATCTTTAGCAAATAACAAGTGAAATTTTGGTAAAATGCGAAAAATTTTTGTGTTACATGTAAATTTATTTACATAAACTAAATGAGAGCTAAAGAGTTATTTAATGAAAAAACGCACCACTATATGTGTCATAGGGCTGGGCTATATCGGTTTGCCGACAGCTGCGCTATTGGCGAATCGAGGCTATGACGTTCACGGTGTTGATGTCGTACAGAGTACGGTGGACACCATTAACCAAGGCAATATCCACATTGTCGAACCCGAACTCGATACTTTCGTACGTTCTGCAGTCAACTCCGGACACCTGAAGGCCGATACGAAACCCAAAGAGGCCGATGTCTTTATTGTTGCCGTACCCACACCCTTTCATGACGGTTTTGTACCTAATACTGACTACGTAATTGCCGCGACGAAGGCGATAGCTCCGTATGTCAAAGAAGGCAATATTGTCATCTTGGAGTCTACCTCACCGGTAGGCACTACCGATACCGTCAATGATGTTTTAAAACAGAGTGGTGTTGATGCCTCTAAAATACATGTAGCTCACTGCCCGGAGCGGGTACTTCCGGGCCATATTATGCGCGAGCTGGTAGAAAATGACCGCATTGTCGGCGGCATAACTCCCGAAGCCACCGAGGCAACCGCTGCCTTTTACGAAACGTTTGTAAGAGGCAAGGTGCTACAAACCGATGCAAAAACGGCAGAGATGGCTAAGCTGACCGAAAACAGCTATCGTGATGTCAACATTGCTTTTGCCAATGAACTCTCTGTTCTTTGCGATAAATTCGACATTGATGTGTGGGAACTTATTGCACTTGCCAACCGTCATCCCCGTGTTAATATTTTACAACCCGGTGCCGGAGTAGGCGGACACTGTATTGCCGTAGATCCTTGGTTTATTGTGCATGCCGGAGGCGAGGATGCCAAAATCATCCGAACTGCCAGAGAGGTTAATAACTATAAAACCCAATGGGTCATTGAGAAGATCAAAAATACCGCACTGAACTTTGAGCAACAAAACGGTCAAAAAGCCAAAGTCGCCTGCATGGGCCTTGCCTTTAAACCCGACATTGATGACCTGAGAGAATCACCGGCGCTTTATATTGCCAGACAACTTAAAGAAGCCGGTGTCACCCTATTGGTAGCAGAGCCCAATATAACCGCTCACGATGAGTTTGAGATTGTTCAAGACAGCGATGCTATAGAGCAAGCAGATATTGTTGTCTTTCTGGTTGCCCATAAAGAGTTTCGCGGTATTCGAATTTTTGGAAAAGAAGTAGTAGATTTTTGTGGGGTATTGAAACAATGAAAATGAGTATTATTGGAACAGGATATGTCGGTTTGGTAAGCGGGGCGTGCTTTGCGCAGATGGGAAACAGCGTTACGTGTGTCGATATTGATGAGCAGAAAATCGAAGCGCTAAAGCGAGGTGTCGTACCTATTTACGAACCGGGTTTAGAAGCAATGGTATTGCAAAACTATGAGCAAGGAACGTTGCGCTTCACAACCAATGTGCAACAGGCGGTTGAATCAAGCGATCTTGTCTTTATTGCAGTAGGAACGCCCATGGGAGAAGACGGCAGTGCAGATCTTCAATATGTTCTTGCTGTGGCGCGGAGCATTGGTCAGCATATGAAGGAGTATACGGTTGTTGTCGATAAATCGACCGTGCCGGTAGGCACAGCGGACAAAGTAAGAGCGGTCATTCAAGAAGAGCTGGAGAAACGGGATGCTACTGCTACTTTTGATGTTGTCTCCAATCCCGAGTTTTTAAAAGAGGGTGCGGCGATTGAAGATTTTATGAAGCCCGATCGTGTGGTTGTAGGGGCGGACTCGCAACAAGCCATGCAGATGATGCGGGATCTATACGCGCCGTTTATGAAGAGTCACGATCGTTTTGTCGCTATGGATATTAAAAGTGCAGAGATGACTAAATATGCGGCCAATGCGATGTTGGCAACAAAAATTTCATTTATGAACGAAATGTCCAATATTTGTGAACGTGTCGGTGCCGATATTAACAAGGTGCGTAACGGTATTGGATCGGACAGCCGTATTGGCTACAGTTTTATCTACCCGGGTTGCGGTTACGGAGGGTCGTGTTTTCCAAAAGATGTGCAGGCTTTGGCAAAAACAGCGAAAAACCTTGGTTACACACCGCGTATTCTGGATGCGGTTGAAGCAGTTAACGATGCGCAGAAACGAGTCATTGCAAATAAAGTGATTGCACGTTTTGGCGATAATCTGGAAGGAAAAACTTTTGCCGTATGGGGATTGGCTTTTAAACCGGAGACCGACGATATGCGCGAGGCCTCATCGATTACTATTATTAACGAATTGACGTCACGTGGGGCATTGATTGTTGCGTATGACCCTAAGGCACGTCATGAGGCGGAGAGTTTCTATTTAAAAGACAATGTACATGTAAAATATGTTGATAGCAAATACGATGCGCTCAATGGTGCGGATGCATTGATTTTAATTACGGAGTGGCAGGAATTTCGCAGTCCGGATTTTGATGAGGTTCTTAAGCGGCTTAATCACCCCGTCTTTTTCGATGGACGCAATCAGTTCAATAAAGAGCGCATGACGGCGCGTGGATTTGAATATATTCAGATCGGGGTAGCGTAGGTGAAGATTTTAGTAACGGGTACGGCAGGGTTTATCGGTTTTCATTTGGCTAAAAAACTATTGGAGCGGGGCGATGAAGTGGTTGGAGTTGACAGTATCAACGACTATTATGACGTCAATTTAAAATATGCCCGCCTTGAAGAGCTTGGTATTGCGAGAGAAGGGCTTGATGAAGGGGTGATGACAGCGTCAACGCTTTTTGAAAAACATCGCTTTGTTAAGCTTGATGTGTCAAACAATGAGGCGGTGACACAACTGTTTGAGAGTGAGAATTTTGATGCGGTATGCCATTTGGCGGCACAAGCAGGCGTGCGCTACTCGTTGGAAAACCCACATGCTTACATTCAAAGCAATGTCGTCGGCTTTATGAATATTTTGGAAGGATGCCGCCATTTTGGTGTTACGAACCTCTCTTACGCCTCTAGCTCATCGGTATATGGCTTAAACAGATCGCAGCCGTTTCAAACGAGTGATCATACCGATCATCCGGTTAGTCTTTATGCGGCAACTAAAAAATCTAACGAGATGATGGCACACACCTACAGCCATCTGTATGGAATTCGAACAACGGGGCTACGCTTTTTTACCGTTTACGGTCCGTGGGGGCGCCCTGACATGGCACCTATGCTCTTTGCCGATGCCATGCTCAATAGTCGACCTATTAAAGTATTTAATGAAGGTCAGATGAGTAGGGATTTTACTTATATTGATGATATTGTCAAGGGTATTGTCAATGTCATAGACAATCCGGCAACACCGGATGCGACATGGAGTGCATTGAACCCCACACCACAAAGCTCTTCGAATTCATACCGTATATACAATATCGGCAATAGTGCGCCCGTTTCGTTAATGAAGTTTATTGAAACTATGGAGCAAGCCTTGGGCATGACGGCGCAAAAACAGATGTTGCCGATGCAAGACGGAGACGTGGTATCAACTTATGCTGATGTGAGTGCTTTAAGTAAAGAGTTTGGATACAAACCGAACACAACACTTGATGAGGGAATAGCGCAGTTTGTTAAATGGTATCAAAAATTTTACGGGAGAGCATCATAAATGAATACATATAAAATAGCGGTTATTGGGCTTGGGTATGTTGGATTGCCTCTTGCGCATGCATTTGCGACACAATATAACGTTATAGGGTTTGATATTTTTGAGGAACGTATTAAAGAGCTTTCGCAAGGTTACGATAGAACACTGGAATTGAATGAACTTCAAATGCAAGAAGCAATTGACAATGGAATAATATTTACCGCTACTTTAGAAGATATTGCCGATTGTAATATTTATATTGTGACGGTTCCAACACCTATAGATAAATACAAAAAACCTGACCTTACACCGTTGATCAAAGCAAGTGAAGCAATAGGAAGCATCTTAAAAAAAGATGATATTGTTATTTATGAGTCTACCGTATATCCTGGAGCTACCGAAGAAGATTGTGTTCCCGTTCTTGAAAAATCGAGTGGACTGAAATACAATCAAGACTTTTTTTGCGGCTATTCTCCAGAAAGAATCAATCCCGGCGATAAAGAACATACGGTTACGAAAATATTAAAAGTAACGTCAGGCTCAACCCCTGATATCGCCAATAAAATAGATACACTCTATAAAAGCATTATTACAGCCGGAACACATCTGGCGCCGACAATCAAAGTAGCAGAAGCAGCCAAAGTTATTGAAAATTCGCAACGAGATATTAATATTGCATTTGTTAACGAGCTCTCAATGATATTTAACCGACTCGATATTGATACGAATGCCGTGCTTGAAGCGGCAGGAACCAAGTGGAATTTTCTACCGTTTAAGCCTGGTTTGGTCGGTGGCCATTGCATCGGTGTAGACCCTTATTATTTAACACACAAGGCCCAAGAAATTGGCTATAACCCAGAAATCATCTTAGCCGGACGACGTCTAAATGATAATATGGGCATTTATGTGGCAAACCAAGTTATTAAGCTAATGATTAAAAAAGGCCACAAGATAGAAAATGCCAAAGTGCTGGTACTGGGTATTACATTTAAGGAAAACTGTCCCGATATTCGCAACTCCCGTGTTATAGATGTTATTAATGAACTTCAGGAGTTCGGAGTCATTGTAGATGTTTTTGATCCATGGGCAGACAAAGAGGAGGTGCATAAAGAGTATGGTATTATGATGCTTGATGCATTTGAATTAGAGCAGTATGCGTCAGTACTTTTAGCGGTAGCGCATGATGAGTTCAAAAATCTTGATTTTTGTATGAGTGAGAGGCAGGTACTTTTTGACATTAAGTCAATGATAACAGACAAACACGTAGATGGACGACTCTAATGACAGCATTTGAAACACTTTTGGAAATATTACAACAAGAACAAAAAACATGGTTAGTTACAGGAAATGCCGGATTTATCGGTTCAAATTTAGTAGAGTTTTTGCTTTTACACAATCAAAAAGTTGTAGGTTTAGATAATTTTTCTACGGGATATCAACACAATATTGACAATGTTCTCGCCTGTGTCGGTGATCGGGCAGCAGAAAACTTTGTTTTTATTCAAGGAGACATTGCTGATTTAAAAATATGTCAGCAAGCGTGTGAGGGAGTAGATATTATATTGCATCAGGCGGCTTTGGGGTCAGTTCCTCGTTCAATCGCAGATCCGGTGACATCCAATCGTTCTAACATTACGGGTTTTTTAAATATGCTGACGGCGGCTAAAGATGCAGGTATTAAACGTTTTGTATATGCCAGTTCCAGTTCAGTTTATGGAGACTCAACGGAACTTCCAAAAGTTGAGGAACGAACCGGAAAATTACTTTCACCGTATGCTGCAATGAAAATGACTAACGAACTGTATGCAGGAGTGTTTGCACGTACGTACGGTATGGAGACTATCGGATTACGATATTTCAACGTTTTCGGCCGTCGTCAAGATCCCGACGGAGCATATGCAGCAGTCATTCCCAAGTGGATAAGTGCACTGCTGAATGATGATGTGGTATATATTAACGGCGATGGAGAGACCAGTCGAGATTTTACGTATATAGACAATGTCATTCAGATGAACCTTTTAGCGGGAATGACAACAAATACCCGCGCATTTTCTGAAGCGTTTAATGTTGCAGTCGGGGGACGTAATACCTTGAATGAACTTTATGTGACTATTAGCAATGAGCTGGCAAAGCATTTAGCAGAATTTCAAAGGAAAGAACCGATATATCGTGACTTTAGAGAAGGTGATATTCGTCACTCTAATGCCAACATTTCAAAAGCTGAACACTTGGTTGGTTATAAGCCAACACATGACATCTATCGGGGAATGGAAGAAGCAATAGAGTGGTATATCGATAATATAGCCGTCAAGTCATGATAAGTATTGTAGAAAAAGATATCAGCAAATTGGCCACTGTACAAACTCCGGCACACACAAAATATTATGCTGACATTTATGCGCTTCCCGATTTAATTGAAGTCAATCGGTATGCTGAAAACAAGCATCTCAAGCTTCAGGTAATTGGGAAAGGAAGTAATGTTCTTTTTACAAAAGAACATTACAGTGACAGATTATTTATAAGATTAAAAAAAGAGTTTAATAGTTTTAATCTTATAAATAATTCTGTACAGATTGGTGCGGCATTTTTATTAAAAAAAGCAGGAACACGTCTGATTGAAAAAGGCTACAAGGATTTTGCGTATATGTGTTTAATTCCCGGAACGCTTGGAGGCGCCGTAAGGCAAAATGCCGGGACGACTCAAGAAGGAGAAATTAGAGACAATCTTTTAAGCGTCAGGTTGTTCGATACACAAAGCAGTGAAGAAGTTACACTAAGCAATAAAGAGATGCTGTTTTCGTATCGAAACTCTTTGGTGCAACAAGAACACGACCGCTATATTGTTTTATCTGCGACATTTTCTTGCGGTGATCCGGTAAATGATATTGAAGGTTTAAAAAAAGAGGTAGAAAATAAAAAAAAGATGAAGCGAGAAAAAGAGCCCCGCGGGTACTCTTTTGGATCGACGTTTAAGAGTCGACTTCATGAAAGGGCTGCATGGTACTATCTGGATCAGGTAGGATTGCGGAACTATGCTGTAGGTGGAGCTAAGTTTTCTCAAAAACACCCTAATTGGATTATTAATTATAATAATGCAACGGCTGAAGATGTTATGGCATTGATCTCTAAGGCAAAAGATCGTGTTAATAAACAGTTTAATATTGAGCTTATTGAAGAAGTAGAATTGATTTAAAAGGCATGAAATGAAAAAAGTACGCGTTAACAGATCAAAGCTTGAGGGAGAAGTGACGGTTTCAGGAGCAAAGAACAGCTCATTGCGTCTCCTGGCAGCGACATTATTAACACAAGAAGAGGTCATTTTAACCAATGTTCCTACAGGTATCTTAGACTTTCAGATACATGTTGACATGCTTGAAGTATTAGGTAAAAAGGTGATAGCGGGTTCACATATTGCTAGAATAAAAGAGGGTGTGCTAGGTAATGTTCTTGAATGGAACCAGCGATCGATCCGAAATACATTGTTGATTTTGGGAGCACTGCTTACACGCACCGGATACGGTAAAGTACCACTACCAGGGGGTTGTAAGCTAGGCGAACGTAAATATGATTTACATGTAATGGCAATGGAACAGATGGGTGCAAAAGTTTGGGAAGAAGAAGAATATTTAGTAGCACAATCAGACGGGAGACTCACAGGCGCTGAAATAAGATTACCGTTTCGATCGACGGGAGCGACGGAAAACAGTATTATAATGGCGGTTCTTGCAAAAGGGCAAACGCAAATATGGAATCCGCATATTCGACCCGAAATACTTGATCTCATAAGCATGTTGAGGCGCATGGGAGCAAACATTCGCGTTAATGGGCAGGAGTCTATTGTTGTGGATGGAGTAGAGTCTCTTTATGGCATGGAATACTCCTGTGTACCGGACAATATGGAAGCACTGACTTTTGCTATTGCAGCGGCAGTGACCGGAGGAGAGGTGGAAATTCATAATTTTCCATTAGAACATTTGGAAATTCCCATGATCTATCTTCGTGAGTCCGGACTTAGGTACTATATTTCTGAAGACAGATGTAGTATTATTGTAAAAAATTCAAATGTATACCCTATTGAGATAGCGACGGGGCCGTACCCCTCCTTGAATTCTGATATGCAGCCTCTGTTTGCTGTATACGGACTGACGGCGCAAGGAGAAAGCAAAATTATTGACTTGCGGTTTCCTGGAAGGTACCAGTATGCACTGGAGCTCAATAAAATGGGAGCAAAGACAACGACAGATGGTGATATGTTAATTATCAATGGCGGATACAGCTTAAGAGGTACAACCGTAACCGCATTGGATTTAAGAGCCGGAGCAGCTTTAATGCTGGCAGGAATGGTTGCAGAGGGAGAGACGGTTATTGAACACTTTGAGCAGGTTGAGCGTGGATATGAAAATATTAT
>JALSLA010000057.1 GCA_026988515.1 Helicobacteraceae bacterium | reverse complement strand
GTATCTAACAGAACATCACTCTGCTCATAAATCTCTTTTTCCATAAAAAAACGATAGCCCTCCTTTTGAGCCGAGAGTTTACTCGTAGGTAGCGTAGCGAAAGATGGATGCACCTCGGTTCCTTCATGGTCAAAGATATGAATCTCTTGAGATTTAACATAGCCGTACTGGCCGTCATCCAGATAGATGACGTTATTGGCCTTACCGATCAGCGGTGCATCTGATGATGCAAAATAGATATCACCGTCATTGTCGGTCGCCAAAATCATGGGCGAACCGTTTTTGGCAAAAAGAATAATGTCATTTTCATCTTTGTGAACCAGCAGTATCGCATAGGCTCCCTCAAGACGTTTCAAAGTCTTCTCAAATGCATCAAAAGCATTGTTGCTATGAGGTAAATTTTGTTCAAAAAGATGAACAATTACTTCGGTATCCGTTTGGCTTAAAAACGTGACACCGTTGTCCTGTAACTCTTTTTTGAGCTCTTGATAGTTTTCAATAATGCCGTTGTGAACGACATAAGAGCTCTCTCCTAAGTGGGGGTGGGCATTAAGTTCCGTCGGTTTTCCATGTGTTGCCCAACGTGTATGACCGATACCTACGGAAAAAGAAGAGGTCTCGAATGACCCCATTTTCTCATCAAGATTCTTTAGTTTCCCTAATGCTTTAAAGGATCTGAAAGTATCGTTTTCCAAGATGGCAATTCCGGCGGAGTCATATCCGCGATATTCTAACTCTTTCAGACCGTCAAGTAAAATATGTTTACTCTCTTTGTTTCCTATATAACCGACTATTCCGCACATTTATCTATTTTCCTCGCATAACAACGTTATTATTTGTTTGGCATTATCACATAATTTAGATTTTTTTTCTATTAAAAAGTGATCTTTTGCCCGTTTTTTTGTTGTATATATTTTTGCCGTAGCAATATTGATATCCATATCGTCCAATCGCTTGACAATATATGCCAAAAGACCGCGTTGATTTGTCGTGACAATGTGCAGTTGGGCATAGGTGAGTGAGTGCTCACAATCTAACGTGATTTCATGAGGAGCAATGCGTGGTTGTGGCACAGTGACCTTGTTGCTCATGTTGAAAGAGTCTTCAATGATCTCTTTGATATGCTCAAGCGTATTGTCTTCGGGCTGATGCAAAAATTCGATTTTAAAGTATTTAATATTGTCAAAAAGCGTAAAAATATCCATTGATGCAACGTCAAGGTAGCTTAGCTTTCCCAAAAGATAGCCGAGATTCAGTGGAACAAGACGCAGTATTTCTATGGTAAATCCGTTGTCGCTATTGATGCGATAGCTATATTTGTTCACTTCTTTAGCCTGTAAGGCTATGGTAATAATTTCACTGGGAGTATGTTTGAAAAAAAAGAGGTTTGACTCGATGGTGAGTATCTTTTTTTGTAACAGTTTTGGCAACAAAACATATTGCGGTGCACTTTTAATACGACGCTCCAGTCGTAGCCGTTTACTGGCATCACTGATACGGTCGCGCTGTTGTGATACCTCCAGTGCCGCATGGTAGAGTTTTCGTAGCAGTTTGGAGCTAAAAGGAGTATAGACACCGCGACCCACTCCGTTAATATCGGCATAGGTTAAAATGTAGAGCAGTTTTAAATTTTGCGGCGTTTTGATTTTGGACATAAATTTATAAAGTGTTTTTTCACTGTGTATATCTTCGTTGTAAGCAACATTGCTCATGAGGACATGGTGCTTTACCAACAGTGAGGCACACTCTTGAAAACTTTCATTGAATTTGAGTTTTTTAAGCAACGGGATGATGAGTTTGGCTCCGACATCGCTGTGATTTTGTGTTCTTCCTTTTCCGGTATCATGGATAAGAGTGACAATTTTTAACATGCTTCGCTCTTCCGTTGAAAGTGATTCATAGAGCTCTTTAATAAAAGGTTCTTGAATATTTTCTAAGCTTTTAACGCATTGGATGGAGTGTAGATCGACCGGATAGTGATGGTAACCGTCAAATTGCGGAAGATGTTGTACCTTCCTAAAAGCAGCAATAAGTTCATGTAGAATACCGGCATTGTAGAAGAGCTTTAAAAATGGATAGGTATATTGGTGTTCAAAAAGTTTCCGCAGCAGTGTGTAGGTTTTGCTTCGCAGTGGATGTTTGACAGTGGTATAGGTAAACTGCAGTAAAATACTTGCATCAAAACGGTATGGCATATCTTTAAGGGAAACGAGAAGCTCAAGAAGTGTATTGATATCGTGTCGGCGGTTGTCAAACGTTGTATAGAGCGTGTTATTGAGAAGATAATAGCGTGTGCAGATACGAGCTTTTTTCAAACGAGAAAATGCGGTAGATTTGTACAGATACGGACGTATCATTTTGGTAACAAAAATTTGTGTGAAATTATTAACGCGCCACAGTGCATGAAACATTCTCATTGCCAGTTTTTTGGAGTCTTTAAAACCTAGCATCGTTGCAATTTGAGGAAGATGTTCCATGAGAAGCGTATCTTGTTGTTTTCCGGCAATAAGATGCAGAGCGCTTCGAACCCGAAAGAGCAGTTCGAGTGAAATGCGATAGCCGCGATACGCCTCATCACTAAAAACTATGCCACTGAGGTCTTTAGTACTTTGGACACCGTAGATTGTTGTAGCAATCCAAAAGAGTAGCTGTGAGTCGCGCAGTGAGCCAATACCTTCTTTAATATTGGGTTGCATTGTAATCGGGTATTTTTTACGGCGTTGGTGAGCCTCCTCAATTTTTGCCAACATGTATGCTTTGGGGCGATCATGTCGAATACGCATCAGTTCACGTTGTGTCGCACCCCATGTAAATTGTGAACCGATAATCATTCGAGCTTCCATCATCGAGGTTCGGATAGTCAGATCTTCTTGGGAAGCTTTAAAAATATCGTGAACATCATGAACGCGATGACCGAGTTTTAATCCGGAATCCCATGCTAAATAGAGCAGTTTTTCAATGATGAGCTGTGTGTTGTATCCATCTATGGTTTCGTAAACAATCATCAGGTCAATATCACTGTGGACGCAGAGCTGTTCGCGCCCGTAACTGCCTAACGCAATAATAGCAATGGGGATGGAGTTTCGCATGGGCAGATAGTTGCTAAACGTACGTCGCAGTATGGTTTTGTACATGAGTGAAATGATTGCATCGAATGCTTTGGTGTGCTTCACCAGAAAGTCTTTACCCTGATTTTTTTCAAAGAGCTGATGGAGTGAATCACTGTATTCTTTAATATGTGCTTTAAAAAGTTTGGATATTTCAAAATCACTACGGTTTTGTTCAATAAGATCTTCTATCTGTTCGGCTAGTTTCATAAGCTAATTATACTGATATTTCGATATAATTGCCGCTCTTAAAAGGATGAAGCGTGAATATTGCCGAAAAAATAAGAGCAGGAGAACGTATCAGTTATGATGAAGCACTTGTTCTTTATGATTATGATCTCTTTGAGTTAGGTGAACTGGCTGATTTTAAACGTCAGCAGCGCCACAAAAAAAAGAGCTATTTTAATATTAACCGTCATATTAATCCGACGAATGTCTGTAAGGATATCTGCAAATTTTGTGCTTACTCCGCAAGTCGAAAAAATCCCCACCAATATACGATGACGCATGATGAGATTATGCATATTGTCAATGATATTGTGCAGCGAGGTATTAAGGAAGTTCATATTGTCTCGGCACATAATCCTCAAACCGGTCTGCAGTGGTATTTAGAGATTTTTAAAAAGATAAAAACGGCGTATCCTCAATTACATGTAAAAGCATTGACGGCAGCAGAAGTACATTTTTTATGTGAAGAGTATGATAAAACTTATGATGAACTCTTGGATCTTATGATAGAAAACGGGGTTGACTCCATGCCTGGCGGCGGTGCAGAAATTTTTGACGAGCAGGTCCGTGACTATATTTGTAAAGGGAAAGTAAGCTCGTCACAATGGCTGGAAATTCATCAAAAATGGCATGAGCGTGGTAAAATGTCAAACGTGACAATGCTGTTTGGTCATGTTGAAAAGCGTCGAGACCGAATTGACCATATGATGCGCATTCGTGATTTGCAGGACAGAACAGGAGGGTTTAATGCATTCATTCCGTTGGTCTATCAGAGTGAAAATAATTATCTGAATATCCAAGAGTTTATTACGGCGCACGAAATTTTAAAAACGATGGCGATCAGCCGTATCGTATTAGACAATATTGCCAATATTAAAGCTTACTGGGTGACTTCAACCGTTAATTTAGCACTGGTTGCGCAAGAGTTCGGTGCCAATGATTTGGATGGAACGATTGAAAAAGAGTCGATTAATTCAGCAGCCGGAGCAGCCAGTGCTCAGGGTCTCAATTTAAATGAGTTTGTTCGGCTCATTAAAAACAGCGGATTTATTCCCGTAGAGCGCGACAGTCTCTATAATGAATTAAAAACATGGTAAACAAGGAAGGTAATGGAAAATCAAATTAAGTGTTTTAAAGCGTATGATGTCAGAGGTCGTATTCCCGATGAATTGAATGAAGAGATTGCATATCGGATTGGTCGAGCCTATGCTGAAGTCATTCGGCCAAAAAAAGTGGTGGTAGGTTATGATATTCGACTCTCAAGCCAAGAGCTTTGCAATGCGTTGACTTCGGGACTCACTGATGCCGGTGTCGATGTATATAATATTGGAATGTGCGGTACCGAAGAGATCTATTTTGCGACATTTGCATTTCAGTTTGACGGAGGTATTGTGGTGACAGCGAGTCATAACCCTATGGACTTTAACGGCATGAAGTTTGTACGTGAAGGATCAAAGCCTATTAGTAGCGATACCGGTTTGCTGGAGATTAAAGCGGTTGCGCAACAGAATGACTTTACCGAAGTAGCATCCAAAGGCAAGGTAGAATACTTTGATCACCGTAAAGAATATATCGAACATCTTTTAAGCTATGTTGATACGGCACGGCTAAAACCTCTGAAAGTTGTTGTGAATGCAGGTAACGGCGGTGCCGGTATGATTGTTGATTTACTGCAGAAATATCTGCCGTTTGAGTTTATTAAAGTACATCATGAACCTGACGGCACCTTTCCTAACGGTATTCCAAACCCTATTTTACCGGAAAACCGTTCGGCTACTTCGGAGGCGGTCATTGCCAGTGGTGCAGATGTCGGTTTGGCATGGGATGGTGATTTTGACCGCTGTTTCTTTTTTGATGAAACGGGTAGTTTTATTGAAGGTTACTATATTGTCGGTCTGTTGGCACAATCCCTGTTGGAAAAACAGCCTGCTCAAAAAATTATTCATGATCCGCGTTTAACATACAATACCATTGATATTGTCAGAAGTGTTGGCGGTGAAGTGGTGCAGAGCAAATCGGGGCATGCATTTATTAAAGAGCGTATGCGTAATGAGGATGCTATTTACGGAGGCGAGATGAGTGCACACCATTACTTTAAAGATTTTGCCTATTGTGACAGTGGGATGATTCCATGGCTTCTGGTTACCGAACTGCTGTCGCAGTCAGGTAAAACAATGTCGGAACTGGTTAATGCTCGTATTGAAAAATATCCTTCCAGCGGTGAAATCAACAGTACTGTAGCAGATGCCCCTTTAGTCATAGAGACCATTAAAAAACATTATGAAAGCAAGAGTCTAAGCATTGACTATACCGATGGGCTAAGTATGGAATTTGAAACATGGCGATTTAATTTACGTAGTTCCAATACGGAGCCGTTGTTGCGCTTGAATGTCGAATCACAGGGTGATCATACGTTGATGGAAGAAAAAACGCAAGAGTTGCTGGCGTTAATTCGATAATTTTTATGTTATAATTCCAACGTAATTTCATAGTAAAGGTTTGTAATGTTAAAACAATTAATGGTAATGCTTCTACTTATGGGAAGCTTAATGGCGGCAATGAATGTCAATAAAGCAAGCAAAGAAGAGCTAATGAGTATTAGCGGTATTGGTGAAAAAAAAGCTGAAGCTATCATTAAATATAGAAAAAAATATGGAAAGTTCAAGTCGATTGATGACTTGAAAAATGTTAAAGGTATTGGCGATTCCCTAATTGCAAATATTAAAAAAGGTAAGAAAAAATCGGTAAAGAAAAAGAGTAGCAGTACAAAGAAAAAAAGTACGCATAGTAACAAAAGTACTAAATCGCATAAAACCAAAAAAAGCCGTACTGCATCTAAATCTACAACAACAAAGAAGGCAACGACTAAACACTGAGCACCCTTTAAAGAGCCAGTCATTTGCTGGCTTTTTACCTCATGATCTCACCTAAAGAGACTTTCATATTAGATAGATTATAATCCTGCCAATAATGAAGGAAGCACACAATGATTTTAATGATAGATAATTATGATAGTTTTACCTATAATATTGTGCAATACTGTTTGGAGTTAGGGGCAGATTTAAACGTTATTCGAAACGATGAACTGAGTCTTGAAGAGATTATTGCCTTAAAACCTGAAAAAATAATTATCTCTCCCGGACCTGCTACTCCCAATGAAGCCGGAATCAGCTTGGATGTAATTCGCCATTTTAAAGATACGTTGCCGATTTTGGGCATCTGCTTGGGGCATCAGAGTATTGCGCAGAGTTTCGGTGCTAAAGTGGTACGTGCTAAACAGATGATGCATGGGAAAACGTCAATGATACAGCGCGAAGGAGAGTGTAAACTGTTTCGTAAAATGCCGGAACTCTTTAGAGCAACACGCTACCACTCCTTGATAGTAGAGAAAGAGACGTTACCGGATGTTATTATTCCTATGGCATTTTCACAAGATGATCAGGAGATGATGGCATTTCAAATTAAAGACCGACCCATCTTTGGTGTTCAATTCCATCCAGAATCGATTATGAGCGAATTTGGACATGAGATTTTAGATAATTTTCTTCAACTATGAATACTCGATGGATCCTCGCATTATTGTTGGGGATTGATGCCTTCATATTATACAGTGAACTCATAGACCTTTCTATTAGTTACTATGAAACCCAAATATTATATGAAAAACACTCTGTGTTGCATTATCTTGTTACGACATCACTGGACATTTTTGGTGTCAATGATGTTGCGTTGCGTATACCGATGATACTGATGCATCTTCTTTCGGTGCTGTTACTGTTTAAGATCTCAAAAAAGTATTTGAAATATGATCGAGATCGATTGTGGTTGGTACTGATTTATATGCTGCTTCCGGGTGTCAGCAGTGCAGCTTTGGTTGTTGATCCTACCGGAATGGTCATTTTTTTACTCTTTTTTTACATGTATATTTACCATTTTCACCGCCGGTATGAATATCTTGTATTACCCTTATTGCTATTTAGTGATCAGTCAATTATCTTTTTATATTTAGGGCTCATATTTTTTGAGTATGCTACTAAATCTTATAAAAAGGTGGGCGTATTAACACTACTGTTAATAGCGGCATTTGTAATTCATCCGTTAGAAGTATCAGGAGTACCTAGCGGTCATTTTTTAGATACACTAGGCGTATATGCTGCTATCTTCTCTCCAATTGTTTTTATCTATCTGTTCTATATAATGTATCGAGCCTATATAAATGACCAGCGTGATATGAGTTGGTACCTTGCCTTTACGGCTTTGATTATTTCACTGTTACTCTCCTTCCGACAACGTATAGAAGTGCAGATTTTTGCACCCTATTTGATGGTGATTTTACCATTGGCGGCACAGACTTTTTTTCACTCTTATCGGGTACGGTTACGAGAGTTTCGGGGACGTTATCGAATGATTTTTGCCATCTCTTTTATATTACTTTTACTCAATACGTTAGTTGTTTTTTTTAATAAAGAGATATACGCATATGTAGAAAAACCAAAAAAACATTTTGCTTACAAGATGCATATTGCTAAAGAGTTGGCGCAAAAATTGAAGGACTTGAACATTACATGTATTAGCGCTGAAAATGAAAAAATGCAGGCACGACTGCGTTTTTACGGAATTAAGAAATGTGAAAATCTTTTATTAACCAATGAAAAACCTTTTCAAAATATTGAGCAAAATGTAACCATACGTTACAGAAACCGAACAATCTATAAGGCTTATGTTACAAAACAACACACATAGTCGATTGGGCGAAGCGCAAGTTGTCAATTGCGCATACAATAAAGTTATCGCGTGATATAATCCCAATCAACTTATGATTAAGAAGGGATTGCAATGGCTCAAAAAGCGATAAGAGAATTTGACGCAAAGTCAATTTTGGCTAAGCATTGGAATAAATATTTTCCAGACTTTACGTATGCATATGAAACAGTATTGGTTCAAAACGGATCAGAACTTAAAGAAGCTGCTAAGACTCACAAGTGGTTAAGTGAAAAGCCTTTGGTAGCAAAACCGGATATGCTTTTTGGTAAACGCGGTAAAAATGATTTGGTTCTCTTTCGAGATACCAAGCCTGGAGATGTCTCGTTAGAGAAAGCTGCCTCTTGGATTGATGCAAAGTCAAGTTCTAAGCAGAAAGTATATTTTTCATTCGACGGTGATACTCCGACCGGTGAAGCTTCTGTTGATATGCTAACACATTTTATTGTAGAGCCATTTACACCGCATACCCAAGACGAAGAGTATTATATTTCTGCTACCTGCGTCGGTGATGATGATGTACTCTACATGTCAGCCGAAGGTGGTATGGAAGTAGAAGAAGGGTGGGACGAAAAAGTTACGGAAGTCACCTTTAAAATCACCGATACCGAAGAAGAGATTGAGGCGAAAATCAGAGCTAACATTCCTGCTGATGTGGCTCAAAAAGACAAAGAAGCATTTGCAAAGTTTGCCGTAGGATTTTTTAAAGCGTACAGAGATCTGAATTTTGCATACCTTGAGATCAATCCTTTTGTTCTTCAGGGCAATAAAGTAGAGCTTTTAGATATGGTAGCCAAACTTGATGATACCGCCGGATTTATGATGGTAGATGAGTGGGGTGACGTTGAGTATCCAACAGCATTTGGAATGGAATCAAAATCTCCTGAGGTTGAAGCAATCGAAGCGGCTGATGCTAAAACCGGTGCTTCTCTCAAGTTGACGCTGTTAAAACCGGAAGCGCGTATCTGGACTATGGTTGCCGGTGGTGGTGCCTCAGTTGTTTATGCTGATACAATCGCTGATTTTGCCGGAATAGAAGACCTGGCGAATTACGGTGAATATTCCGGAGGCCCGACAACGGGTGAAACCAAATTTTATGCCGAAACAATTTTGGATCTTATGACACGGGAAAAAGACCCTCAAGGACGTGATAAAATCATGATCATCGGTGGAGCTATTGCCAACTTTACTGACGTTGCTAAAACTTTTACCGGCATTATTCAGGCATTTGAAAACTATGCCGATAAAATGAAAGAAGTTGGAGTTAAAATTTATGTTAGACGTGGCGGGCCAAACTATGAAAAAGGTCTTAAAGACATCAAAGAAGCAGCAGACAGATTGGGACTTTACATTGAGGTATATGGGCCGGAAACACACGTTACAGATATTGTACGTATGGCACTAGAAGAGAAGTAGGGAGATAACGAATGTCATTATTTAATAAAAACACGCAAGCAATTTTTTGGAATAACAACAAAACCGCTATTCAGCGCATGCTCGATTATGATTATACGATTAAACGAGAAACACCGTCAGTAGCAGCAATTGTAGCTCCGACCAGCGGCAATAAATTCGAAAAGTTTTTTTGGGGTGCCGATGAGATTATGGTACCGCTGTATAAAAGTACCGCTGAAGCAAAAGCGGCACAACCGCAAGCTGATGTACTGCTGAATTTTGCATCATTTCGAACGGCATACGATGTTACTATGGAAGCACTAAACATTGGCGGATTTAGTTCAATTATGATAACAGCCGAGGGGATTCCCGAACGATTGGCACGTGGAATGAATGCTTTTGCACGTGAAAAAAATGTTACGGTTATCGGTCCGGCAACGGTTGGTGCCATTGTTCCGGGTGCTTTTAAAATTGCCAACATCGGTGGTACGATCGATAATATTATTAACTCTAAGTTGCATCGCCCGGGCTCGTGTGGTTTGGTTACACGTTCAGGGGGATTGTTTAATGAGCTTTCCAATATTATTTCTATTAATGCCGATGGCATTGCCGAAGGGGTCGCTATTGGCGGTGACCGCTTCGTAGGTTCGGTATTTATTGATAATTTGCTTCGTATGGAAAACAATCCAAATGTGAAGTATATGATTCTTCTTGGAGAAGTCGGCGGTACAGAAGAGTATAAAGTCATTGAGGCTGTGAAGTCCGGAAAAATCAAAAAACCGATTATTGCATGGTGTATCGGTACTATTGCCAAGTACTATGACTCCGGTGTTCAGTTTGGACATGCCGGAGCATCTGCCAATGCGGAAACAGAGACAGCCGAGTACAAGAACAAAGCTATGGCGGAAGCCGGTATTCATGTTCCGGCATCATTTAATGATCTCCCAGAAGTCATTAACGGTGTATATAAAGAGTTGCATGCTGAAGGAATTATTAAAGACATTGCAGAGCCGGCATTGAATGTTGTACCGAAAGTTAGACGTTCCAAGCAGTTTATCTGTACTATTTCCGATGACAGAGGTGATGAGGCAACGTATGCCGGTTTCCCGATTAGTTCGGTTGCAACACCTGACACCGGTAAAGGTATTGGCGATGTTATCTCTCTTTTATGGTTTAAGAAACAGTATCCGCAATGGGCAACACAGTTTATTGAAACTGTTTTAAAAACTGTGGCAGATCACGGACCGGCAGTATCGGGTGCTCATAATGCCAAAGTGACAGCACGTGCGGGAAAATCGGTTGTTGAGTCGTTGGTAACCGGTTTATTGACCATTGGCCCACGTTTTGGAGGAGCCATTGACGGTGCGGCAAAATATTTCAAATACGCCGATGACAATAATCTTGATCCCAAAGCGTTTTTAAATTATATGAAAAAAGAAGGGGTGCCGATTCCGGGTATTGGCCACCGTATCAAATCACTGAAGAATCCTGATCTAAGAGTTGAAGGACTGAAAAAATTTGCAAAAGAGTATTTTCCGGCAACGCCACTGCTGGATTATGCGTTGACAGTTGAGCAGTTGACAACATCTAAAAAAGAGAATCTTATTCTTAATGTTGATGGTACTATTGGTATTTTGATGGTCGATATGTGGCGCGCTCTGGGCTACTCTGAAGACGAGATCAATGAGTTTATCGAGTCCGGTACACTGAATGCTTTCTTTATCGTCGGGCGTTCTATCGGTTTTATCGGTCATGTTCTTGATGAAAAGCGTTTGGCTATGCCGATGTATCGTCATCCAATGGACGATATTTTATATGATGTACAAGAAGCAGAAAAATTTTAAAACATCGGACTACCTAGAACCATTCGGTTTTAGGTAGTTATTATCACAAATTTTATACACTCTTCATCCTCCATAAGTTCAAAAATCGAAACATTTTGGTATTATTCTAAACAAAAAACATTAGGATGTATTAGATCATGCGTATTGCTTTTAGTATGCTGGAACTAGTAATTGTGATTGTGATTATTGGAGTACTCTCTGCAGGAGTGGCGCCACTGTTTCAAAGAGACCTGTTAGCTGAGGCTGCACATCAGGTGGCTTCACATCTGCGTTATACGCAACACCTTGCAATGGTTGATAATAAATTTAACCCCAATGATGCGCAATGGTACAAAGCGCGATGGCAAATTTTTTTTACGAAAGCAAAGGGAGCCGACAGGCACTGGGCGTACACAATATTTTCAGACGGTGCCGGACATACCGGTAATCCTGACCTTTCAGAGGTGGCTGTTAACCCTTTAGACAGCAGTAAACTATTGACTGGAGGGTATTCAGGTAACCTTATTACGCAATATGATGGAGACAGAGCCAGTAATGAACTCAACATTGGTCATGAATACGGCATCGATAATGTAACATTTTCCGGAGGCTGCAAATTGCCTGCTAGCCGATTACGCTTAGCTTTTGATTACTACGGTAGACCTATATACGATAACCAAAAACTTTTTGACGGTATGTATACAAAAAAAGGAAAAAGCATGCTGGTACGAGAGCAGTGCAGAATTACTCTTTTTAGAGAAGATGAGCATATTAGTATAGCTATTGAGTCTGAAACAGGATTTGTTCATATACTTTATTAATGCTTAAATTTACATGTAAACCGTAAAAATGTCAAGAAAGGGAACAAATTCAACAATTTAGCCGAAAAGTCCTTGACAAAGGGGCGTGATTTTTCTATAATTCCCGTCCACAAACGCGAGTGGCTTTAGGAATAGGGCGACAGGAGAGG
>JALSLA010000056.1 GCA_026988515.1 Helicobacteraceae bacterium | reverse complement strand
ACCAATACCGGCTTGCCTAAACTCGGTGCCTCTTCTTGAACACCGCCACTGTCGGTAATAATAAAGTAACATGTGTCCATGAGATATATAAAACTTTCATACTGAAGCGGTTCAATAAGGTGTATATTCGAAATATTAGACAAAATTGCTTTAACCGGCTGTTGCACATTGGGGTTTAAATGAACAGGGTAGACAATGTCAACATCACTGTTTTCTTCTGCAATGTGCTTTAAGGCTTCACAAATATCGATAAAACCTTGACCGTGATTCTCTCTTCGATGGCCGGTAACTAAAATGGTTTTACGCTCCGGATCAAACGGATAGAGTGCTTTAAGTCTGGTAACAATGGTCTTCTCAAGCACTTGATTGGTTTTAATTTTCTCCAGCGCTAAAAAAAGTGCATCAATAACCGTATTGCCCGTTACTGCAATTACATTGTCACTAACATTTTCTTTGCGTAAGTTTTCTCTGCTCGTTGAAGTAGGTGCAAAGTGAAACGCAGCAATCTGAGTGGTAAGTTGCCGATTGGCCTCTTCAGGCCACGGACTGTATATATCTCCCGTTCTAAGACCGGCTTCAATATGAGCTACTTTAATTTTTTGGTAGAATGCAGCTAACGATGCTCCAAATGTCGTTGTCGTATCCCCATGCACAAAAACAATATCGGGCTGAAGTTCACGCAACACATCTTTCATGCCCAAAAGCACGTTAGCAGTCACATCATACAGATCCTGCCCCGGTTTCATAATGTTCAAATCATAGTCCGGAGTAATGTCAAAAAGATCCAATACCTGATCGAGCATTTCACGATGTTGCGCCGTCACACACACTTTCGTACAGAACCTGTCCCGTTTTCGCTCAAAAGCTTTCACTAACGGAGCCATCTTTATAGCTTCCGGACGTGTTCCAAAGACAACTAAAACGGTAGTCACGAGCGTCGCTTTAGCGTATTTTTTTTCTCTTTTTCACGATAACGCAGCCGCTCATCAAAAAGATTTAAGAAAATATAGAAAAAAGTCACAAAGAGAATCAGCGTCAACGTATTATTGGCGCTGTGCATCTGGTACCCCATAATAGAAAAGGTAATCTGCATACAGATCAGCATAACCGTTGTAAATTTTACATGTAATTTAACTTTGTAAAGCAAGTGATGCAAATGTGTTTTATCGGCTTCAAAGGGAGAAAGGCCCCGTTGAATGCGACGACGCATCACAATAAACGTATCAAAAATAGGCAACGCCAGTAAAAACAGTACTGCCGTCGGCTCAACATAACGCAATGACTGTATGCTTAACAGCGCAATGGAAAACCCCAGTGCAAGAGAGCCGCTGTCACCCATAAAAATCTTGGCGGGATTCCAGTTAAAATATAAAAAAGCCGCCAGCGCACCGATATACAACGCCGAGAGATTAATCATTAACACATCGTCGTGTACCCATCCAATCGCAAAAAACGACACAAACATGACCAGTGCAATCGAGCCTGCCAGCCCGTCAAGGCCGTCCATAAGATTAAGTGCATTGGTAAAGCCGGCAACAGCAAAAAAAGTAAAGATAAAGACTAGAAACCCGGGAATGACAATCTCAACACCAAAGTAACTTCCCAAAGAATTAATTTCAATATTATTAAAATACAGTACCAAGGTTGCCGCAAAAATAAAACTAAATTTCACTTTGGGCGAGACATCATATTTGTCATCCAACACGCCGGCAATCAAGATAATTAATATAGAAAGAAAAATATAATAGTATTCCATAAAAAAAGCGGTGTCTATGAGAAGCGGTGTCAGTAATACCGCCAATACAAACCCCAATCCGGCACTGCGAGGCATAACATCCGTATGGGCACTGCGTGCGTTAGGAATATCTACAAAACCCAATTTTTGTGCATACCTAATAAGCAGAAAAACGCCCAGAAACGACAAAACAAATGCCAAAAAAGTTAATAACAATATATTCATGGTCGACATTCTATCTTGTTTAAGATTAAAGTATGTTAAGTTGGAAACAGGTTATTTTAGGTTTCATTTTACCTCTCTTCATAACTGCTTATGGTATCTTTAATAAAAAATAATATATACTTGCGCCATTATTTAAAGTTACGGAGTTCTCATAATGAAAAGACTGCACATTTTCGGACTACTCTCTGTAGTCCTGTTACTTTCGGCATGCTCGACCAAAGACTATAATCGGTTTAGCAACAATATTAAAGAAGAGACAATTGTTACTCAGGTTTCTGACGAGCAATATGAAAAAGAGGCGCTTTTTGAGTGGAAAATTTCCAAAGGCGATCGGGTTCAAATTACCGCATTCAACCAGTCATCAACCGGATCGGGACAGTTAAACCAACTGCTCAGCACCGGCGGTCAACGTGCTTATACCCAACGAATCGGGGATGAAGGAACGTTGATCGGTGCGGATGGCATGGTCCATCTGCCTCTTGTCGGTATGATCAAAATTGCCGGACTCACTGAAAATGAGGCAGCGCAAAAACTGATGAAAGAGTACAAAAAATATTTGCGCAACCCTTACGTTGCCGTTAAAATTCTTAATCAGCGCCTCTTTGTTCTGGGCGAGGTTCGTAACCCGGGAGTAACCTTAGTCACCAACGGCACCATGACCCTCTTTGAAGCGCTGGCCTCACGAGGTGACCTCACGGTAGACGCCAAACGTACCAATATTAAAATTATTCGGGGCAATCTGCGCCATCCGGAAGTCCGCGAAGTGGATTTAACCGACTTTAACTCCATCCGTCACTCCAGTCTCATCTTGCAGCCCAACGACATTGTTTTTGTAACGGCGCGCGACAGCAAAGCTGCCAACGTAGCCTTCCAGGAAAAAATGCCGTTTCTGCAGCTGATCTCCGCTATACTCAACCCGTTTACACAAATTACTACCATTCGTAGCAATGTCTGGGGTCAGCCGTAATGATGCAAGAGAAGTCCAGTACCGCACCGACTCATGATGATGAAATTGATTTAAAAGAGCTGTTTCAAACACTCAATCGTTACAAGTACTCTATTCTGTTTGTAACCTTGCTGGTGACTTTCTTTGCTATGGTGTTCGCCTATCTGGCGCCTAACGTCTATCAGGCAGAGACGACCATCTCGGTTAAAAGTGAGCGTAACCCTCAAACCGATTTTATGGCGTTAGCTCTGGGAAAAGAGAGCAACAATCTCGATAATGAAATCGAGATCATTCAGTCACGCTATATTATCACCAAAGCCCTTGAAGATCTCCAAATCAATACACGCTACTTTAGCACTAAGCGCTACAAAACACGGGAACTGTACAAAACATCGCCGTTTGTCGTCAAAGCAGAGTTTATCGGCGAGCGGGTTATGACCCCTTTTGAGCTGATTCCGATTGATGAAAAACATTTTCAACTCATTTTAGAGCCTTCCGGAAAAACAAAATTTATTAACTTTTTGCGCTCATTGATTGCGCCGCTGCCTGAAAAAGAGACGCCGCTACGCTACAGTGAAACCCATCAGTACGGTGAAAACATTATTACGCCGTGGTTCAACCTGAGTGTTCAAAAAGTCTATGATCTGACAGAGCCGCACTACTCCTTCACAATAGCTTCAGATGATAAAATGATACGCTACATAGCATCTTCTCTTTCCGTCAGCACCATTGGTGAGAGTACCATACTGCATCTTGGTTTTGAAGATACCGTAGCCTTAAGAGGCACGGAGATTATTAATGCACTTGCCGGCGCGTATATTCAAGAGACCATTGATCTCAAGGCTGAAAGCAGCGAGAAAACACTCAAGTTTCTTGATACGCAACTTGAAGCAATCAACAAAACACTCCAGAGTTCAGCATCAACGCTTGAAAAGTATAAAGCCACCAATATTGTTGTCGATATTGAAGACAAGGCACAAATTACCGCCGGAAAACTGGCAGATCTTGAAAGTCAGCGTTACGAACTCGATATGCAGTTAAGCGTCTTGGAAAATACCTTGCAATACATTCAAACCCACGACGACATTTCCGGAATCGACTTGGGAATTACCCAGCGAGAGACCAGCTCTACCATTAACTTGCTGATTCAAAAAATTCAAGAAGCCAGCAGTCTGCGCAATTCACTGCTGGTAGACTTTACCGAACTCCATCCTGATGTTCAAAAAGTCACCCAGCAACTGGCATCTTTGCGCAACTCCTTGGTAAAGACCATTCAAAGCAGTATTCGCAGCACCAAAGAGCGTCGCTACCGACTCACAAAGATTATTAACCAGCACACCCAGCAGATGGAAAATCTTCCTGAACAGCAGCGTGAACTCTCAAAACTGACACGTAATTTTATGGTCAATGAAAAAATCTATTCGTTCCTGCTTGAGAAACGGGCTGAAACCGCCATTGTGCAGTCATCTACCGTTTCGGAAACTCGCATTATCGACAGAGCTGTCGAACCGGACAAACCTATTAAACCGAAGCGTTTTCTAATTGTTGTTGTCGGGCTTATTTTAGGCATCATTTTGGGAGTTATACTCGCCCTGTTGCGTAACTACAGAGACAATACCATTAAAACCGTCGAAGATATTGAAAATCTCACTTCCATTCCCATTTATGGAGCCATTCCGCATTTGAGTTCCAATAAAAATATCCAGCCGTTTCAAGAGGCCCTTCGTGTCGTGCGTACCAACCTGGAATTTTTACAAAATGCGCAAACGGCAAAGATATTAACCATTACCTCCTCAATACCGAGTGAGGGAAAAACCACTATCTCTACCGAACTCGCCAGCATCATCTCCAAGAGTCACAAAAAAGTGATACTGCTAGACCTTGATATGCGTCGCGCCCGTATTCATGAAAAATATAAGCTCGTCAACAATATCGGTGTTAGCACCCTGCTTTCAGGTAACAGTACTTTAGATGAGAGCATTCAAAAAACACAAATTGAGCATCTTGATGTCATTACCGCCGGACCGGTACCGCCAAATCCTTCTGAACTGTTACTGGCCGACAGTTTCAAAGAGGTGGTTAACGCTCTTCTGGAGCGCTACGATTACATTATTTTCGATTCTCCGCCAATCGGGCTGGTAACAGATGCCATGATTTTGATGAAACTTTCAGATATCAATCTGTTCATCTTTAAAGCAAACTACTCGAAGAAAGATTTTATTAAAAGCATCAATCGCATTGTAGAAGAGCACGACCTCAACAATTCGGGTATCCTCCTTAACGGTGTTGCAATGGGTAAAAAATTTGGATACGGTTATGGATACGGTTATGGATACGGTTATTCACATGACTACTATAATAAAAAATAGCTGCATCTCCCTTGCGGTGTCCTAAATAACCATGACATCGCCAGTTGCGGCTCTCATCTTTCTACTCTTATTGGCAGCATCACCCCTCTCGGCAGCATATAAAATTATTGTAAGTAGCCACCATGCTCAAGAACAGGCCAACCAGACAAAAATAGAGCTTCTTAAGTGGCTTCAAACTAAAAAAAGCTATAAAAAATACCAAGAAAAAGAGGGGTTTTCGGTTCAGGCCTACCCGCTTCAAAACTATTTTATTGTCACGCTGGAGCCCATTGTTGGCTCCAGAGCGCTGAGTAAACTTTTCACTCTGATTAAAAAACGCTACCCGGCCGCTTTTGTCAGCCGTATCATCACCAAGCCACTTGATACTACTGCCATACCGACAACCACTACAGACTCTACCGCGCACAATACGACAATACTCTCTGCCAAAGCTTCAACATCTGAACCTGAGCGCAGCAAGTACCTCCGGAACAAAAAGCCTGCGGTAGATGAAGAGGTGACAGATCGTATTACATTAGAGCATCTCTATTGGCTGGTTGCGCTGCTTTTTGTGCTCATTAGCTTGCTCTCGCTATGGCTTTGGAAATTGAAAAAGACCGTCTCTCAAATTACAACACTGCCGTCGGCAACAGCGGTACAAGCACCTGTTGCGACTCCGACTCTTCCCGTACATGTAGATTTGCATTCGCACCTGATCCCCGGCATTGACGACGGTGTTAAAACCATGGAGGAGTCTTTGGATATCCTAAGACGATTTCAAAAACTGGGTTATACTAAAATCATTACCACGCCTCATATTATGTCCCATCGTTATGCCAATACTGCCGAGATTTTACAAAAGGGGCTACAACAGCTTCGAAAGCGTGTTCAAGAAGAACAGATTCCAATACA
This sequence comes from Helicobacteraceae bacterium, assembly GCA_026988515.1. Taxonomy (GTDB): domain Bacteria; phylum Campylobacterota; class Campylobacteria; order Campylobacterales; family Sulfurimonadaceae; genus QNZR01. Next base: position 6,377 of record JALSLA010000056.1, on the reverse strand, counting down.
AGTAGAGATAGCCTCAGAATATTATTTGGATGATCACCTGATGGATCTTGTGGCACGTTTTGATGTATTAACGTTCGGAACTAAAAAATATCTGCTCTTTGAGATGTCCTACATCAACCTGCCATTAAATCTCGATGCCATGATCGAGGTCATGCAAGAAGCGGGGTACACCCCGGTGCTGGCCCATCCGGAGCGCTATGTCTATCTTGCAAAGAATTTTGGAAAATACAGAGCGCTTAAACAGCTTGGAGTTTTGTTTCAGCTTAATATAAACTCACTTGCGGGCTACTACAGTGACGAGGTCAAACATCTTGCGCAACGTCTTGTGAATGAGGGCATGATCGATTTTGTCGGAAGCGATGTACACCATAAACGCCATATGCACGCTATAGAAAAAGTTGTTACCACCTCGGCATACCGTGATATATTCAAAAAGAACAACATTTTAAACAATACGCTCTAACAGTTGCATCTCAATGTCTCGCAAAAACTTCACCGGAGCTTTCGACGATGCTGTTATCCGGAACGTCCTGTGTTACAACAGCATTGGCCCGAACAATAACATTATGACCAATAACCAGCTTGCCGATAATTTTGGCTCCCGGATAGATATAGCAGTTATCTCCAATGACTGGACTGCCTTGGCTTTCGGAACAAGCCAAGGCATCACTATCAATGCTCACTTGATGCAAAATGGTACAGTTTTTACCCACTTCGACATCTTCGCCGATAACGATCTGCTTCATACCACGCGGAAAACTCGGTGGCCCGTTAAATTGAGACGCCACGGCAATGGCACTGCCGTGCTCAAACTGATACCACCCGTACACAAAACGCATCATACTGCCTTTGAGTCCGCTGCTGCGGCAACGCTCTTTAAGCGCCCAAATACCGCCAAAGAGCCTGACTAACAATCGCGCTAACATCGATTTACTCCCAGCACGGGTGCGCCGTTATTCCGTATCGCCTCAATATCGAGTGATTGTTTGCACATGACCCGTTTACCGCGTGATGTTTTGTCAATACGATCAACCGCCTGAACCTCAAAATCAATCCCGTCACGCACCAGCTTATGCATACCCTCTTTGACTTTGTCAAGATCAACATTATTACCTTCTACCAACACCGTAACGACTCCCGGGTTCTCTTGGATATACTGGATTGCATCAATACTCTCTAGCGGCAAATATTGCCCGCCGCACATGGTCGTAATAGAGACCAATCGCAGATCATCTGTCACCAAAAAATCTTGTGTTCTTCCTTCAATCTGTCCCACCTCTTTGGCAATATCACTGTTCTCATAGTAACGGATGTCACCACTGACACTGTCATTGGTCTTAAAGTTGATAAAGGGCATCACAAGATTATCGAAAGTCGTTGTAATCAGCTCACCTTCAACCACTCTGCTGAGTCCGTAAGCGTTGCAAAACGTGTAACTGCCCTCATTGATACGGTAAGCAATTGCATTGCGCTCCGTATGCCCGTAATGCGTTAATACATCGGCTTGGAAAAATGTTCTAATAAGAGCAAGCTCATCCGGATAGACGGTTTCAGATGCCAAAATCACTCCCTTGATCCGAAATGCTTTAAGGCCTCGTCGTTGTGACTGCTTGATAAAACTCAACACGGCACTCGGATAGCCAAAAACAAATTTTGGAGAGAAGGCAGCTGCTTTTTCATACATTAATGGGAACTTTTCAGAGTTCATATAGTTGTTTGACAACAGCAGATAGTTGTCGATGGGCTCGTATTCCCAGTAGATATCTTTATCGGGAATGGATATCTCTCTGCCTTTAAGCAGCAGTGTTTTATCTCTGTAGCGGTAGCCAATCTGCGAAAAAATGTAGTTATTGTACGCCTTTTCTTTGGCACGACTGGAATCGGGCAGAAAATATTTCGTAGGTGTCGAGAGCGATCCGCCCGAATAGTAGGCTACCGGTTTCTCATTCCTATCACTGACCATCGCATCAATATGACGACTGATGTCCAGCTTGGTGATCCCAGGAAACATTGCAATATCTTCAAGCGACTTAAACTGTGCCGCCGCAACCCCATGCTCTTGAAATGTGCGTTGATAGTAAGGAATATGTGCTTCGGCGAATAGTAAGGTTTCTAATGTTTTATTGTACTGATAATCAAGTTGAAATTGCTCACTGGAAGATTCAAATTTTTGAAGCATATTAGAGTGTAATGTATATTGCGACCCAAACCGCCATGAAAGCGGGATATTGCCATACAAACAACCTAAAAATATTTTTAATGATTGTGGAAAACTATAGTAGACGCTTCTATACTGATGCAGTAGTGTTTCAAAAGTCATGTATACAACCTTGTTTTATGTTGCTACATGTATTATACTCTCCAACATCTTAGATGCCAATGACTTTCTGTCAAAGTCGTGTGCCAGCTTCTCACATCCGCTTATACACTGCCGATACAGCGCTTCATCATTTTTCAGTCGAGAGAGTTTTGCTATGAAATCCGTTTCGTTTTCAGGTTCAAAACACAAACCTGCCCCGTATGCCTCCACAATCTTTTGAGCCTCTCCTTCGACCCCCAAAAGTGTCGGTTTACGCATTGCGGAAGCCTCAAATATTTTTGAGGGGATCACACTTTTAAAGGTGTCGGATTTTTTTAGCGGCGCTAAAGAGAGGTCGACGATCGACAGGTACTGCGGAACAAGCTCTTTGCCAATAGGGTCTAAAAATGTCGTATTTTTCAGTGAAAGTTCTTTTGCCAAGCGTACAATTTTCTCTTTTTCCGCCCCGTCTCCGATAAAAAGAAAGTGGATCCGTGCATCGTTTATAGCTGCGGCAGCTTGAATAATAAAATCAAGTTTATGCGCCAAACCGTGTGTTCCGATGTAGCCGACAATAAACTTGCCCTCCAACTGAAGCTGCCGCAACAGAGTGCCGTCTTTCTCTTTGGGTACAAACAGATCGAGGTTGGAGCCATTGGTAACTACCGCTATTTTTTCCGCTTCTATACCCCGTTCTACCAACTCGGTTTTAAATGCATCGGTCACGGCAATGACCTTGTTGGCATCTTTGTAAAGCCCCATCTCAATTTTGGTTAACTGATTGAGTACGAATCCCTGGTCCATGGCACCAACCGTCTTGATGGATGCCGGCCAGATGTCACGAAGTTCAAAGATCCAAGGCGTTCTTCGGATTTTTGAGATGGCCCAGGCCGCCCACGTAGTAAAAAACTGCGGCGAGGTGGCAATGATGATATCATGCCGAGTAGTCAACCCTACAAAAAAGGCCATAAAGGCAAAACTCATGTAGTCCAGAACCCTCTTGGTAAACCCTTTGTTGGAGGTCATATAACTCCAGACACGAATGACCGTAATACCGTCAATATGCTCTTTTTGGTACAACTTATTTTGATAACCTTCATACACCTTACCGTGAGGGAAGTTAGGTGCGCACGTTACAATCGTGATCTGCACATCGCGATGCTTCTTCCACTCCATACAGTGTTCATACGTTCGTGTTGCCGGTGCATTAACTTCAGGAGGAAAATTGTCGGTAATAAAAAGTATCTTCATAAAGCAATCACCGTTTTAAGTTTTTGTGTAAATAGAACTTCCACGACCTTTGCCTTTACATGTAAATTAAATTCAGGCGCATACCGATACTCTCGAATGGCATACTCGCAAGCAGGCTCAAACCGTAGTGACTGTGCTATCTCTTCATCGGTAATATCCGGATGAAAATGCACTCTGGCGACGGCGTGGTATTCTTTGTCGGATACAATCGTATCAATAAGCGTTAGCTGCTTCTCACCGCCTATAAATTCTCGTTGATGCAGTACACCGTAGCGTTTTTCGTAGCCGTTATGTGTTGCCGTAACAGTATCGGCATCTTCTTGCAAAGATGTAACCTCAGCACGCTCGGCCACCCGAAAAGCGTCCCAAACGTCACTTTGATCGTTCCCGTTAATCGTTACCGTATTGTGTGCTGCGGTAGATCGCTCCATCATGCGCCGCTCGTTCGCTTCATAGGTCGAGAGCCCCGTATCGACAATAAAGGGTCGATTATTTACATGTAGCTCAAAACCAAAGGTATCGGCATGAGCATGTCCGGCAATATAGCGCGCTCCGATTGAACCGACATCGACAATGCACTCGTACCGATCTTTGGAAAACTTTCGATAACCGCTCTCGTGTAACGGACGTGAATTTACATGTACATTAAGTCGCACTGCATAATCAAAAAGTTCCCGACTTGAAGGCGCTATGTTATTGGTGCTGTCATTAAAAAGCGGTATAGTACCGTTTTGAAAGGTCATATGACGAAGCCATCCGAGCATCAGTGATGCTTTGGTCTCCAAAAACTTCTGAAGGGATGCGTCAACCGGGTTGTGCTGCAACAAATTGATGCACTCAAGCAGTCGGAATAACATAATCTGATGATACATCGGACTAAGCTCAAAATGTGCCCCGTCATCAAGAATCTGCTCATCCAGTTCGGCATATAAAATCTCGCTTGCTTTCTGCCGCAATGCTGCATCTTGAAAGTAGATGCCTCCAAATAGCAGACTAAAGCCGTTTTCAAGCAAGTGATTTCCCAGCAAATGGTACTCCAAGTTGTCCATCAATATATGATACTGGGCATACAGAGCATCATTAATGGCACGATCGTCAATATGGTGATGCGTAAGGAATTTGATCCAGTTAATCCCCCGTAATGCAATTGGAAACGGCTCTAAAGCGTCTTTAAGAAGAGGCATCTGTTTCACAAAGTCATATATTAGCGCCATCCCCTCCTCTTTAGAAGCATCGCCATGGTGCAGATAGTCGAAATAGGTCAGATTATAGGTCCAGAGCTTACCGTATGTAGCGATATTCCAATCAATACCATTACCAAAATCGTGCACAATATTAAGAAAATCGGCCCGTCGATTCTGAAACAGAGCAACACTTTGAATGGAAGGAGCTAAGGTGATCGGGGTGACGTCCGACGTGACAGCAAGAGGGTAAGAGAATCCGGTAACACGTCGCCAACGGCTGCGCAACCGGTAAAACAGACGATAATAGATCTGTTTAAAACGCAGAAACTTTACCGTATGATAGAGCCGAATCAGCGCAGCAATTCTCACCATTACCAACCAATACGCGCGAAGAAAAGCTCCGTTTGAATATCACTGTCAAAAGCATCAAACTGCTGCTTGGCAGCCGATGATTTCTGAGCATAGTCAGTTGTGCCAAAAGATTGCATTGCTGCGGCTAGCTGTTCGACACTTCCGGGTTCAATCAGCACTGACGACTCCTGATTTACCATCTCTTCTATTCCTTTCAGCTTGGTGGCAATAACGGGTAATCCAACCGATAGCGCCTCAATAATAACGCCCGGATACCCCTCTCTGTATGAGGGCAGCAGCAATATATCATACTGTTGTAATGTATGTATAACATCTTCCGGTTGTAATATACCTTGGTATTGTACCTTATAGTCGTTAAAAAAATCTTTAGTGTAGTCCTCCAGCAATACGCCGTACAGATCAACTACATAGTCATCTTCAAGCTGATTGGATGCTTCGCACAAAAGTTCAATACCTTTCTCTTTGCAGATGCCCCCGATATAAACAAAACGTTTGCGATATACTCCGCTCACACTGACCGCTTGCCGCTTTCTGACGTTGGGAAACCAGTGGGTATGCGGGTTGTATGGTTTAAAATATTCTACCAAATAGCGTGTCTCAAAAAAATTACATGTAGATTGCTCTAGCGTCCACGTTACAATACGCCGTTTTAAACCCGAGAACCCTTCAAAAAGCTCATGAAAATTACCGGCAAACTTTCGTAAACTCACCGACGTTCCAAAGAGTTTTGAAAACAATACGGCAACCGGTGCAATCAGCACAAAGTCATTGGCGGTACCGTGTAGCGACAGATGTGTTGCTCTGGGAATTTTTCGAAGCAACAAGAAAACAATGGCAACATATGAAAATAGCCTGTTGGAGTAGTTCTCTTTGTTGGTATCGATAACATCGTAGGAAATACCCTGCGCATCACAATAAGAGAGCAGATCCTCAAACAGGACAATGACCCCACCGATTTTATCGGGATGTTTTCTGTTTTTTCGGGGACCGATCATTAACGCTTTAGACATAATCTTCTTTATTAATATTTTTTTTAATTATTTTGGCGGGAATACCAACAGCAATACAATTATCAGGTATTGAAGCAATTACAACAGAGTTGGGTCCAATTATCACATTATTTCCAATTGTAATATCACCCAATATTCTTGCTCCCGGACCAATATATACATTATCGCCTATTACAGGAACACCATAAGCTTTTGAGCGTCCTCCAATGGTTATGCCTTGCCCTAAAACACAATCACGACCTATAACAGCTCTGGCATGAA
>JALSLA010000055.1 GCA_026988515.1 Helicobacteraceae bacterium | reverse complement strand
AACCACCGAAAAACCGTCATTATTCGCCGTACTATTTTCGATCTGGAAAAAGCCAAAGCAAAAGCCCATATTTTAGAAGGCCTGAAGAAAGCACTTGACCATATTGATGCCATCATTAAACTTATTCGAGCTTCAAAAGACACCGAAACGGCTAAAGAAGGACTTATGGAAACCTTTGAGTTCTCTGCCCTTCAGGCACAGGCCATTTTAGATATGCGCCTGCAAAAACTGACCGGTTTGGAACGTGAAAAGATTGAAAACGAACTTCAAGAACTGCTTAAAACCATTGCATATTTAGAGAGTATTCTCAAAAGCGAAGCGGTTTTAAAAGGGATCATCAAAGACGAGCTTTATGAAGTTGTTCAAACACTAAGCGACGAACGCCGTACCGATATTGAAGATAACTACGACGACATCGATATTGAAGATCTCATCCCGAATGAGCCGATGGTCGTCACCATTACGCACCGCGGTTATATTAAACGTGTTCCGCTCACCAGTTACGAGAAACAACGTCGCGGCGGCAAAGGCAAAACCGCCGTCACCACCTACGAAGACGATTTTATAGAAAGCTTTTTTACATGTAATACCCATGACACCCTGCTCTTTGTTACCGACCGCGGGCAACTTCACTGGCTCAAAGTCTACAGAATTCCCGAAGGAAGCCGCACTGCTAAAGGCAAAGCTGTTGTTAATCTTCTTAATTTAGTACCCAATGAGAAAATTTGCTCTATTATTCCGACAACCGATTTCAGCAATGAAAAGTCGCTTACCCTCTTTACGCAAAACGGTATTGTCAAGCGTACCAACCTCAGTGAATTCTCCAACATTCGCAGTAACGGTGTGCGTGCCATTGTACTTGACGACGACGATGCGCTTATCACCGCGGAAATCGCTACGGCTGAAACAAAATATCTCTTCATTCTCACCAAATACGCACAATGTATTAAATTCGACATTGCCAAAACCCGAGAACAGGGACGCAGTACCCGCGGTGTTCGGGGTATTAAGTTTAAACATGAAGGCGATGTCGTGATTGATGCCAATATTATTGACTCCGATGAACAAGAGATTTTAACCGTGAGTGAAAAAGGGATCGGGAAACGTACGACTGCTGCAGAATACCGTCTTACCAATCGCGCCGGATCGGGTGTCATCGCCATGAAACTCAATGCTAAAACCGGTAAAACCGTTGTCGGTTCCTTAATGGTTGACGAAGAGATGGATATGATGGCACTCACCAAAGAAGGTAAAATGATTCGTGTCGATATGCAAAGCATCTCCAAATCATCACGCAATACGAGCGGCGTGTATATTGTCAAAGGGGATGACGTCGTCAGTATCTCTCGCTGTCCGAAAAAAGAGGACGAAAACAGTGATGACGAAAACGACAACGAAGAGGATGCGCAACCGACATTGGTATAGTTTTTGCTTAGTTGCTGACAAGATACAATGCTACATTAAAGGTTAACGCTATGAAAAGAGCGCTCTTCTCGTTACTTGCACTTACGTTTTTGTTTTCCGGTTGTACCAAACAGCCGGAGTGTCCACCGCCGGCAGAAGTTAACACACCGGCACCGCCGCCTAAGCCGATTGTCACAACCAACACCCCTGTCTTGACACAGCAAAAACCCCTTCGCATTACCGTAGTAGGACAGGGTGTAGCACCCTGCACGGGAAGCTGTTCACCCGAACAGGCGCTGGTGCTTGCCAAGCGTGCCGCTATTGTCGATGGCTATCGCCTTATTGCTGAAAAAGTCAAAGGCGTCTACGTGCAAGGACGTGACTATGTCCATAACATGATGATTAAAAGCTCCAAGGTACGCACCTTTGTCGATGCCAATATTCGTAATGCCAATATCATTGACACCTTATATAAAGACGGTTTGTGCGAAGTCGAGATGGAAGTTACGCTCAACTACTCTCAGCTCTCGTACTGACTGCTCTCATAAGCACGTCTGCCCGAGCCGATGAGTATATCATCAGTTATCGTGCAGTTTTGCATAATGCGCAGCTTTCACACGAGAAGCTCTCTGTCAGTCGTGCCATGACCCCGTGTCGCGGCAACAGCACATCAACACTCATTCTCAATACAGACGGTCACCACTCATTACGTACCATTATTCAACACAACCGCAGCGCTTTTTTAGAGTACCTTCAGACCCAAAATTTACATGTAAAATCGTCTGCTTCAAAAAGTAACAACACCTACCGTGACCGCACCACGCTCACCCTCTCGCCACACTGCTTCACAGTCACTATTAATGAAAACTTTGCTATAATCTCTGACTTAAAATAACCGGAGGAGCGTCTATGAAAATTGCCATTGTCGAAGACGATATCAATATGCGCAAATCTCTGGAAATAGCCTTTGACGACTACAAAAACTATGAGATTGTCAGTTTTAAAAATGCCAAAGACGCCCTAAAAAAACTTGACGATACGTTTGAGCTTGTTATTACCGACATTAATATGCCTGGCATGGACGGTATCGAGTTGGTAAAAACGCTTAACGGAAAGTATGAGGTCATCATCATGACCGGCAATGCCACGTTGAGCCGTGCCATAGAATCCATTCATCTCGGAGTCAAAGATTTTCTGCTCAAACCGTTTGATATCGACACGCTGGTTGCTGCCATTGAACGTACGCGCACGGTACTGCAACGTGTCAAAACGACTCCTTCAGCCGCAACCTCCAACAACCGTCCTCATGGCTTTTTGTCAACGTCACCGGCACTGGAAACGATCCTACACATGGCTAAAAAAGTGGCTCAGACCGATGCCAGCATCATGCTCTTGGGAGAGAGCGGTGTCGGAAAAGAGGTCTTTGCCAAACACATTCACCGCAGCTCTCCTCGCGCCAAAAAACCTTTTATTGCCATCAATATGGCAGCCATACCCAACAATCTCATTGAGAGCGAGCTGTTCGGCTATGAAAAAGGGGCCTTTACCGATGCCACCGAGAGTAAAATGGGGCAGTTTGAACATGCCGACGGCGGCACCCTTTTTTTAGATGAGATCGCCGAAATGCCTTACGAGGTCCAAGCCAAACTCTTACGCGTACTTCAAGAAAAAGAGGTACGCCGTTTAGGATCCGGCAAACATACCCGTATTGACGTACGCATTATCGCGGCGACCAATGCCGATCTGCATGAGAAAATAGAGAGCGGTCTCTTTCGGGAAGATCTCTACTACCGTCTCAATACGGTACCGCTTCACATACCGCCCCTGCGCGAACGTCGTGAAGAAATTCTACCGATTGCAACGGCAATTTTAGAAGAAAACTGCAAAAAGTATGCATTTGAGTCGAAGCACTTTTCCAAAGAGGCTGACAAAGCCTTGCAAGACTACAGCTGGCCGGGAAATATTCGTGAGCTCATTGCCGTTGTGGAGCGCGCCGTCATTTTAAGCGATAACACCGAGATTACGGTCAGTGATCTCTGTCTGGAGAGCCGGCAAAAGTTGACATCCCGACCGCATCATTCATTACGATCAAAGGAGCCATAATTTGAAACAATACAATGTAGCCGTTGTCGGTGCCAGCGGTGCCGTCGGAGAAGAAATTCTACGCATCTTAGAAGAGATCGACTTTCCCCTTAAAACGCTTGTCCCTTTAGCAAGCAGCCGCAGTGCGGGCAACACTGTTGCATTTAACGGTGAAGATATTACCATTAAAGAGCTCACCGAAACCGTCTTTGCCGAGGAACATATTGAGATTGCGCTTTTTAGTGCCGGCGGCAGTGTTTCGGCGAAATTTGCGCCCTGTGCCGCTGAAGCGGGAGCCGTCGTTATTGACAATACCAGCCACTTTCGTATGGACGAGACGATTCCGCTCGTGGTTCCCGAGGTCAACCCTGAAGATATTGCCAAATGGCGGCAGCGCGGTATTATTGCCAACCCCAACTGCTCTACCATTCAGATGGTACAAGCACTCAAACCGCTCGATACCGCCTATGATTTGATTCGTGTCGATGTCAGCACCTACCAAGCCACTTCAGGTGCCGGTAAAACCGCTATGGAAGAGCTCGTCACGCAGATGCAAGACTTTTTTGCTTTCAAACTCGATACGAGTAAGCACAACAGCTTTCCACATCAAATTGCACTTAATGTTATTCCTCAAATTGATCTGTTTACCGATAACGGGTACACTAAAGAAGAGATGAAAATGGTCAATGAGACTTGTAAAATTCTGCATAAAGAAGTTGAAGTAAGCGCCACGTGCGTACGGGTTCCAACGCTTCGCGGTCATGCCGAATCGTTAACGCTAACGTTTGATGCGGCGGTATCGGCCGATGAGGCCCGTGAGCTTTTACGTCATGCACCCAATATTATTGTTGTCGACGACCCGAAAGAGAGCCTCTACCCGATGCCGGCCGCCTGTGTCGATCAGAATGAGACCTTTGTTGGCCGTCTGCGCAACGATGTCTACCGCGACAACGTTCTGCATCTGTGGGTTGTTGCGGACAATCTACGAGTCGGTGCGGCTACCAATGCCGTACGTATTGCACAAAAATGGATAGAAATGGAGAATGAAACACAATGATAGAAAAAATCTTTGAAAGCGGGCTCTGGAGCACGCGATTTATGGTCATATTTGCCGTAATTTTCGGTTTAATCGGCGCCGTGATTCTGTTTACGGTTGCCAGTATCGATATCTTGTCGACGGCAAACTACGTCTATACAACCTACACCACCGGAGCCCATCCCGATCGTTTTCACGAAGATGTAGTCGGCGGTATTATCGGTGCGGTTGATCTCTACCTGATCGGTGTGGTTATGCTGCTCTTCTCTTTTGGTTTGTATGAGCTTTTTATCTCCGATATCGACCCTGCCAAAACCGACGAAGGGCGCGAGAGCAAAATTTTGGCAATTCACTCGCTCGATCAGCTAAAAGACAAAATTTCCAAGGTTATCGTCATGGTTTTGGTGGTCGGTTTTTTTCAAAAAGTAGGTCATATTGAGTATAACAACTCCCTAGATATGTTCTATTTGGCACTCTCAATCACCGCTATTGCCGTAGGACTCTACTTTTTAGGTAAAGTCGGAAAAAAATAAATTTCAAGGAAAAAAATGAGCAAAATATTTGTAGATGCCTGCTTTGGTAAAGAGACCCCCTACACACCCGTCTGGATGATGCGACAAGCAGGACGCTATCTGCCCGAATATATGGCGGTACGTGCCGAGGCAGGAAACTTTCTTAACCTCTGTCACGACCCAAAAAAAGCAGCCGAAGTCACCATTCAACCCTTAGATATTGTCGGTGTCGATGCGGCCATTTTATTTAGCGACATCTTAGTCATTCCCGATGAAATGGGTATGGATCTCTCCTTTGTCAAAGGCGAAGGACCGAAATTCAGCGATCCCATAAAAAATGAGGCCGACATCGACCGACTCCTCGGTGGCGAAGCTGCTGCGTCCAAGCTAACCTATGTCTATGAGACCATTGCCCTGTTACGGCAACAGCTCGATGCACGAAACGATGCCATTGCGCTTATCGGTTTTACCGGTGCACCGTGGACGCTGGCAACCTATATGATTGAAGGAGAAGGTACCAAAACCTACAATGTCTGTAAAAAAATGATCTATTCCAACCCCGAACTGCTTCATAAAATTCTTTCAAAAGTTACTGAAGTAGTTAAACTCTATATGGAAAAACAGATTCAAAACGGCGTGGACGTTGTACAAATATTTGACTCTTGGGCAGCGGCTATTGAGCCCGACCTCTATGATGAATTCTCATGGAAATATATGGTAGAGATTGCCGAATATTTAAAAGCGAAGTATCCGCACATTCCTGTCATTATGTTCCCTAAGGGCATTCCGGCATTTTTGGACAAGGTTTACGGAAATTTTGACGTATTCGGCGTAGACTGGTCAACACCGATGGCACTTGCCAAAGAGAAACTCGGTGACAAATACGTTCTTCAGGGCAACATGGAGCCGTGTCGTCTCTACTCCCAAGAGCGAACAACTGAAGCCGTTGAAAATATTCATCGCATTATGGGCGGAAAACGTCACATCTTTAACTTGGGTCACGGTATCTTACCCGATGTTCCGGTAGAAAATGCCATCCATTTTGTTAAAGAGTGTCAACGCATCAGTAAAAAATAGAGGAGCATTCATGGTCAAATTTTTTATATCATTAACAGTACTCATGCTTTTTACTACCGGCTGTACGAAAATCTACTATGCCGGTATGGAAAAAGTCGGTATTCACAAACGTGACATAATGGTAAGCCGTGTCAAAGACGTACAAGAATCCCAAGAAGAGGCTCAAGAGGAGTTTAAGTCAGCACTTGAGCAGTTTGGATCACTCGTTACCATTAAAGAGACCGGTCTTAAAAAAGCGTACGACAAGTTTAACTCCCAATATGAAGATGCCAAAGAGGCTGCCGAAGATTTAAGTAAAGATATTAACAAACTCGAAGATGTCTCGTTGGCTCTTTTTAAAGAGTGGGAAGAGGAGATCACACAGTACAAAAATGCCAAACTTAAAGCGCAAAGCAAGAAAAAACTTCGCAATACTAAAGCAAAATATAAAAAAATGATGGCATCCATGCGTCGTTCCGAAAAAAAGATGGAACCCATTTTGGCCACCTTTTACGACAATGTACTTACCCTCAAACACTCACTCAATGCTCAGGCTATTGGAGCGCTCCAAGGGGAATTCAGTTCACTTAAAAATAATATTTCCGTTTTAATGAAACAGATGAATCAATCGATTAAAGAGTCCGATAAGTTCATTCAAGAGATGCAATAACCGCTTGTTATGAACATTATTTTCGGTCCGGTTAACTCACGGCGGTTCGGCACCTCCTTGGGTATTGACCTCTCTGCAACACATAAACAGTGCAATTTTGACTGTCTTTACTGCGAACTGGCCCCTGCTCCAACAGTAACCCGACAAGATCATTCGCTTCCGGTTTCCCAAATTATGGAAGCTTTATCAACAGCACTCAAAGAGCATGAGTCAATTGACGTCATCACTCTGACTGCTAACGGGGAACCCACGCTCTACCCCTATCTTGACACGCTTATTGATGCCATAGATGCCGTTAAAGGGACGAAACAGACGCTTATTTTAACCAACAGCGCCACCCTAACCGATGCAAGTATTTTTCAAACACTACTGAAGTGTGACTGCGTCAAGCTCTCGCTAGATGCCCTTAGCAGCAGTGTGTTTGAAAAAATTGACCGTCCGCATCAAAGCATTGATATTTTACATGTAAAAGATGCCGTTATTGAATTTTCCCACTGCTACACGGGAAAACTTTATATTGAAATTCTCTTTGTTCATACCCTTAACGATACCCCTGAAGAGATTGCCCTACTCAACGAGACGCTTTTACATGTAAATTGTGAACGTATTGATATCGGTACCGTTGACCGACCGCCGGCTTACCCTGTCAGCGGTATATCGTACCAAGAGCTCCACCATATCGCCCGACAGTTCGATGCCTCTTTGCCCATTCACATTGCATCACGACACCATGCCCAAACCTGCCGGTCACACTACAGCAGTGAAGAGATTCTCAACACACTCGACAAGCGCCCTCTTACACATGACGATGTCGCGCTGCTTTTTGACACCGCCTCTCAAGAGCGGCTTCAGCAACTCATACAAAGCCGCCAAATTACCGAAATAACACGTGCCGGTCTGCGTTTTTTGGTACCCTCAAAAAATCTTGGCAGAAAACGCCAAAACATCTTGACAAAGCCAAAGTGATGAAGTATAATTACGCCTCTTTAAAACATTCCGGATTAGCTCAGCGGTAGAGTAGGTGACTGTTAATCACTTGGTCACTGGTTCGAATCCAGTATCCGGAGCCATTCAAGAACCCCTACAAATAGCCACTTTAAAGCACTTTTAACTTCATTTTTAAGTTTTAAAAATACACTTACTCTCCTACCTAAGTCCGTGCAAGATGTTTTGTTGAAATAGTTTGATAAAATATGAGGAACACAAAATTTAACTATCCTTATGAATAGGGCTACTTTAAAGGATTTGATAAGATTTAAGAAAGAACTTGTGCTAATTCTATAAATATATCATCTCAATAAAACAGATCAAGAGAGAGTTTTATGCAATGTGGTATAATTCTAAAAAGGAGTATGAGATGAGAGTACTATTGAACTATGACGAAATTCCTATGCAAGAAAAGTTTATTATTATGGAAGAGTTGTGGGAAAATATGTCTCGTCAAGCAAAAGATAAGGGTTTTACTCCAGATTGGCATCTTGATGTTTTAACTAATCGTGAAAAAAATATTCAAAATTCTCAGTCATATTTTAGTGATTTAGAAACTGCTAAAGAAAGGCTACAAAAGTTAGCTTAATGAATATAAAAATTCTTAACGAAGCAGAAAAAGATATAGCAGTTGGAATCTCTTTTTACGAATCTCAAAAAAATGGGCTCGGCAAATATTTTTTAGATTCAATTTTGTCAGATATAGAATCATTGCATGTTTATGCAGGAATACATATAGTAATTTCAGATTACTACAGACTTCTTTCAAAAAGGTTTCCATTCTCTATATATTACAAAATTAAAGAAGATGCAGTCTATATTTATGCTGTACTAGATTGCAGAAAAGACCCTAACTTCATACAAAAAAGACTATAAATCCAAATGATGATTTTAAGTCCGTGCAAGATGTTTTTTTGAAATAGTTTGATAAAATATGAGGAACACAAAACTTCAAAAAACATTTTAATACATTCCAAATGCTCTTAATAATAACTCTATGTAAAACACTGCAACATGTTACAATACACTCAGAAACGTTTCAGCGCATCTTTAAGGAGCATCTATTATGCCGCACCAATCGACACCGCGATTTCTGCTCTACATCTCACAGCCCTACAGCATTCCCATTGGCAGGCCCTTGCAGGAGGAGTTACGGCACCGAGGCTATGAGGTAGCATGGTTTTGTGATGAAAAAGCGACCGGTGCGCACCTGCATGAGCAGGAACGATTGTTGCACCATGTTCATGACGTATTGGCGTTCGATCCGCACATTGTCTTCTCTGCTACCAATACGGTACCCGACTTTTTCCCGGGTATTAAAGTACAGATTTTTCACGGCTTTAGCGTGGGCAAACGCAGCAACACCAAAGGACACTTTAACATACGCGGCTTTTTTGACCTCTACTGCACGCAAGGGCCTAACACCACCCTGCCGTTTCAAGAGCTTCAAAAAAAGTATCGCCACTTTGACGTCGTCGAGACCGGCTGGCCTAAAATGGATCCGCTCTTTCCGCTGCAGCCGCACACTCCTAACCGCAGACCCGTTATTATGATTGCCTCGACATTTACACCCCGACTGAGCCTTGCGCATCATCATGAAGCACGTCAGGCCATTGCACGGCTCAGCCGTCAGGGGCAGTGGGATTTTATGGCCGTACTGCACCCCAAAATGGATCCAAACATTGTCGCCGCCTTTCAGGCACTTGAGAATGAACACTTTACGTTTTACCCGACTACCGACCTCATTCCGCTCTACCGACAAGCCGATATTATGCTCGCCGATACCACATCGGCCATTACCGAGTTTCTCCTTCAGAGAAAACCCGTCGTAACCCTTAACAACAACCGCCCCGCCCCGTACCTCATTAACATTACCGATACCGAAGAACTTGAGAGCGCCCTGAGCGCCGCGCTCTCACCCACGCCCAAACTGATGGCAGATATTGACGACTTTATTGCCCAAACCCACCCCTACCGTGACGGCCGATCCAGTCAACGCGTTGTCGATGCCGCGCTCCATTTTCTGGAACACCGCCGCAGCCAACCCAAGCCGCTCAACTGGATTCGCAAATATGCCATTCGTAAAAAACTGCACTATTTCCCCTGTATGGAGAAAGTAAAAAAGTGGTTTTCCTAACAGAGTTAATATAATTTGTTAATAAAAATTAAAGCTATTGTGGCGTACAATGCTTTCTAAGGTTGCTAGTGCGACTGAATTTTTACTACATAAGGATAAACCATGAAACGTTCTGGTTTTACTATGATCGAATTGATCTTTGTTATTGTTATTTTAGGTATTTTGGCAGCGGTAGCGCTTCCGAAATTTATTGGGGTTTCTGAGCAGGCTCAACAAGGAAAAGCTACGGCATATGTTGGTACATTAAATAGAACTGTAGGACCAGCGCTGTGGGCAGAATCGGTTGGAAGCGGAAATGGAGGTTCAGTTGCTGCAGTCACTCAAAATGATGTGAGAGCTCAAATTGAAACGCCTGATGATATTGGTGATGCCAATACGCCAAATTTAACTACGTGTACTTATACTGCTCTGTCGTCACCTGCAACAGATGATGAATTATTAGCATTGCCAAGTGTTAGCTCATTTACTATTGGTGCGGCATCATATAATATTAGATGTAACGATGGTACAGCAACACAAGCGCCGCGCTTTGTACTTACAAAAAATGGTACAGATATCTTAGCTAAATAAAATTTACACTAAAAGCTTCCCAAACTCTTGGTTTGGGAACCACTTTAAGCAGTTAATGTAAACTTGTCTATACCAAAGACGGTTTTACACTAGCTACTTCCAAGGCAGACTTTATGAAACTCCGAAACGCTTTTACCATGACCGAACTCATCTTTGCTATTGTTGTCATCGGCATCTTGGCCGCTATTGCCATTCCCAAAGTGGGCAGTTCGGTAGTTCAGGCACAGATCTCTTCTGCCAAAGCCGATGTGATGGCGCTGCGCTCCGCCATTTTAAACGAACGCCAAAAACGGCTCATGCGCGGCGACAACTCGTTCATTCCCAAACTGAGCAGCGGCGGTACGGGAGCAGGTCAGGCACTCTTTGACGGTGACGGCGCCCGTACGCTCTTTACCTATGCGAAAATCTCTAAAAGCGGCTCCGGCGGCTGGATGCGCAGCAGCGATACCGCGTACACCTTCAACGTTGACGGCACAACGGTCAACTTTACCTACAACCCCGCCAACGGTACCTTTACCTGCAACCGCAACGCCGGCGGCGACGAAGGTACTTACTGCAAGCAAATTACGGAGTAAATGCAATCTCTTGAGGCATTGGGTTTAGGGACAAGATGTATTGAGAAGCAGCATGTAAATAAAATTTTAGCTATACTACTGTATTACAATAATACAAAAGGAGCTGTTATGGTGACTACAGTCAGGTTAACCCATGAGCTTGAGGAGATACTTAAATCACTATCGACACGTTTGCACAAAAAAAAGAGTGATGTCATACGAGAAGCCATACGCCACTATGCAAAAGATCTTGAGCAAACACAAAACAGCAGAATTCGCTCAGCAATGCAAAAAACAATGGCAAGTGATTTTAAAGAGTACAAAAATTATGATACGAGTATCGATGATGGTTTGTAGGGGTGATATATGGCTTACCAACTTCAACCCTGTTAAAAAAAACAATGAAATTGGAAAAATTCGTCCGGCTCTGATTTTTCAAAATAATGAACTCAACAGTGCCGGCTACCCTACTACCATTGTCTTACCGCTTACAACATCACTTGTGGATAATGCTGAACCTTTGCGCTTTCGTGTGAATGCACGAGGTACGCTTCAAAAAGATTCTGACATACTTATTGCACAGCTTCGTTCTATAGACAACGGACGTTTTATTGAAAAGCTAACAACATTAAGCAATGATGAGCTTCAAAAAATAAAAAGTCTTTTAGACGAAATTTTAACATAATAGAAACGACATTGACCCCCCGTAAATATTTTCACGTTGCGTTACTGGGCTCTCCGTTAGAGCCACTAACCTATCATTACCATGCCGATTTACATGTAGGTACCGTAGTTCGTCTTACCTTAGGCTCGCGTCGCCTTAGCGGCGTGATACTCTCACCGGTGCAAAAACCTGACTTCAATACCGTGGCCGTCGAAGCGACAACAGATCAATGTTATGCCAAGGTTCACATAGCGTTCGCTTCGTTTATAGCCTCCTATTATTTCTGTGCCTTGGGCGAGGCATTGGCACTGTTTACGCCGCAACGCAAAGACCAAAGCGATCGTGTCACATCACCACCTGCACCGCAATGCACCGTGACACTCAGCAACGTACAGCACGAGGCGCTAAACTTTTTAAAACAGCACCAAACCGCTTTGCTTTTTGGCGATACCGGCTCGGGTAAAACCGAAATTTACATGTACTACTTTGCCGAAGTGATAGCCCAGGGCAAAAAAGCCGTTTTTTTAATGCCTGAGATTGCGCTGACTCCGCAAATGTATGCGCGTTTAGAAGAGCACTTCCCCTCTCGCGTGATTCATTGGCACTCAAAACTTACTAAAAAGCAGCGTGACAAAAACTTGGAAAAACTGCATTCGGGTCATTTTGATATTATTGCCGGCGCACGTTCGGCGCTCTTTTTGAGTGTGGAAAATCTCGGTCTCATTGTCGTGGACGAAGAGCATGACGACAGCTATAAATCCTCTGCACGTCCCCGCTACCATGCCCGTGATCTGGCCGTTTATATGGGTAGAAAATTACATGTAAATGTCGTGCTCGGCAGTGCCACGCCGAGTCTGAGTTCGTATGTCAAATTTCCGTACGTTCGGCTTAAAGGCACGCATTTTAAAAGCGCAAAAAAATTTATTTTTGAAGCACACGCCGAAGCCATAACACCCCGTATTGTAACCGCACTCAAACAACATCTTCAAAACAAAAAACAGGCCATTCT
>JALSLA010000054.1 GCA_026988515.1 Helicobacteraceae bacterium | reverse complement strand
AGAGAATTTTTCCTTAAACGGTGGCATTGCCGTACCAGCTCTACCGTTTAAAATTGCTTCGGAAAGTACGTACGAATTTTTCTTGGAAATAACTTTTGGGCGCAGGTCAGAACCGACACCTCCTTCGTGGTTGGGTCCATGACACCCTTGACACTCTTTCTCAAACACCTTTTCAACGTCCATGTTGGATGTACCGGCAACGAGTCCGGTTGACACAACTGCAAGAGCAGCAACTGAAGTAACAATTTTGTGTAATCTCATTATTTTTTCCCCCTTTAATAAGATTGAAAGCGAGCTAACCCGCTTTTGTCTAGTTTTCTTCTTGTTCGATTCTCTTCTTTTCCTGTCTATAAATCCAGATCATTGGAAGTATAATAATGGTATGAAGAAAAATTGTCAAGGTTAACGGTCCTTGGTTTAACCAACCGAAAAAACTCGGAACGACATCTACAAACGGTTCAAACATAATCTCTCCTTATCTTTGATGTACTGGAGCTTTACCAGTTGTTAAGAAATCTTTTGCCAGTAAAGCAAAGCCTGCGAACATGACAACACCCATAATGAGTCTCCAGTCCATCGCTTGCGCAAACCAGATGCCGGATTGCCCGTCAAAATAAGCTGCCCAGGTAGCGCCCATTTGTGCGCGAGAAACCAGAACCTGAACGTATCCGGCAATGGTGAGTGCCACGGTCATTCCCATCATGCCGCCTGTAAGCAGACTTACTGCCCAGATGGATGATTTGGTATGATTCATAACCTTAATGCCGTTGGTTCCTTGAATGGCGATATACATCATACCAACAAGTATGGTTGCATAGGCACCATAGAATGCAAGGTGCCCGTGTGCCGAAGTAAACTGTGTACCGTGTGTATACAAGTTGACTTGTGGCAACGTGTGAAAGAATCCCCAGATACCGGCACCTAAAAAGTTACCGAATGCATTCAGAACAAACCATGTAAACGCCGGTTTGTTTCGAATAACCGAGACCTCTTTGCCCTGTGCGTCTTGTTCCCCCTGTGTTTTCCCCCAGTCGTAGAGAACGTGAATGAACATAGCAACTAGCGGTAACGGCTCAAGTGCGCTAAAGAGTGCTCCAATCTCCCACCAATATTCCGGTGTACCGATCCAAAAGTAGTGGTGACCAAGACCTAAAATCCCAGAGCCAAAAAGCATGGTGACTTCAATCCATAACCACATTTCAACGACTTTACGGTGAGCTCCAAGCATGGTAATGAGACCGTAAGCAGCCAGAGCTCCGACATAAACTTCCCATGTGGCTTCAACCCAGAGGTGAATGACCCACCACCACCAGTATTGATCCATCGAGATGTTGTCGGTAAAAAACATACCGCACAGGTACAAGCCGGAAAAGGCAATCATATCGGCCATCAATACGGTAACAATACCGGTTTGTTTGCCTTTTATTCCGGTTAAGAAAAGGTTGGCAACAAAACCAAGTGCTACCACGACAATACCAAAGTCTGCCCAACGCGGTGCTTCAATATACTCGCGTCCTTCATGAATAAACCAGATGGACATTTCATCTGCCGGTCCGACCTGAATAAACAGATAGACCAAAACAACAACGACAATGGCTGCGGCAAATACCCAAAAAAGTAGTTTACCGATTTTAATACCGACGGTTTCAATACCGGTTTCATCCGGCAGTAGCCAATAAACGGCACCAAACATCGCAAAGACCATCCATACAACGAGTGCATTAATGTGTAGCATTCGCGCAACAGAGAAGTCAAGTACTTCAAATAAGAATGCGGGCATGACATACTGAATCGCTGCGACCAGACCAAAAAGAAGTTGTGCCCCAAAAAGAATAGCCGCAAAGGTAAAATACCATGTGGCCAACTGTTTTGATTCCCTTCCAATACCTGTTAAATGATTACTTGCCATGAACTGCTCCTTCTATTTTTCCAAAGTTTCTTGGGAAACCGTTGGTATCAATGGATGACATGTGCTTTAAGAAAGCAACCAACCCCTTGGCCTCTTCAGCAGTAATACCGAGATTTGGCATTTGACGAGCATGGGTAGGATATTTGGAAGGATTTTGTAAAAACTCTGCCATTGCCTCTTCTTTGGTGTTTTTTCCTGTCATTGCCTGCATGGATCCGTCAGGCCCCCACTGCGGGTCAAGCCATGCTTTTGTGAGATCAGGTGCATAATAGGCACCGTTTCCTAGAAGCGTATGACAATTCATACAGTTTTTAACCTGTGAACCCAGTTTTCCTAAATGCAGTAGTTCAGCGGCTTCTTCTTCAGACCAGTCATCACGTCCAAAGAATAGCTCTTTTTCTTGAAAGAGTGACATTCCTTGACCGTCATTGCCACCGATAATGGGTACTTCATGACCACGTTTTGTGCTCATTTCGTAGGTGATTTTATAGTTAATAACAGTAGGAGCAGGAACTCTTTTTGTTACGCCGTTTTTTATATCTGCATCGGTACCTATTGTAATTTGAGCCATCGTATCAAACGTTAACCAAATTAATAGTACGGATGCAAACCCTGTAATCCAAGCTGCTGAACGTTGCCAGAAGCGATTATCACTCCATACAGATCTCTTAGCCACGTGTACTCCTCTTTTTTTGTTGTAAAATATACATCTTCTTAATGTTCATTTTCTTTATGAACACGATCTTGCATATAATAAACTGCATGTGGAAGCAATAATAATCCAATTGCAGCAATTACCAACGCTTTAGCTGTAAAATCGCCGACGTGCATTAAGCTTCCCATCGTATAAAGACAATATGCCGTGAGCATCCAAAACAGATAGGCAAATGGCATTGTCCATTTCTTTAGTATGTTGACTTTTACAGCTGTATATATACCAACGTAAAATCCTCCAAATACTAGAACAAGCGCAGAAGATACAAAAATCGGTAGAAAATCATCAAGTGCTATTTCAGGTCTGACAACTGACGGATCAATCATTTTGGATCTCCTTTGAGTGTTATAGATTGTAAGAATTGTAAGTAGTTTAATATGTTTCATTTAAAAAATAATTGACATACATCAATTATGAGAGTTAATTTAATTATTTTAAAAAAGATTTAGATTTTATGTCAATTATTGACAATAAGAGGCTTTTTATTAAGATTTGT
Organism: Helicobacteraceae bacterium; assembly: GCA_026988515.1. Lineage (GTDB taxonomy): Bacteria > Campylobacterota > Campylobacteria > Campylobacterales > Sulfurimonadaceae > QNZR01. The sequence goes on along the minus strand of JALSLA010000054.1, from coordinate 45,469 downwards.
TGTGAGTAAATATTTAAATTTTTGACTGAATTGTAATTTTAGTTGCCTCAAAAAGTTCGGTTGCTTTTTTAACCATCGGCTCTTCGAGAAGGTCAGGAGTAGTCATGGCTACAGTAGCTTCATTTGGCGCATTACTGACACAGCTGCCGTTGCCAAGATCATTTTCTTCAATCATGGAGAGAGGCTCGGGCAATTTCTTTTGGTCTGTTACGGAAGTCTTCTTATCCGGATTTTGGGAGCAGGGTATGGATTTTATTTTTGTATCAAATCCGAAAACCTCCTGAACAAAATGTTTGATGACACTGTAGCCGTGACGCAATTGCGCTTTACAGGTATCAGTGGCACAACTTTCCCATGTAAGGAGTTTATTTTCAAATGAGACAAAGTGTATCTGTTCTTGAAAGCACTCTCCCAAGTCGGTGCTACGATCCATAATGAGATCACACAGGGTTTTGAATTTTTTATGATGATCTATAGTATCAGGGTCTTCTGTATCAGCCGATGGCGCATTACGAGACAGGTTGCTCTCTTCTTCAACAGTATTGTGGTGCACGACGGGAATGGAAGCAGGGCGTTTAATTTCAGATTCAAGCGATTCAATCATCTGGTCAATCTCTTTAATGCGTAGCGCTTCCATCATTTTAAAGAAAAGCAGACTCAGTACAAAAGAGCTTTCGGCATTCATTGCAAACAGTGATTTGGAATCGCTTAAAATTCGGAACCATCGATCAAGAATGAGTGTCGAGTAGTTTGGTGCTCGTTCATAGAGGCGTTCTTTTAAAAAGGCAATAAGTTCATCAACAACCATTTCTGCTTCATAATCTTCAAGTTTTTTTAAGTATTCAATAATGCGTGCATGGTCTTGGGCAAAAATTGCATGGAATACTGAATGAATAAACTCGGGGTCAACCAAACCAAGCATCGTTGTCACCGTTTTAATGTCGACGTAGCTTTTAGAATAAATAATGGCTTGATCGAGCAGTGTCAAAGTGTCACGCAGACTCCCTGAACCGCTTCGCGCCAATATTTCCAATGCTTCGTGTTCGTATTCAATCTGTTCCAAGTGTAATATATGGGACAAATGCTGCACGATATTTTGGTGGGATATTTTTTTAAAACGAAAGTGCTGTGTCCGGCTTAAAATTGTGGCGGGAAGTTTGAGCGGATCGGTTGTAGCTAAAATAAACTTAACATAATCGGGTGGTTCTTCAAGTGTTTTTAAGAGGGCATTAAATGCCTCTTTGGTAAGCATATGCACTTCATCGATAATAAAGATTTTAAAACGTGCAGCAGAAGGTTTGTATTTGGTGTTTTCAATTAAATCTCGAATATCATCTATTTTGCGACTTGATGCCGCATCCATCTCGATGATATCAATATGACGATTCTCATCTGCCATGCTACAGTGTGTACATGTTCCGCACGGTTTGGAGGTAGGCCCGCTGTCACAGATGAGCGCTTTGGCAAAAATACGTGCCGTAGAGGTTTTACCCGAACCTCGAAGTCCTGAGAGCAGGTAAGCGTGAGAAAGACGGTTGGAGTCAAGAGCCAAGGAGAGTGTTTGGGTAATGCTCTCCTGCCCAATAAGCTCTTGAAAATTATGGGGACGATACTTTCTTGCTAATACTTCAGATGTTGTTTTCATATTGGATATGCCTCAGGATAAATACAAAATTGTAGCATATTACACTATAAAGCGAGCCACTTGTCGGCAACCTTTTTAAGCCCTTCCGGATTTTCGGAAGCAAAAAACTTTAATGCTGTGGTAGGAAATTTTTGATTTAAAGCGTAGTGGCGTTCGAGATACTCCACGATAGCCTCACCGGAATGAATCATGGTGCTTTGATGGTTGAAATAGTGTTTGATGGCATCGGAAATCATTGGAAAGTGGGTACAGCCTAAAATAATGGCATCGGGCGTTTTAAGATTGTGAAAGTAATGATCCATGGTGGCTTGCAGGAGAGGACCGCTATAGAGATTTTCTTCAACCATAGGTACAAAGAGTCCGGTGGCTTTGGAGGTAATATTGCAAAAACCGTAAGCACGTAGAGGTTGCTCATAAGCCCGTGAAGCAATGGTGGCCTGTGTACCGATAATGAGAATTTCAGACTCCAGGGAACGAAGAGCATTTTCGGTAGCGATAATTCCGGGTTTGACGACACCGACAATATCGAAGCGTGATGCGTCACGCATCTCATCGAGAGCATACGCACTGACAGTATTGCATGCGGTGATGAGCAGATCAATGTCAAAGTTTTTGAAAAATTCAACAGCTTCTAAAGCATAGCGTATGATGGTGTTTTTATCTTTGACACCATAAGGTACCCGAGCGGTATCTCCAAAGTAGATGATCTCTTCAAAAAGTTGGTGGTGTACAAGTGATTTGACAACACTAAGACCGCCGACCCCACTGTCAAAAACACCGATTCGCATCTTATTGGGCGTTCATACTTTCTAAAAACTCAGTATTGGTTTTCGTCTTTTTCATGGTGTTATAGAGAAACTTGAGTGCCTCGACTTCATCATCTTGTTTATGGAGCATCGAGCGTAAAATAAAGACTTTTTGCAAAATCTCCGGGCTAACAAGAAACTCTTCTTTACGCGTACCCGATTTTAAAATGTCAATAGCGGGGTAGATACGACGCTCAGCGATCTTTCGGCTTAGTACCACTTCGGAGTTACCGGTACCTTTGAATTCTTCAAAAATCACCTCATCCATACGGCTTCCCGTCTCTACCAGTGCGGTAGCAATAATGGTAAGGCTTCCCCCCTCTTCAATGTTACGGGCTGCACCGAAAAAACGTTTGGGTTTGTGCAGTGCATTGGCATCAACGCCACCGCTAAGGACTTTACCGCTGGAGGGTGTGACGGTATTGTAGGCACGGGCCAACCGGGTAATAGAGTCGAGTAAAATGATGACATCTTTACCCAGTTCAACATGTCGTTTTGCCCGTTCAATAACCATCTCTGCTACTTTGACATGATTTTTTGCCGGCATATCGAAGGTTGAGCTGTAGACTTCACCTTTTACGGATCGTTCCATATCGGTAACCTCTTCGGGGCGTTCATCTACCAGTAGTACCATTAAGTCGGCATCGGGATGGTTGGCGGAAATACCGTGGGCAATCTCTTTTAACAGTTCCGTTTTTCCTGAGCGTGGCGGGGCAACAATCAGACCGCGTTGTCCTTTGCCGATGGGTGAAAACAGATCCATCATGCGTCCGGTGAGTCTGTCTTCGCCGTATTCGAGCTTGAGTTGCTCGAGTGCGTAAAGTGGGGTGAGATTCTCAAACAGCGGGCGTTTTTTACTCTCTTCAGGCGGCATATAGTTAATAGCCTCTATTTTAAGCAGGGCATAGTAGCGCTCTTGCTCTTTTGGAGGACGCACCTGACCGGTAACGACATCACCGTTACGCAGAGCAAAACGTTTGATTTGCGTACCTGACACATACGCATCATTGAGGGAGTCGCTAAAACTTTTGTCAATAGAGCGTAAAAAACCGTAACCGTCGGGCATAACTTCTAAAATACCGGTAAAAAGAATAAAACCGCCTTGGGCTACCTGAGACTTTAAAATTTCAAAGATTAGATCTTGACGTTTGAGCTCTTGAGGGTGTTCTATTTTAAGTTCGAGTGCAAGGTTAATGAGTACCTCAAGCGTTTTGGTGCGCAGCTCTTCAATAGTGAGCCCTTCGACAGGAACATGGGTACGGGATTTAGAGTTTTTATGGTTGCGTTTGGGTTCGCTCATATTGTAATTACCTTAATATGTGAAAGTATGCATTGCAGAAATAGTTGTAGACCCATCTGAAAGAATGAATTTATAGAGAGTATTTTACAACTTTTTTATATGCTGTGTCAAGGGTGCCGATTTAGGGCGCCACTTTACAAAGTTTTAGCGGTGTTGTTCGACTGCCGTTCGTATTGAAACAGATGAGACAGTTGTTGTCAAGGTACTGATTGACCAGATAGGATGCTTCATTGACATGTAACACTTTTCCGTCTTCGCTAACGCCCCAGATTCCTCCCTCTTTAACACTGCCGTTGGCATCTAGCATATGTGTTGCAACCGTACTGCCATCATCATAGTTTGTGACCTTCCATGTACCGACAACGCTATAGTCGCCGTAAGTATAGTTACCGAATGTAATCTCTTTAGCATAGTACCCCAAACTGTTTTTAAGACCGTCAACTCTTTTGTCGTGACACATTTTAAGCTCTTCGTTGCCAAAAGTGCTGAGTTTGACTTTGTAGCATGACGGATCGCTGTCAAAAATACCAACATAGGTAATCGTACCTTCAAGATCGGTAGTGATTTTACTGCCGTCACGATCAATTCCCCAAGATAACACGTAATAGTTTTGCGGTTTATTAAGTGTTTGGGCATAGCCGTTTCCGGAAAACTGGTAGCTGAAGAGGTAGGTATTGTAGTACACAAGGTTAGTATCACGTTTGGCATAGAGGCTCCAATAACCTTCATCCAGTTTTTCATTGTCGCCAAATTCCAAACCGGATCCAAAACAGCCTAACGTTGTCTCTTCACTTAAATTACATGTATTGACCGCATTGGGCGTATAGGCGGTATCTACTGTTATGTCGCTCTCTTCTTCAATGGGCTCACAAGCGCTAAACAGTAGCAGTATCAGCGCTAATGATATGGTGTATTTCATAGTATCTCCTTGCAGCATCATGTCAGAACATGACCGACAAACTTGCTCATATTGTCAAGCACCTGACCTCCGCGGCGAAAACCGAGACCACAGGCTTCATAAGCAAAGAAAACGCCGGCTTGGTAGTTATTCCCTTGGGTGTCTGTGGCAAAGGGAACATACTCCTGATAGACCGCTTTGTAATTTTCATAAGGACCTTCGGAGGCATAGCTGATTGTGCCGTCAGCTTCAATAATTTTCGTATTGGCCCCCTCCCGTCCAAAGACCCGTTTTTCAACGTGTTTGACTCCCTCTAGCGGTTCAAAGGATGTTGTAAGCAGATACGGCGAGTCGGGAAAAAGTTGTGATAATATGGCCATCATGCCTTTCGATTGAAAGAGTAAGGTATACGCCGGATTTAAAATAATGGCTTTTTGGTTATTCATAATCGAGGTTAATGTGACAGCCAATTCAGGCTCATCTGTTCCAATATCTTCCCATGGGTAGAGCTTAAACCAGTATTCGTATGGATGTTCTTGTGCATCAAAGATACCTTCATCATTAAAATGAACGTTGTGTAGAAATTCAAAAGCCGTGTTAAAGCCGGCATCGGTTGCAATTTGTCGTAGCAACTTGGTGGTCATCTCTTCCTCATCGTTACCTTCAACCGATGAGAAGAGAATTTTCCAGCCGTCGTAACGTTCCTCAAAGAGTTCCGTATCGTCAAAGAGGGTAATGAGACGTTTAAAGTTTTGTTGAATTGCTTCGTAAATGGTGTTGAACTGGCGCGCCTCGTCCATATTATTGTGCTTCAATAATGCCCATTGCAGGACGGCACTTTCATAAAGTCCCGTCGGGGTATCGGCATTGAACTCTATGAGCTTGATAGCTTGTCCGTCAATGCCGCCGGCAAGATCAAAGCGTCCGTAAATATGCCAGTGAACATCATTTTCCCAACTTTTTTTAATACTTTCAATGAGGTTAAAAGGAATGCCCAAATCAAAAAAAAGATCATTTTCTATGACATATTCGGCAGCCTCAACGTACATATCATAAATGTCATTGGCAGCTTTATAGTACGCTTCGGCTTCAGCATCGCTGACGCAGACGAGTGCATCGGCAACATATTTACTGCCGTCGCTGTCGGTATGCCATGTAAAACCGAGTTCATTAAGTGATGCATCATTAAGAGGGTTCACCTCTTTGAGTTTAACCGCCAAAGAAGCCCCCTCGTGATTTAGATGCACCTGTTCGGGAGCCACCGAAAAAGCTTTTCTTGCCACTGCTTTTAGCTGTGGATTTACCGCCGGCAGCTGAGCGGCTGTAAGCCGATTTGTTCACACGATTGGAATGTTGTTTAAAGTTTTTGTTATTCATGAGCGCATTACCGATCATGTTTCCCAAAAGCGATCCTGCAGCCACGGCTAAAATGGTTCCGGCAAGCCCCATGCCGGCATCAGCGCCTGAAGGAGCTGCATTGAGCTCAGAGTTTCCCTGTTGCATTTTTTCATATTCCTGTTGTGCAAGGGCTTGCATCTCGGCTTCGTTCATAAAACGTTCGGTGATGTTACCGTTTTCATCCCGTTCACGAATGATCGCTCGGCTTGCCCCTTCGGTAGGAAGCTCTTCAATGACAACATATTTTCCATTGGGTTGCTGTTCAATTACCAAAAATTTGTTTTGTGCCTCTTCTTGGGGTGCTTCACAACCGCTTAAGACACTCATAACCGTAATGCCGACGGAGCCTAGGAGTATGTTGGAGCCGATAGTCGAAATAGATTTCACGATTTTATATCCTTTTTGTCAAGAGTAATGATGCGCTGAAGGTCATTGTCATACATGTAAATTTTGTTTCTACCTTCGTAGTATATATCACCATGGTAAATATGGCGACCGTCAAAGAGGCGTTGGTTGGGTTTCATCAGTACCATTTTAGCGACGTATTCGCCCAAAGAGGGGATGATGTTGAGGGCAATGACGCTGCAAAAAAGTGTGCCTAAAATCACTGCTGTAATTTTCATATTTTTAAAATAGACAGTAAAATAACCTAAAATCAGAGTCATAAGAAGGTACAGTACAATGTTTTGATTGTCGGCAAAGAGAATATTATAGTAGAGATCGATTTCATAGGTGTCGATGTAATGCAGCTTAAAACTTAAGAAAAGAAAAAAGTCCAAAATAAAGGTGAAAAACAGTCCTGAGAGGAGTGCTAAAACTAGCGTGCTCATCGTATTCTCCTTTTTTTTTGCTTGCCCAATTTGATAATGCGTGAGGGTTCTCCCTCAAAGAGGCCTCTGTCGTCTTGGACTATTATATCACTATTGCGGCTACAAAACTCTTTATGATAGCGGTGACCGCTTTGATTGGCTGACGTTGAGTACATAAAGCTAAAACGTTTCAGCAACTGATTGTGTGCCTTGTCGCGGACAATACGAAAGGCCTGATTTTTAGAGATGAACGTACTTTTTTTAGCACGTCGCAGCATGGATTTGTAACGTGCAGGAATATGTGCATGATCTGTTTTAAATGCCGCAAGTGATGCATAGACTTTTAGAAAGGGTTTGTCAGATTGCCGTTGCTTAATAGCATGCAGTCTGGAGGCATCCTGAGACAAAAAACCGACAGTTGTGTCGGTTTGTGCGAGGAGCACGAGATCTTTCATTTTAGTTTAAATAATCTTGCAATGCCTGCGGACGGTTCCAAGAGTCATTACCGATATGTGAGAGTGCGGCAATGGTTGCCCGTGCTGCCGAGAGCGTTGTAAAGTACGGGATTTTGCGACTCAAAACAATTTGACGAATCACTACAGCATCTTTTTTTGAAGTATTATTGTCGGAAGTATTGATGGCCATATGGATCTCACCATTCTTCATAACATCTTCAATATTGGGACGACCTTCAGAAATTTTAAGGACACGTTCACAGGGAATACCGGCCGCTTCAATCACTTGTTGTGTGCCGCCGGTTGCAACCAGTGTAAAGCCGTTGTCGTGAAGACCGCGCGCAATCTCCGGAGCATGGATTTTATCCATGTCAATAAACGATAAAAAGCAGGTGCCGCTTGTAGGAATAATATTGCCTGCTGCCATCTGAGACTTGGCAAAACTCACACCAAAATTGGAGCTAATACCCATCACCTCACCGGTAGACTTCATTTCGGGTGAGAGTACAAGGTCGGCACCGTAAAGCTTGTTAAACGGGAAAACGGCCTCTTTAATGGCAATGTGCTCTTTAAGACGCGGCTTTAAAACGCCATTGCTCGTTGTAACGACACGGTAGTGATCATAAAAAGCAAGAGCATCTTCAATGGATTCCCCCATCATGACGCGAGTTGCAACTTTAGCCAGAGGTATGCCGGTGGCTTTGGAAACAAAGGGAACGGTTCGCGAGGCTCGCGGGTTGACTTCAATGAGATAGATCTCGTCTTGAAAAATGGCATATTGGACATTCATTAAACCCACTACGCCTAAACCAAGAGCAATTTTTTTACTCTGCTGCTCAACTTCGTTAATAAGGGCATCGGAAAGATTGACCGGAGGCAGTGAACAGGCGCTGTCGCCAGAGTGAATACCTGCCTCTTCAATATGCTGCATCACCGATCCGATATAGACGTTAGTACCGTCAGAAATGGCATCAACATCAAGTTCTATGGCCTGATCCAAAAACTTATCGACAAGTACCGGTGCATCATTACTGACGGAGACGGCTTCATCCATGTAACTATTGAGTTCATTTTCGTTATAGACAATGCGCATGGCACGACCGCCTAAAACAAAAGAGGGACGCACCAAGACCGGATAACCCAAGGCAGCGGCAACAGTAACGGCCTGCTCTTTAGTGGTTGCAAGACCGTTTTGGGGCTGTTTGAGTTGATGGGCTTCAACAAAAGCAGAAAATTTTTCTCGATCTTCCGCCAAATCAATAACTTTTGCCGAAGTTCCTGAAATATTGGCACCGATGGCAGTGAGTGCATTGGCCAGTTTGAGTGGTGTTTGCCCGCCGAAATGAACAATGATGCCATCGGGCTGTTCATGGTCAATCACTTCACGAACATGTTCAAAGTCAATAGGTTCAAAGTAGAGTACATCGGAAGTATCGTAATCTGTGGAGACGGTTTCGGGATTACAGTTGTACATAATAGTCTCAATCCCCATATCTTTGAGCGCAAAAGCAGCATGGACACAGCAGTAGTCAAACTCAATGCCCTGACCGATACGGTTGGGACCTCCGCCAAGAATAAGAACTTTTTTGGTCGCGCTAACCCGACGCTGTTGCAAAGGAAGTTTGGTGATATTGGTACTCGAGTAGAGGTAAGGTGTCAGTGCTTCAAACTCGGCGGCACAGGTATCAACTTCATAGTATTCCAGCGCAATACCTAAACGCTTGCGAGCATTATAGACATCGTTTTCACTGAGGTCAACATTTGAGTTTTTACGAATGAGACGGGCAATGTTTTTGTCGGAAAAGCCGTCAACTTTAATGTGACGTAATGCCGTTTCGTTGTTAAGTACATCAATATCAATATGCTCTTCAAGGGCGACAAGCTCTTCAATTTGGTAGAGAAACCACGGGTCAATAGCACATAAGTCAAAGATCTCTTCGACGCTTAGACCCCGCCGAAAGCCTTCGGCAACATAGAGCATGCGTTCGGCATTGGAGCGGCGAATCTCATGTTTGATGAATTCCAGATCGCCATCAACAGGGTTGAATCCGCATAAGTCCGTCTCTAAAGAGCAGAGTGCTTTTTGCATGGACTCTTTGAAGGTACGTCCGATTGCCATCACCTCACCGACAGATTTCATGCTTGTCGAGAGTGTACTTTCAGCTTCGGGAAATTTTTCAAAGGTAAAACGCGGCAATTTCGTAACAATATAGTCAATTACCGGCTCAAAACTCGCTGCCGTTCCGGTAATGTCGTTGGTAATTTCATCCAATGTAAACCCAACGGCTAACAGCGTGGCAACTTTGGCTATAGGGTAGCCGGTTGCTTTAGAAGCCAGTGCCGAAGAGCGAGAGACCCGAGGGTTCATCTCGATGACAATCATGCGTCCCGTCCGAGGATTTACAGAAAATTGTACATTGGAACCTCCGGTATCGACACCGATTTCACGTAAAATTTCAAAAGAGGCGTCACGCATGCGTTGGTACTCTTTATCGGTCAGTGTGAGTGCCGGTGCTACGGTAATGGAGTCCCCCGTATGTACACCCATAGGGTCAAAGTTCTCAATAGAGCAGACAATGATGCAGTTATCGGCACGGTCGCGAATAACTTCCATTTCGTACTCTTTCCATCCAAGAAGCGACTCTTCAATAAGAATTTCCGTGACGGGGCTCTCATCAAGTCCGCGTTGTGCCAACTGTTTGAATTCATCAATATTGTAGGCAACACCGCTACCGCCGCCGGCGAGTGTATAAGAGGCTCGAATAATCAGGGGAAAACCGATCTCTTCGGCAGCACTGAGTGCTTCGTCCATATTGTAGGCATAGCAAGAGTGCGGCAGATCCATACCTAACTTCATCATGGCTTCTTTAAAAGCTTGACGGTCTTCTCCCTTTTTGATGGCTTCAGGATTTGCGCCTAAGAACTCTACGCCTTCAAGCATCCCTTTTTCATGCATGCTCATAGCAACATTGAGTGCTGTTTGACCTCCCATAGTCGGAAGAATGGCATCAACATTCTCTTTTTCGATGATTTGCGCAATAATCTCTTCTTTGATGGGTTCAATATACGTTCTGTCGGCAAATTCCGGATCGGTCATAATGGTGGCAGGATTGGAGTTAATAAGGACAACCCGATAGCCTAAGGTTTTAAGCGTTTTAACGGCTTGAGTTCCCGAATAGTCAAATTCACAAGCTTGGCCGATAACAATCGGTCCGGAACCTATGAGTAATATCGTTTTGATATCGTCACGTTTTGGCATACTCACCCTTACTTCATAAAATTTGAATATTATAGGTAAAAAGCACTTAAAAGCGCTTTATGATCTGTTATCGCACTTGAGTAATGACATGAAAAAACCCGATGTCGCTCTCTTGGTAGTAGGGCAGAACCACAGCATTTTGATAGCCTTGCGATTGACTGACTTGCGTGACGACACCAACGAGAACATTGCTAAAAAAAAGGTTGTCCAAACCGGAGGTGACAACCTCGTCACCGACGGAAACGGGCATCCATGAAGGGATAAATTCAACCAGCATCTCTTTTTGATTGCGTCCGTGAATAATACCGGGAGCTTTTTTCTCACCGATAGAGACGGCATAGGAGCATTTCGGGTCATTGTTTAACAGCGCCATAGGCTGATTGTTTTTGGCAATGACGATGCCGGCAACACGTTCTTTATGTACCAAGCCGTAGATTTTTGAACGGTTGAAATCATCCATATGGAGCCAGATTTTATTCATATCACCTAAGGTAACATAAGAGAGCCCTTGTACCAGTGCCACGTCGGGATGGGATGCAAACGTGGCATTGTTCTCTTCATACAGTCGATTGAGTTCACTGGCAATCTGATGTGAAATCAGATGGTTTTTTTCGTATATTTCAAGCTTCTTTTGGAGGTAAAGTAAATATTCTTTTTGATTGAAATGTTGGTTGACAGCATCACGAATCTGTGTAAAAGAGGTGTGGTAAAACTGCTTAATGCTGTTTAGCGGACCGATAACGGAGTTTTGAATAAGGGTGCTGTTGTTAAGTGCAAAAGCAACCAGTAGGGCGAAAATAAGTAAGAAGCCAAGAAGCTTTCTATTCATCTTCAAAAAGTTCTTGAAGAAGGTCTATCTCTTCAAGAGCTTTTCCTGTTCCAAGTGCTACGGCCAAAAGGGGTTCTTCAGCAACATATACGGGGATTTTGATCAAGTCAGAGAGGTATTTGTCCAATCCGCGAATGAGCGCACCGCCTCCGGTTAGAATAATACCGTTATTGACAATATCGCCTGCGAGATCCGGCGGCATTTTCTCCAAGACTTCTTTGAGGGCTTCACCAATCTCTTTTAAAGGCTCTTTTATAGCCTCTCTGGCATCGTCTGAAGTGAGTTCTATGGAGCTTAGTAAACCTTCAATCTGATCACGCCCCGTAACCGTTTTTTTAAGCTCTTTATCGAGCGGGAGTGCTGTGGCAATTTCAATTTTGATCTCTTCGGCACTGCGATCACCGATGAGAAGATTGTATTTTCGTTTAACAAAATCGACAATCGCTTTGTCCAGACTGTCTCCGGCAATACGAATGGATTTTGAAAGTACCAGACCACCAAGTGAGACCACGCCAATCTCTGTTGTGCCGCCGCCGATATCCAGCACCAGATTGCCTTGAGGCTCGCGAATATTGACGCCAGCGCCAATAGCGGCTGCCATGGGCTCTTCAATGAGAAAGACTTCTCGCGCACCGGCACTGATGGCGGCTTCGCGTACGGCTTTGCGTTCGACCTGTGTCAAACCGTACGGAACACAGATAATAATACGCGGACTAATAAATGAGCTGCGTCCATGGGCTTTTTCAATAAACTTACGAATCATCTGTTCGGTCATGTCAAAGTCAGCAATAACGCCGTCTTTCATAGGGCGAATGGCTTTAATGTTCCCGGGAGTTTTCCCGACCATCTCTTTAGCTTCACGCCCGACAGCCAATACTTTTTGCACACCGTACTTTTCAGTTTTCACGGCTACGACCGAAGGCTCGTTAATGACAATACCCTGTCCTTTGGCAATAACGAGCGTATTGGCCGTTCCTAAGTCAATGGAGAGATCATTAGAAAACATCCCAATGAGTTTATTTAGTATCATCGATTTCCCTACGCTGTTTTTTGTTTACTGTTTTTGATAAAAAGCGGTTTATCACCTTCGGTGACCACCTCTTTGGTAATAACGACTTCATAGCCGCTAAATTCCGGCAGTTCATACATAATGTCAATCATAATCTCCTCTAAAATAGAGCGCAGCCCCCGTGCACCGGTTTTACGTTCAATAGACTTGGATGCAATGGCTTTGAGTGCTTCATCTTCAAAAGAGAGGGCGACATTGTCAATTGCAAAAAGTTTGGTGTACTGTTTAACGAGGGAGTTTTTGGGTTCTTTTAAAATACGTACCATATCTTCTTCGCTAATTTCACTGAGTGAGGCGATAATGGGAAGCCGTCCGATAAGTTCAGGAATAACACCGTAGTGTACCAAGTCATCGGGTTCGACCATATCGTAGGTAGCCTCTTGCTCGCTTTTGGTTTTTTTGTCGTGACCGAAACCTAAAACGTTGTTGCCCTGTTTTTTTTGAACAATCTCTTTGAGACCGTCAAAAGCACCGCCGCAGATAAAGAGAATGCCCGTTGTGTCGATCTGAATAAAATCTTGATTGGGGTGTTTGCGCCCGCCTTTAGGCGGAATGTTTACTACGGCACCTTCAATGATTTTAAGCAGTGCCTGCTGCACTCCTTCGCCGGAAACATCGCGTGTAATAGATCGGTTTTCGCTCATGCGTGAGATTTTGTCGATTTCGTCAATAAAAAGAATACCCTGCTGTGCGCGTTCGACATCGCCGTCGGCTGCTTGAAGCAGCTTGGTTAAAATATTTTCGACATCCTCACCGACATAACCGGCTTCGGTCAAGCTTGTGGCATCGGCTATGGCAATAGGAACATTGAGTACGCGTGCAATAGTCTGTGCCATTAAGGTTTTACCGCTTCCCGTTGGCCCAATAAGCAACACATTGGACTTGGCAATTTCGGTGTCGTCATCTTCGATTTGATCCGCTTTGAAAATACGTTTGTAGTGGTTGTAGACTGCAACTGAGAGCAGTTTGCGAGCTTTCTCCTGCCCAATAACGTACTGCCCTAAAAACTCATTGAGCTCTTTAGGGGTTAACAGCTCAGTTACCGCTTCGACTTTGGCGGTATCTTCAGGAGCTTGAACCTCATCGCCGAACATAATTTTGTAAGCTGAGAAGACACAGTTTTTGCAGATATAAACGCCGTTACCGGCAATAAGCGGATTGTCGTCACTCTCTTTGGCTTCACAGAAGCTACAGTGTCGGTGCATCATAGATTTTTCCTTTCATACGGAATACCGCGTTTGGTTTTAAGCACAAAGTTACAGAGGTTTTTTACATGTAAATTCTCTGTTGACTCTACAAGTTCCAAAGCACGTTCTTTAAGCGGCTTTCCCGACTCAAAGAGTTCTCTGTAGGCATGTTTAAGTGCATCAATATCGGAACGTTCCAGCCCGCGGCGTAAACCGGTTAGATTGAGTCCGCGCAGCGAGGCGCGATTGCCTTCAGCCATACAGTAGGGCGGAATGTCCTGTGCCAGAGCCGAGGCACCGCCGATCATGGCATAGTCGCCGATATGGACAAATTGGTGGACCGGCGTCATGCCGCCGATAACGGCGAAGTCACCCATTTCAACATGACCGGCAAGGGTGGCGGCATTGGCTAAAATGCAGTGATTGCCAATAATAACGTCATGACCCAGATGGACGTAGCCCATAAAAAGATTGTGTGATCCGATAATGGTTTTTCCGCCGCCGCCTTTGGTACCGGGGTTGAAGAGGGTAAATTCCCGAATGGTGTTATGGTCGCCAATAATAAGTTCGACATCTTCTCCGTCATATTTTAAATCTTGGGGAATGGATCCCAAAACGGCATGTGAAAAGATGGTATTGTTGCGTCCTATGGTTGTTTTGCCGTAAATACATGTATTTTGGGCAATGGTGGTTCCTTCGCCGATAACACTCTCTTTGGAGATGAAGCAAAACGGGGCTATCGTGACATTATCGCCGATGCGTGCACCCGCTTCAATGATGGCGTGTTGAGATATATGAGACGCCATAATTATTTATCGACAATCATGGCTTTGAGTTCGGCTTCGGAGACAAGGGTGTCATCGACATAGGCTTCCCCTTTTAAAACCCAGATATTTCCACGATGTTTTATGACGTTAATACGGTACTCCAAGCGATCTCCGGGTGTCACGGGGTTACGGAATTTGGCTTTATCGATGCTCATAAAATAGACCACTTTGTTGGCCACTTCGTCTTCACTCAGGTCGGTCATGCTTTTAAATGCCAAAATACCGCCGGCTTGAGCCATACCTTCTAAAATCATCACACCGGGGTAGATGGGGTGTCCGGGGAAATGTCCTTGAAAAATCTGGTCACCGATGGTGACGTTTTTGTAGCCGACCAGAAGCTCGTTTTCTACTACTTTGGTGACACGGTCAAGCAGCAGGAACGGATAGCGGTGAGGAATAATTTTTTGAATCTCTTCTACATTCATTATCATAATGTGTGATTCTGCCTTTGCAAACTAAAATTGGGGTATTTTACCTAAAAGTAGGTTAATAGTAGGTTAGGCGTTGTGAGGAAGTGATAGAAAAAACGGCAACATCGGTAAATAGCATGTGCATCAAAGAGTCTTTAGAAGCGCAAGCCAAGTCAAAGTTTTGAGACTACGGCAGACGGTAAAGACGTTCTCTTGTATCTTCATAAACGGTAGCATGTAATTCGAGTCTGATTTTCTCATGCGGAATGGTATCGACAACAATAATACAAGAGAGGTCGAACGGATTGCCGACAATACGATTTCGCACATTGAGTTCATCGTCAAAGCTCAGAGGCCGGTAAATAAGTTCTTGAACATTTTCGTACGTGCTGTCTGCCAGTGCATTGAAGGTCTTTAGTGTAACAAAGCGAACCTCCTCACGGTTGAGAAAATAGACCGATGCTACCGAACGCTCAATACGTCCTTGAACGTTTTTTCGAGGCAGTGTAGAGTAACAGAGTGCATAAGCCGCAACAACGTTTGATTGTCCCAGAGTTAATTTACATGTAAATTGGCGATAGTTGAGAAACTTCTCTTTAATAATTTCGTAGGCAATGCCTTCCTCTTCAAGCTGTCGGCGCCGTGTATAGATCTGCAGACGCTCTTCTATGGAGGCGGGCAGAACGATATCGGCAGATAACGGTGAGAACAGTTCGTCCATAAGGCGCTTTTGTTGTTCCCGCTGCATGGTGAGTCCGAAGATGCATCCGCAATAATCTTGACGATAGAGCCGCTCTTCTTTGCTGACACGGGATTGAATCTGCGTTCCGTTGCCGGATCGGTAATCTACGGCAATAAACGCAACACCGTATTTTTTGTAAAAAGCATCACCGCTAGCTTTAAGCTGCTCTTGGGATTTTAACGGACTTACCAGCAGGGTTGTCGTCATGGTACGTTCCCCCAGTTCCAATGCTTTGTGGGCGCTTACTTCAAAACGACGATCGAAGCAGACCTCACAGCGTCTGCCTTTTTCAGGTTCACGCTCTAAGCCCTCTACCGCTTTGAGCCAGTTCTCATAGTCATACGCGCCTTCAATCAGCTCAATACCGAGTTTTTTACAACTTCGTTCTACATCAAGATAGCGCAGACGATATTCGGAGTAGGGGTGGATGTTGGGGTCGTAAAAGAAGCCGACAAGCTTCTCTTGAGGGTAGTCTGCTTGCAGTTTTTCTAAAAAAAAGTGGGAATCGACACTGCAGCAGATATGGACAAGCATGGTTGATTCAGGTACGTTCTGCCAGAATTTCTACGGATTCAATGCTGTCATTGCCTTCAATACTATCAAGCACTGCCATAGAGTCGGCATCGTCTGCTTCAATACCGCCAAAGACCGTATGGACACCGTCAAGATGCGGACACGGTACAAAACAGATAAAAAACTGGGAACCGCCGGTATTGGGACCGGCATGTGCCATAGAGAGTGTGCCTTTGACGTGCTTGTGTTTATTGAGAGCCGTTTCACACGGAATGGCCCAGCCCGGTCCGCCGGTACCGGTACCGTGCGGACAACCGCCTTGTGCCATAAAACCGGGAATCACACGATGAAATGCTAAATTGTTGTAAAAACCGTCATTGGCCAAGGTTGCAAAGTTGGCTACGGTATTGGGGGTTTCATCGCCGTAGAGTTTTAGCCACATGACGCCCTTGGAAGTTGTCATTTTTGCCCACGCAAATGCAGCAATCTCTTCGGGTGTGTAGTCATACGTTTTCATTGTTTCTTTTTTGAACATGGTCTGCCTTTTTCAAAAATTTAATATGTAATTATACTTAAAATAAGACAAAATATATCCTTAATCTAAACTTTAAAAAATTGACTAAGGTCAAGAGTATGCTTTCTTATAAAAGTTATAATCTTTTCGACTCGAAAAAAAAGGAGAGAAGATGTCAAAGATGTCAATTTCACGTAGAGATTTTCTAAAGAGTTCGGCGGCAGCATCAGCTGCGGCAGCCATCGGCATGGCTGTTCCGAGTGATTTAGAGGCCAAATCCAACGCAGCACAAAGCGATTGGAGATGGGACAAAGCTGCATGCCGCTTCTGCGGTACGGGATGCGGGATTATGCTCGCAACCAAAGGGGGAAAAATCGTGGCTGTCAAAGGGGATCCGGCAGCTCCGGTCAATCGTGGTCTAAACTGTATTAAAGGGTATTTCAATGCCAAGATTATGTACGGTGCCGATCGTCTGACAACACCGCTGTTGCGCATGGATGAGAAAGGAAATTTCGACAAGAAAGGAAAGTTCCGTCCGGTATCGTGGCAACGTGCTTTTGACGAGATGGAAACGCACATTAAAAAAGCGCTTAAAGCCAGCGGACCCGAGGGGGTTGCTGTCTTTGCTTCGGGACAATATACCGTAATGGAAGGGTATGCTGCTCAAAAGATGATGAAGGGCGGTTTTCGTTCGAATGCGATTGACCCCAATGCCCGTCACTGCATGGCTTCAGCGGTTGTAGGGTTCTACCAGACCTTTGGTATTGATGAGCCTTCCGGTTGTTATGATGATATTGAGTTAACCGATACTATTGTTAGTTGGGGTTCAAATATGGCAGAAATGCACCCCATTCTCTGGTCACGTGTTACCGATCGTAAACTTTCCGATCCGGAGCGTGTTAAAGTGATCAATATGTCGACCTATCGTCACCGAACATCGGATTTAGCCGATACGGAGATTATTTTTTCACCCAATACCGATCTGGCACTGTGGAACTATATAGCGCATGAAATTGTTTACAATCATCCTGATGCAATTGATTGGGATTTTGTCAAGAAACACATTGTGTTTGCTGCAAGTCCGGTCAATATGGGTTATGGTATGCGTCGCGAAGGTGAAAAGTCTCTTAAAGATGGAAAATATTCCGCCAAAGAGATGGAGATTATGGCAAAAGAGATGAAAAAAGTAGTTTCTGCCAAAGAGGCACCGGCTCTTGCACCGTACGGGTACAAAGAGGGTGATGTCATGGTGAACAATCCGGCAGGATTGGCACACTGGGAAATTTCATTTGAAGAGTACAAAAAATTTCTCAAACCGTATACTTTAGATTATGTTGCCGAAATTTCCAAAGGCAATCCGGATGAAGATATTAAAGAGTTTAAGAAGAAGCTAAAAGAGTTAGCCGATCTTTATATTGAAAAAGGGCGCAAAGTAGTCTCGTTTTGGACTATGGGTATGAACCAACATACACGCGGTACCTGGGTGAACACACTCGCTTACAATGTCCATTTCTTGTTGAATAAACAAGCGTTACCGGGTTCGGGCGCATTTTCGTTGACCGGTCAACCTTCAGCGTGCGGTACGGCACGTGAAGTCGGAACCTTCTGTCACCGTTTGCCTGCGGATATGATGGTTAAAAATCCGGCACACCGTAAAATTGTAGAGCACTCTTGGAAAATCCCTGAGGGAACGCTCAATCCGGTTGGTAATCAGCACATCATGAAAATTCATCGTGATATTGAAGACGGTGTTGTGAAGTTTGCATGGGTTAATGTTTGTAATCCTTACCAAGATACGGCAAGTGCCAGTCACTGGATTAAAGCGGCACGTGAGATGGATAACTTCATTGTTACTTCTGATGGCTATCCGGGTATCTCTGCAAAAGTATCTGACCTTATCTTGCCATCAGCAATGATCTATGAGAAATGGGGAGCATACGGTAATGCAGAACGTCGTACGCAGCACTGGAGACAGCAGGTGCTTCCTGTCGGTGATGCTATGTCTGATACGTGGCAGTGGGTTGAGCTTTCCAAACGTTTTACGGTAAAAGATGTATGGGGTGAGCAACCACTACGCGGCGGTAAAAAACTTCCTGATGTGATTGCCAAAGCCAAAGCTATGGGATACAATGAAAATACGACGATGTATGAGATTTTGTTTGCCAATGACAGAGCACGATCGTATAAACTGGACCCTGAAGATCCGATTCAAGCAGGTTTTGACAACTCGGAGTGTTTGGGTGATAGCCGTAATGTGGTCGGTTCTGACGGTAAAGTTTTTAAAGGTTACGGGTTCTTCATTCACAAATATCTGTTTGAAGAGTATGCAGATTTTGGCCGTGGACACGGACATGACTTGGCTGATTTCGACACCTACCATAAAGTTCGTGGACTCAAGTGGCCGGTTGTTGACGGTAAAGAGACCCAATGGCGTTTTAATGTGAAATATGATCCATATGCGGCCAGAGAAAAAACCGGTACGACCCATGCTTTCTACGGTAAACTTGCCAAAGCGTTGATGCAGGGTGACCTGAACGGCGTGAAAGACAAAACAAAAAAATCGCTTAAAAATAAAGCGAAAATCTTTGCACGTCCGTACATGGATCCACCGGAAATGCCAGATAAAGAGTACCCGTTATGGTTGAGTACCGGTCGTGTGCTAGAACACTGGCACTCCGGAACTATGACCATGCGTGTGCCTGAACTCTATCGCGCGGTTCCGGAAGCATTGTGCTACATGCATCCGCAAGATGCCAAAGAAAAAGGCTTGAAGCAAGGCGGTTTGTGCTGGGTTGAATCACGTCGCGGCAAAGTAAAAGCACGGGTTGAGACACGCGGGCGAAATCGACCGAGCCGCGGTTTGGTCTTTGTACCGTGGTTTGATGAGAAGGTATTTATCAACAAAGTATGTTTGGATGCAACCTGTCCGCAGTCAAAACAGACAGACTTTAAAAAATGTGCCGTTAAAATTTATAAAGCATAAAAGAAAAGGAGAATATTGTCTTGAGCAATAGGCTTCCTGAAAAAGAAAGACAAATGAGAAAACAACCTGTTAGTGATCGAAGAGCTTTTTTACTCAATGCAGCACGAGCCGTGGGGCTGGCTGCGATGGGCGGACTGGTTTGGAGCGCGTATGTTGATGAGGTGAAAGCTTCAGAACTGTTGTTGCGACCGCCCGGTGCCCTGAACGAGGAGGCGTTTCTTCGTACATGTATTAAATGCGGTATGTGTGTGGAAGCATGCCCTTACGATACGTTAATGCTAGCAAAACCGGGCGATCAAAAGCCGTTGGGAACACCGTATTTTATTCCTCGCGATATACCGTGTTACATGTGTACCGATATACCGTGTGTTCCGGTATGCCCTACCGGAGCTTTGGATGTCGAGAGTGTCAGTAGTGATGATAAGCTCGATATTAACAGTGCCGACATGGGGCTTGCTGTCATTGATCACGAAAGCTGCATTGCGTTTTGGGGGATTCAATGCGATGCTTGCTATCGGGCCTGTCCGCTTCTTGATGTTGCCATTACGGTCGAGTACGAAAAAAATGCCCGTACCGGAAAACATG
This sequence comes from Helicobacteraceae bacterium, assembly GCA_026988515.1. GTDB lineage: Bacteria > Campylobacterota > Campylobacteria > Campylobacterales > Sulfurimonadaceae > QNZR01. The sequence continues at coordinate 25,240 of JALSLA010000054.1, read as the reverse complement.
CTTTTTTAAAGCCGGTGGTACATGCTGATGCCTGTACCGGATGCGGTTTGTGTGAACATGCGTGTGTCACGGAAAAGGCGGCCATATTTGTGTTGCCTCGTGAGGTAGCTATGGGACGAGCCGGTACGCATTATATTAGAGGTTGGGATCAAAACGATGAGCAACGCCTTGAAGGTGCGTCAAGCCGAACAACAACGACGGAGATCAGTAAAAAATCGGCAGTGGATTCGTTGAATGATACGGGGGATTTGTACTAATGCATAGACTATACAATACGTACCGTTTTCTAATATTGCGACGATTGACACAGATTGGGCTACTCCTGCTTTATATGGCGGGCAACTATTGGGGATGGACGGTATTGATGGGAAATTTAAGTGCCTCATCCGTTTTGGGAGTGATTCCTTTGAGTGACCCGTATGCCGTATTGCAGATGTTTGCCGCCGGTGCGATGTTAAGTAGCAATATTCTCATTGGTGCGGCTATCATTACCTTGTTTTATCTTCTCATTGGGGGACGTGCATTTTGCAGTTGGGTCTGTCCGGTTAATATGATTACCGATGCCGCCAACGCCTTAAGACGCACGTTTGAGTTCGATAAAATACAGAAAAAACAGCCTGCATCACGCCATATACGCTATTGGATTATTGGGTTGAGTCTCATCATTTCGGCAGCCTTTGGGGTGGCGGCTTTTGAGTTTATTTCACCCGTAGCCATGGTACACCGCGGTATTATTTTCGGTATTGGTTTTGGTTGGGCGGCCATGCTCGTTATCTTTCTTTTTGATCTGTTTGTGTTAAAAAACGGCTGGTGCGGTCACATCTGTCCCATCGGCGGTGTCTATTCGTTAGTGGGACGATTCAGTTTTGTGCGTGTGCATCATAATGAAGCGCACTGTACGCTCTGTATGAAGTGTAAGGTCGTGTGTCCTGAATCTCAGGTGCTTCATATGATCGGCAAGAAGAGTATGCCCGTACTCTCAGGTGAGTGCACCAACTGTGGTCGCTGTGTCGAAGTGTGTGATGATGAGGCTTTGGAATTTTCCATTCGAAAATTTCTTGAAGCCCCCGCATCACAACCGTTAGAAGAAAAAATATAATAGGAGAGAAGATGAAACTTGAAAATCAACTAAGCATTGGACTGCTAACAGCCATTGTGCTTTTAGCCGGATGTAATGAAGCAAATAGTGCTGCTCCGGCAGCTCAAAAGTCGGTAACGCAGCAGGTCATTAGTGAAGAGTCTTTAGGATTACGAAAGACAAATCTGTATACCGAAGCCGATACCACGGCAGATAAAACAACCTATACGACAAGTGCGGCAGGGGAGTCTAAAAAATTTCCTAGAGCATTTCAGGATGCACCGCCGATGATTCCGCACAGTACCGAAGGGATGTTACCCATTACCATTAAAAATAATGCGTGTACGGGATGTCACCTGCCTGAAGTCGCTAAAGATATGGGTGCGACACCGATTCCACCATCACATTTTACAGATTTTAGACCCTCGGAATCGTATGCTATCAAGGGTGTGAATACATCGAGTGAAACAATGGCGCATGTTTCCATTAAAACGAAAAAGAGATTGGTCGGTGCCCGCTTTAATTGTTCGCAGTGTCATGCGCCGCAGTCAACAGGTACACCGGTGGTTGAAAGTACGTTTAAACCGGAATATTCCGATCCGGACGGTGCGGTCAAATCAAACTGGAACGGTTCACGATTTACCGAATACTTAGATACACTCAAGTAATCGTATGAAGAGAAGAGAACTTTTGGGTTCTCTTGCTTCAGCATTGGTGCCTAAGCAAGAGCGTTGTATCCGTCCGCCGTATGTAAGAGACAATACGGCTTTTGAAGACGAGTGTTCAGGGTGTGAGGGGCGGTGTGCCACTGTTTGTGAAGAGCAAATAATTGTCATAAGGGAAGATAAAACACCCTGTTTGTTCTTTAGTGAGAGTGGGTGTACCTACTGTGATGCCTGTGCGTTGGCGTGTGAGTACGGCGTTTTACATGTAGATTTTAAAGCGCCTGTCGCCGCAACGTTTGAGATTGATGTGGTAGCATGCATGAGCTGGCATCATGTGATGTGTTTTTCGTGTAAAGACCCTTGCTTGGACGATGCTATAATTTTTGATGGACTGTTCTGTCCTGAGATTGATATGAGTAAATGCACATCATGCGGTTTTTGTGTTAGAGTATGTCCGACAAATGCTATTAAAGTAGAGGTGAACGCATATGAGTAAAGTAGTCATTAAATCGAATATAGAGTCCAATGGAATCGGCGGTTGGTGGATTCGTCTTACCGATACGGTAGACGGACGTGAAATGTTTTGTAACGATATGACGGAATTTGAGAAGAATATTGAATTGATGGGCAGTGATTACGGCGGTGATATTGATGTGCAATGGAGTAAAGATCCCAATGTGACGCCTGAACATTTTCATGAAGTAGAGCGGGCAATTCACGCGTATCAAGTAGAAATGGGAATCGAGAGACAATGAAAATAGTTTTGATTGTGTGTTATATGGCCGTTGCATTGTTATCAGCAGAGAATCTTAAACCCAGCTTTTCATTGCAGACAAGCGGCAATGTCCAAGCGATGGTGCATCAAAACAATCTGTTGTATGCGGCTACAAGTAATGGCAGTGTAGAGATTTTCAATCTGCTGACAAAAACATTGGTACGTAGCATTAAAATCCCTCCGATTAAAGATTTTATGGGCGATACGATACCTTCAAAAATCTATTCGCTCGATGTTCATAATAAAAAGATTGTTTTTATTTCCGAAGGAACCAGAGGGTATCGGAATCTATGGATTGAAGAGAATGCAACCGTAAAAAAAGTCATTGATGTGAACCGAAAATGGTTTATGCGTAAAGTCATGTTCGTGGATGAGACGCATCTGCTCATTGCACTGTTGAGTAATGAACTGATACTCTTCGATACGGCTGCAAACAAGGTGGTCTATAACAAACAGATCAGTGCATCGTCATTTTCAGACTTCATGCTCAGTGAAGACAAAACAACGTACGCCACGACCGATGAGAGCGGTGTGGTGCACGTGGTCGAGACGCAAACCGCTGCGATAATAAAGAGACTGGAAGGACAAAACCTTGATAAAGTGTATCAGCTTGACTACAAACAGGGCGTCATCTTAACGGCAGGTCAAGACCGCCGGTGTGTCGTTTACGAAAATGACGGGAGTGCCTCTTATATGCTTTTTCATTTTCTACTCTACAGTTGTGCCTTGAGTCCCAGTGCCTCGCTCTCAGCCGTGGCTTATAATGAAGAGAATGATATTCTCATTTTTAAGACGCATACCAAAGCCAAAAGGTATAATCTGGTTGGTCAAAATGCCACCTTGACCCAAATTCTATTTTTGGATGAAGGGCGAGTTGTTGCAAGCAGTGAGAGTCAAACCATTAATTTTTGGACATTAAAATAGGAGAATACGAATGAATATTTCAAGTATCGTGGTACAAACCACACCGAAATTTTTAGAAGAAGTCTTGCGTGATATTAAAGCGTGCGACGTGTGTGATTATCACCTGCATGATGCCAAAGGGCGCATTATTATTACCATTGAGGGTGAGAGCGTTGATGAAGAGTTGAAAAAATTGCGTGTTATTGAAGCCATACCTCACGTAATTGCCGCCGATATGCAGATGGCATATTCCGAAGATGAACTCGACCGTAATATTGACGTCATCAATCATTCCGATGCCGTACCGGCAATGCTTAATGATGATACCGTTGAAGCTAAAGATATTATCTACAATGGTGACTTAAAGCAAAAAATGGATCTGGAAGCTTTTGCCAAACAGTTGGATAAAGGACAATAATATGGAGTATAACAGATCAGAGTTTTTAATTGAGACCGTGGTTCCCGAGGATGAACTGATTATTTCTCGAACCGATCTGCAAGGAATCATTACCTATGTGAATGAGACGTTTGCAGCCATCAGTGGGTATACGTCTGAAGAGTTAATAGGAAAACCGCATAATGTGATTCGGCATCCCGACATGCCTTCTGCAGTTTTCAAAGATTTGTGGCAAACGCTTCAAGCGGGTAAAAAATGGGGAGGATATGTTAAAAACATGCGAAGCGATACCGGGTTTTATTGGGTCTATGCCGAAGTTAGCGCCGTTTACAAAGAGGGTGAACTCGTAGAGTATAAATCGATTCGAACACCGATTCGCAGCGAAGAGAAGCTGGAGTATCAAAAACGCTATGATGCGATGCGTCGTGAGGCAGGAGAACGTGAACGTATTGTAAAATACATGTAAACAGCGTGAGATGCATTAAAGGTTAATTATCTGTTACGCTGTGTTTTCTCTACAACACTGTTAAGATTATGCTGTAACTGCGTGAGCAGGCGCGAGGTGTTACAGAGCTCTTCGAGTGTTTGAATGACAATATCTTCACTTGTATCAATGGTTTTATCGATATCTTTTTTTGATGCTTCATCCAGCTTTAGTTTTTCTAATTTTCCATCAATGTTTTGGCTTACCGCTTCAAGTTCGCGCGCAGCATTTTCCGACTCATTGATAGCATGTTGCGCATGTTCAATGACGGTATTGATTTTGTCGACAAAGTGACTCATATGCATTGAAGCCAGGGTGAGCTCGTCATTTTCCAGTGTGTCGGCTTCTTTATAGTTCGTGTGCGTATTGCCTCCTTCGAGTGAGACGGCCATTGCTTTGGAGTGCTTTAAAAAGTCACTGAAATTTTCTTCAATATTACGTGTCAAATAAGCGGAGTAGAGCATAAAGATCAAAGCAATCATACTGGCAATATATTGAAAACGCTGTAACTGCTCGTGCCGTTGGCTGGAGTATGTGGAGTAGGCATCGACGGCATTGTCCATGGCATTAAGAAGTACCACGTTAATATCTTTGACTTTGAGTAATGTTTGATTGAGATCGCGCTGTTTGTCCATGAGCTCAATTACATAAGCAGAGTAGCCATACCACACGGTTTTGTTTTTTGTCAAAACCGCATTGAGTTCAGGGATACCCATAAGCGTTTGATTGTGTAAAAAACGCTCCAATGTTGACTGATACAGTGCAAAAGCATGAAAAAAACTGGTAATATGCTCGGATTGACCGTTCATAAGATACTGGGAAAGATGAAATGCTATTTTTTGTGTCAGCATACGTTGACGACCGGCATCGTCAATGAGTTTACCGGCTAAACGGGCATGAACCATTGCTTTGACAACGTTATCGGAAATATTGAGAATATACTCACTTTTTTTCGGAACATCCTCTTTGAGTGTTTTGGTCTCATGCAGGAGTGCTTTAAACTCTTGCAGATAGTTTTTAAAGTTTTGCCACAACGCATCGATTTGATGGAGTTGCTCGGCAATGCACGGTTTTGGCGGTGCATAAATACCGCGTGCATCATTGCCGTGAATCAGGTCATTGAGGGAGTGTTTAAACTCATCGATTGAGGTATCTAAAGTGCTATAGTCATCGCTGCTGTGATGCTGAAGCCAAAAGACCTCTTTGGTGATTTTTTGCGTTAGCATACGCTGTTTTCCCGCCACATTGATGACCGTAGAGTCTTGTGCCGACATGTGGTTAATGTAGATGGTAATGAGCACAATGGAGATAATCATCAGCGAGAGTACGCCGCCAATGAATTTGATTTGTGAGGTAATCTTAGTCATGGTCCCTTCCCTTACTCAAAAATGGCTCGAAGAGCCTCGTGGTCATTGATGTCAATATTGCCGTCACGGCTACCAATCATCTTGTTGCGTGTTAACTTTTTTAAAATACGCGAGAGCGTTTCAGGCTGGATATTAAGCATATAGGCAATCTCGCTTTTTTTTAAGCTGTTGAAACGTTCCAAGTCATTGATGAGCATAAAAGCCACTTTCGCCGTGCCGTCGAATACAATTTCTCTATTAATAATACACTGCATCATATTGCTCTTTTTGGCAAACTCTTTGAGCAGTTGCATCATAAGTCTGGGGCTGTGCTCATAAATTGTTTTGAAACCTTCGAAATCAATGACCAGTACATCACTCGCTACAACAAATTCGGCATTGGCAAAACAGCCGACTTTTTCAAAGTCGGTGATTTCTGAAATAAGTGTATCGTTAAAGAGGTTATACATGAAAACTTCATTATCAAAGCGATCAATTTTATAGATTTTAAGCAATCCGCTTTTCAGATAGTATATTTCAGACTGTTTGTCTTTTTCATAGTATAAGATTTCTCCTTTTTCAAAAGACTTGACTTTAATAATAGGGCATAACTGCTCTAATTCTTCTTGACTGAGGCCGTGAAAAAGAGGAATGTTTTGGAGATACTGCGTATCGACCGTTTGATACATTATTATTTCTTTAAGTGTTAAATTCGTGTGCTGTCTTTAATATATTACCCCATAATAGGTAAAAAACTTGTTTAAAAAGAGGAAAGAGTTGCTATTTGAACCCAAACTCTTTTTATTGTACACTACGCTTTTTTAGGAGCATATCATGACACAAGAGATGATTAAGGCGATTAAAGCAGACCCTTCCTACCGGGAACTCGTTCGTAAACGACGTGCTTTTGCCGTACGATTGAGTGTTGCCATGTTATTGGTTTATTTTGTATTTATTGTGACCATTGCGTTTGTTCCTTCTGTATTGGGAACACCGTTGAGTGCAGGAAGTGTGACGACCGTGGGAATCCCTGTCGGAATTTTCATTATTGTGTTTGCGTTTGCACTAACCGGTGTCTATGTGCGACGCGCCAACGGTGAGTTTGATGATTTAAGCCATCAGGTCAAAGAGAACATGCGACGGGATATGACGTTATGAGGTATGTGCTACTGAGTGGTTTCATATTTTCAACACTGCTTTTTGCTGTTGGTGATGTTGCGGGGGATGTAACGCCGCAACCGCTCAATATGGCAGCTATTATTATGTTTTTGCTTTTTGTCGGCGGCACGTTGTTGATTACGTATTGGGCGGCTAAAAAAACCAAGACGGCAAAAGACTTTTATACGGCAGGCGGCGGTATTAGCGGATTTCAAAACGGTATGGCCATTGCAGGTGATTATATGTCGGCAGCATCATTTTTAGGTATTTCGGGTCTGGTCTATCTTAAAGGATACGACGGACTTATCTACTCGATCGGCTTTTTGGTAGGCTGGCCGATTATTCTCTTTCTTATTGCCGAACCGTTAAAAAATCTAGGAAAGTACACGTTTACCGATGTAGCGGCGTACCGTTTGCAACAAACACCCATACGGATATTGGCGGCTTCAGGCTCTATTGCCACGGTGATTTTGTATCTTATTGCACAGATGGTCGGTTCAGGAAAGCTGATTGAACTGCTGTTTGGGTTGCAGTACGAAGCTGCCGTTATTTTGGTAGGTGTATTGATGATTTTATATGTTACGTTCGGGGGGATGCTGGCAACCACCTGGGTGCAGATTATTAAGGCCTTTTTGCTGCTTTCGGGAGCAACGTTTATGGCGGTTGCGGTAATGCTGCATTACGATTTTAGCTTCAATGCGCTGTTTCAAGCGGCGGTTGATCTTAAAGGCGAGGCCATTATGAGTCCCGGCGGTTTGGTCAGTGACCCTGTTTCAGCCATCTCTTTAGCGGTGGCACTCATGTTTGGTACGGCAGGGTTACCGCATATTCTCATGCGGTTTTTTACTGTCGGTGACGCTAAAGAAGCGCGAAAATCGGTCTTCTATGCTACGGGGTTTATCGGTTATTTTTACATACTGACGTTTATTATCGGTTTTGGAGCTATTGTGATGGTTTTTACCAACCCCGAATATTTGGACGTCGCCAAGCAAGCGGCAGAAGGGGGTTCACCTATTTTAGGCGGTAGCAATATGGCAGCCATTCACTTGAGTCACGCCGTCGGCGGCGATCTGTTTTTGGGATTCATTTCGGCCGTTGCATTTGCAACAATTTTAGCGGTAGTATCGGGCTTGACTCTGGCGGGAGCGTCGGCAATTTCACACGACCTGTACGCCTCGGTGTATAAAAAGGGAAATGCCCGGAGTATGGCGGAGATGCGTGTTTCCAAGATTGCTACGGTTGCACTGGGCATTGTGGCGATTGTATTGGGCATTATGTTTGAAAAACAAAATATCGCCTTTGTGGTCGGATTGGCGTTTGCCATTGCCGCATCGGCAAACTTTCCGATTCTGTTTCTCTCGATTTACTGGTCAAAACTGACAACCCGCGGGGCGGTTGTCGGTGGCAGTCTCGGTTTGGTAACGGCCGTGATACTGGTCATACTTGGTCCGATTGTCTGGGTAGAGATTTTAGGATATGCCGAACCGGTTTTTCCCTATAAATATCCGGCACTTTTTTCGGTAACGGTTGCCTTTATAGCTATCTATGTTGTCTCTGTAACCGACAACAGTGATGCTGCCAAACGTGAACAGTCTGCTTTTGAAGCACAAAATATTCGTTCACAAACGGGTATTGGTTCCGAAGGAGCTCTTGCGCATTAAGATATGAAACTTAAAGCTTCTTGGCGGCATAAAGCGTGTACGGATTGTTCAAGGAAATATTGATTTACGCTTTGATACAATCGTGTCAAATTTTTAAAAAGTTCTTGGGATATGAGAACGGTATTATCTTCTCGTTGCTACAATAAAGTAGCACGAGTTACGACAGATCTGCCAAAGGAAACAATATGAGTGAGATGAAAAAGCCGGTATATAAGCCAAATCGTGAGTTCGCGGCAACAGCACGCATTAAAAATATGTGTGAATATGAGACACTGCAAGAGTGGGCGACGGAAGACTATGAAGGGTTTTGGGGAAGCTTTGCCAAAGAGAAATTGACATGGATGCAACCTTTCGACAAGGTGTTAGATGAGAGCAATTTTCCTTTTGTCAAATGGTTTGAAGGGGGAAAGCTCAATGTTTCGGTACAGTGTATTGACCGCCACTTGGAGCAACGAAAAAACAAGGCGGCAATAATTTTTGAGGGCGATCGCGGCGATAAGCAGACCATTACATATATGGAGCTTCATAACAGCGTAAACCGCTTTGCCAATATGCTGAAAAATGAGTTCGGTGTGACAAAGGGTGATCGTGTTGTTATTTATATGCCGATGATTCCCGAAGCAGCGTATGCCATGTTGGCATGTGCCCGCTTGGGTGCCATTCACTCCATTGTCTTTGGGGGATTTTCTGCTGAAGCACTGCGTGACAGAATTATTGATGCGGATGCAAAAGTAGTGATTACGTCTGACGGTGCCTACCGAAAAAACAAACCTTATATGCTCAAGCCTGTTGTTGACAAAGCACTCGAAGGGGATACACCGGTTGAAAAAGTCTGTGTCATTGAACGTAACGGCGAGGAGATCGTTTGGGTTGACGGCCGTGATTTTGCTTACAGTGAGCTTATTCAGAAGCAATCAATTGCGTGTGAACCTGAAGTCATGGAGAGTGAAGATCCGTTATTTTTACTCTACACCTCCGGATCGACCGGAAAACCCAAAGGGGTGCAGCATAACAGCGCCGGTTACATTCTTTGGGCGCAGATGACGATGGAGTGGGTGTTTGACGTCAAAGAGCATGATATCTACTGGTGTACGGCCGATGTGGGCTGGATTACCGGACATACGTACATTGTTTACGGTCCGCTTGCCATGGGTGCAACGACCGTAATGTTTGAAGGTGTGCCGACATATCCTGATGCCGGTCGTCCGTGGAAGATGGTACAAGAGTACCGAATCAACCAGTTTTACACGGCACCGACGGCGATTCGCGTATTGCATAAAATGGGTAATGATGAGCCGCAAAAATATGATTTAAGTTCATTAAAAGTACTTGGAACCGTGGGCGAACCGATTGATCCGCCGGCATGGAAATGGTATTATGAAGCGGTAGGAAACTCTAAATGTGCTATTGTCGACACCTATTGGCAGACGGAGACAGGTGGCCATATTGTCTCACCGCTTCCGGGTGCTACTCCCATTAAACCCGGGTGTGCTACGTTTCCGCTTCCGGGGATTATGGCAGAAATATTAGACCCCAAGACGGGTAAAAAAGTCGAAGTTCATGAAGGCGGGTACATGTGTGTTACGCGTCCGTGGCCGGCAATGATACGCGGTGTCTGGGGTGATGAAGAGCGCTTTGTCAAATCCTATTTCGGTGATGTCAACAAAGAGGGTAAGCCGGTCTATTTTACCGGTGACGGTGCCGAGTACGATGAAGACGGTTACATTACTATTACGGGGCGTACCGATGATGTCATTAACGTCTCAGGACATCGTATGGGTACTGCCGAAGTTGAAGCTGCTATTAACAAGCATCCCGGTGTTGCCGAAGTGGCAGTTGTCGGCAAACCGCATGACCTCAAAGGTGAGGGAATTTTTGCTTATGTGATTATGAAGAAGGATGATACAGTCGGCAGAAATGCAGAGCTGGCTCAAGAGATTAACGGTATTATTAAACAAGAGATCGGCAATATTGCGTTATGTGACGATATTGTTTTTGTTCCGGGACTGCCTAAAACACGTTCGGGTAAAATTATGCGCCGTATTTTACGTGCCATCGCCAAAGGTGAAGCGATTACCCAGGATATCTCAACACTCGAAGACCCTTCGGTAGTCGAAAAAATTCAAAACGCTGTCAACGCATGATGTTCATAAAAATTTACATGTAAAAATTTACATGTAAATTTTCCTCTTTCTAATAAACTCTTTATTATACTGTCACCATCACAATTAAAGGAATATGATGGAGCTTTGTGTCGCACTGGATCTTCCGACCCAAGAAGAGAATCTTAAGCTGGTTCGAGCATTGCGAACCTATGATGTTTGGCTGAAAGTAGGGCTACGTTCGTATATCCGTGACGGCAGGGCGTTTATAGATGCCATTCAGAACATTAACCCGAATTTTAAAATTTTTTTAGATCTTAAGCTTTATGATATTCCCAATACGATGGCTGATGCGGCAGAGTCTATTGTCAATTTACATGTAGATATGTTCAATATTCATGCCTCGGCAGGGAAAGAGGCCATGCAAACCGTTATGAAGCGTTTGGCTTCCTGTGAAGATCGTCCTCTGGTATTGGCGGTTACCGTACTGACATCGTTTCATGAAGCAGATTTTCAATCGGTGTACGGCAGCAGTATTGGCAACAGAGCCGATCAGTTTGCTGTCGATGCCTACCAAAGCGGACTCGACGGGGTGGTCTGCAGTGTTTTTGAGAGCGCATCCATTAAAAAAGTGACACAGAGCGATTTTTTAACCTTAACTCCGGGTATTCGGCCTTTTGGCGAAGATGCCGGTGATCAGCAGCGTGTCGCCACTGTAGCTATGGCACAGCAAGAAGCGGTCGATTTTATTGTTGTCGGCCGTCCGATCTACCAAGCCGAAAATCCTGCCGCAGTTGTTGAAAAGATTCTAGAGCAATGGTAAGAGGAGGGGGTCATTTAAGCTCACTATTATGTTATGTGAGTAAAATTACAACCTCTTTTATAACCACGGACAGGTGGGTGAGCTGGCTGAAACCACATCCCTGCTAAGGATGCGTACTGGTAACGGTACCGAGGGTTCGAATCCCTCCCTGTCCGCCACAGACTTTTTCATAGTTGACACTAAATTTTCTTAAAAATATGTTCAAAATTTACATGTAAATTAATTGCCAAGGAAGTGCTATCGGACCGATTGAATCCATTGAAACACTCAAAGCACGGCAGGTGCCTTTGATTGAAGTAGAGTTAATGCTTAGTGCCGAGGAGTTGCAACGCTACGGCGATTTTTGCAAGGAAAACGGCCTGAAGTTTAATGACTGGATTCGTACATTAGCAGATGAAGCGCTCAAAGAAGAGGTACGCACGAAAGAGATTTAAATGCTATTTATGCTCCTTCTTTGGCCGCTTTGAACCGTTTACTACTGATTTTTCGTCTTTTACCTTTCGGGTTGACTGCTTTGACGGCGCTTTTAAAAGTACGGGGGTTACCGAGAGCTTTTGTATTGGAAATTTTTTTATTGACGCGTACTTTGGGAGCGGGTTTTATGGCAAAGGTTGCTTCAAAGCCATTGATATGTTCTTGGATCAGTGTACGTCCCAAAAGCTTTTCAATGGGATAGAGCAGGGCTCTTTCATCTTCATCAAGCAGAATCAGTGCAGTATCGCACGCTCTTTCAAGACGTAGTATGTATGCAGCAGGGTCAAGGGGTAAATCATAACTGATGAGTAAACTGCAAGTCGTATTGGTGGCGGCAGCGAGATGGGCATCACTCATCACAGTAACCGTATCACTGTTGTTGGTAATCTCAATATGCTGTGGATCATTTGCCGTAACAATGAGTATGGAGGAGGGTATGGTGTTTTGAGCGATTAAAACATTTAACAGTGCATTTTTTTGTTCGGTGGTGCAGGGGTGAACCCGATGGTTGTGGCGTTTGACTGATGACATGGAACGTCCTTAAACTGGTGGTGAGATTGTATCGTATTTTATGAAGCGTTACAACAATAAGCGAGTATTAAAGAGGTTTTACAAAGAGAAAACTTTTTTTGTCAAAACCGTGTTTTTCATAAAAAGAGTGTGCCGATTCACGAGCAAAACCCGAGGAAAGCACTAACGACTGACACTGAAACATGATGGCATAATCTTTTAAATACTCCAGCATCTCTTTGCCGTAGCCGCGAGAGCGTGACGATGTTTTGGTAATGAGGTCGTCAATGTAAAGATGCTTTTTGTGGTAGAGGTTGGTTTGAACCACGACACCGGCATATGTTTGCAATTGGCGCTCTTCAAACAATCCGAACATTTTATAGTCACGATGGCGCATTTCATAGATGAGATCTTCAAATGCATCATAGCTGAGTTCTCGAAGTTCTTTAACCAGCTCATAGGCGATATCGAGTTCTTTGAGTGTGATTTCACGAATTTGCATCTGCGCTCCTTTATTTAACATTACTGTAACACAACTATTTTACAATAACATCAACCCCATACTTCGTGCTACTGAAGTGATTCATTTTACTCCACCAATACCGCACGTCTCCTCGGGAGACTGCTACATGTAAATTTTAATAGTTGTACGCCACTTTGTAGGTTGGATCGTCCTCTTCATATTCACAATGTGGTCCGGCTTTTTTTAAAATATTTTTGCAATCTTGACTCAGATGGCGCAGGCGTAAGTTCTTTTTGGCTTCTTCATATTTTTTAGTAAGTGAATCGATGGCCTCAACACCCGACGAGTCCATAACGCGGGCTTTTTTAAAGTCAATAACTACATGCTCCGGATCGTTGGCAATGTCAAAATTATCCGGAAAGGTCATGGCCGAACCGAAAAAGAGCGGTCCCTCAAGCTCATAGACTTTAGTGCCGTCTTGTTCAATACGAGTCGTTGCGTAGATACGTGCATGCTTCCATGCAAAGACAAGCGCAGAGATAATAACACCGGAGATGACGGCTATGGCCAAATCGGCAATGACTGTTATGACGGTGACGACTACCATGACAAAGGCATCGGATCGCGGCATATGTTTTAAATGAGAAAAGCTGCTCCACTCAAAGGTACCAATGCTGACCATAAACATAATGCCGACTAGCACGGCAACGGGGATGATATTTAAGAGATCGGTAAAGAGTGATACCAGTGTAATAAGCCCTATTGCTGCGACAAATGAGGAGAGGCGCCCCAAGCCGCCGGAAGTGAAGTTAATGATAGATTGACCGATCATCGCACATCCGGCCATACCGCCGAAGAAACCGCAACAGATATTGCCGCTGCCTTGGGCAATACACTCTTTGTTGGCACTGCCGCGGGTATTGCTCATCTCATCAAGTACGGAGAGTGTCAACAGGGATTCAATGAGACCGACAAGAGCAACAATAACAGCATAAGGAAGCACCAGCATGATAGCATCCCAGCTTAGAAGGTACTGTGGAACATTGAAGGAGGGGAGTTCTCCTTTAAATGCTGAGAGGTCGGCAAGACCGCCGACCAAAATGGTATCGAGTGCAGTAAAATAGGCAACAAGTGTGATGGCAACGATGGCGACAAGTCCGGAGGGAATGGCTTTGGTATATTTGGGCAGTAGATACATGATGAGCATGGTGACCCCCACCAGTAGATACATGGTAATGCCTTGCCCCTCAAAAAATTTAAATTGTGACGTGGCAATGACAATAGCCAGCCCGTTAACAAATCCGTACATGGCGGGTTGGGGTACCAGACGAATGAATTTTCCCAGTTTTAACAGCCCTACGGCAACCTGAATCAGTCCGGCCAAAACGGTAGCAAGTAAGATGTACTGTAATATGCCAATAGCAATAGCATCACCGCTGAGTCCTTGTGCCAAAAGAATTTCATGGGCTTTGATGCCCAGTCCGACAAAAACAATGGCAACGGCACCGGTGGCACCGCTGATCATGCCGGGTTTACCACCGAACAGTGAAGTAATAAGCCCTAAAATAAATGCGGTATAGAGCCCGACAATAGGACTGACACCGGCAATAAAAGAGAAGGCAATGGCCTCGGGAACCAGTGCTACGGCAACAACCAAGCCGGAGAGAATGTCATTTTTGATATTTTGTGAGCGATATTTGCGAATGTCAAACATTATGACGGTTCCAAAGAGACGAGCTGATCGTGAATTTTTTGTTGTTTGCTTTGTGCCTCTTCAAGATCATGCCGATTCTTCTCAATAACGTCTTGCGGAGCATTTTCGACAAAACGTCGGTTCTGTAACATACCGTTAAGCTTATCAATCTCTTTGGAGAGTTTCTCGCTCTGTTTGTGAAGGCGTGCAATAATAGGGTTTAAATCAATAGAGTCGGTGGGAATAAAGACGTCAACATACATGCTGACATCACTGACGGCGTTATCAATTTTGCATGCTGTCATGCTGACTTCATCCACTTTTGCCAAACGACAGATAAACGGCAGCATGGTTGCTTCATCAATGGTAACATCACTTTTCAGGTATGCACGAGGTATTTTTTGATTGGCCATATCAACCAATGTTTTAGCGCGACGTATGGCGACAATAGCATCCATGGCAACATCAAACTGTTGTTCGATTTCTGCATCATGTTGTATAGCATCAGGATAGCGCATGATCATAATCGAGTCGCTATTTTGCAGTGAGGTACCGGAAAGTTCCTGATAGAGATGTTCGGTAATAAACGGCATAAACGGATGGAGTAACTTCAGCGACTCTTTAAAAACGGCACCCAGTTCCAAAATACTCTCTTTGGAGACTTTAGAGAGTTCAATACCCCAACCGCAAAACTCATTCCACAGGTAACGGTAGAGGACGGTAGCGGCATCGTTAAAACGGTACTCATCTAAAAAATTTCGGGTCTCTCGGGTGGCGGTGGCGAGGCGGCTAAGCATATAGCGTCCTAAAGGGGTGACAATGTCAATGTCGGCAAGGTCGTTAAAGGTGTCACCGTTCATTTGGAGGTAACGTGAGGCATTAAAGAGTTTGTTGGTAAAGTTACGACTGAGTTCGAGTTTCTCTTCGGAAAGACGAATGTCACGTCCTTGTACGGCAAGAACAGCGAGAGTAAAGCGCAGGGCATCGGCACTGTATTTTTCAATCATATCCAACGGATCGATAACATTGCCTTTGGATTTGCTCATTTTTTCTCCGTGTTCGTCCCGAACCAATGCATGCAGGTAGATATGATCAAACGGCAGTTTTCCCATAAAGGTCTCTCCCATCATCATCATGCGTGCTACCCAGAAAAAGAGAATGTCAAAACCGGTAATGAGTAGCGTATTGGGGTAGAACTCATGCAGATCATCGCTTTGAAACAGGCGGTCGGCTTCGGTATCGCCGTGACCCCAACCCAAAGTAGAGAATGGCCACAGTGCCGAGCTAAACCAGGTGTCGAGCACGTCGGGATCTTGAGTGATGTTATGCGCTGAACAGTGTGGGCATTGCGTCGGTGCATCCTCCAAACTGGCCCATTCGTGCCGGCAGTCATCACAGTAAAAGACCGGAATACGGTGTCCCCACCAAAGTTGACGTGAAATACACCAGTCACGCAGCTCCCCCATCCATGCATTATAGCTGTTAATCCAGTGCGGCGGAAAAAAGCGTGTGAACCCTTCATTGGTTTTTTCAATAGATTTCTTCGCAATTTCGCTGCGAATAAACCACTGTTTGGAGATGTAAGGTTCAACAATATTTTTGCAGCGGTAGCAGTGACCGACTTGGTGAGTATGTGCTTCGATTTTTTCAATAAAACCCTCTTCTTCCAGACGTTTTACAATGATATCGCGTGCTTCCAGGCGTTCAAGTCCTTGAAATTCACCGGCAAACTCATTCAAAATACCTTGCTCATCAAAGACGGTAATAAACTCCAAATCATGGCGTTTTCCGACCTCATAATCGTTAGTGTCGTGTGCCGGGGTTACTTTCACCAGACCGGTACCGAATTCCATATCGACATGGGTATCGGCAATAATGGTTATCTCACGCTCAATAAGCGGAAGTTTGAGTTGTTTTCCGATGATGTGCCGGTAGCGAACATCATCAGGGTGAACCATGACCGCGGTATCGCCAAAATAGGTTTCGGGCCGTGTTGTGGCTACGGTAATGTGTCCGCTGCCGTCAGCAAACGGATAACGAATATGATAAAACTTCCCTTGATGCTCTTCATGTTCTACTTCAATATCGCTCAAGGCACCGTCATGTGTACACCAGTTGACCATATAGTTACCACGAATAATGAGCTGTTTGTTGTAAAGATGGACAAAAGCCTCTTTTACTGCTTTTTGCAGCCCTTTGTCCATGGTAAAACGCTCCCGTTTCCATGCAGGAGAGACCCCCATTGTACGAAGTTGTCGGGTCATGATACCGGCAGACTCTTCTTTCCATTGCCAAACGCGTTGTAAAAAAGCATCGCGACCGATGCGCTCCTTACTGGTTCCTTCGGCAAGCAGCTGCTTCTCAACAACATTCTGTGTGGCGATACCCGCATGATCGGTTCCGGGTTGCCAGAGTGTTTTGTAGCCGTCCATACGTTTGTAGCGGATGATGATGTCTTGCAGTGTAAAGGTGAGGGCATGACCGATATGCAGTCGTCCGGTTACATTGGGAGGCGGCATCATCAAGGCAAAGGTTTTATGAGGTTGTTGTATGTTTTGATTGCCGTCAATTTCAAAATAGTTACGTTCTTCCCATATTTTATAATAGCACGTTTCAACGGAGGAGGGATCATATGTTTGTTTTGACATAAAAATCTACTTTTAATGGAATTAATATAATTTCGCGATTATAGCGAAGCCGATGTAAAAACTCTCTAAAGGGTGGCTGTAAAATAGCGGTTTGTCTTTAAAATGGTTGAAATCACTTAAGATTGTTCAAATGAAATTGGGGGTAAAATAGACAAAAAATAACTAAAGGGCACTTCTATGGTTTATAAAGTCGATGGTCGCATATATGGTTTTAGCGATACGGTAACGGTTGAGTTTCATAAAATAGACGAACTGTTTGCCACCATAAAAGATAGTGACAATGAAGCGGTCTCTTTTACCTTGGTGAATCCGTTTCGTTTACGGGAATATGCTTTTGATTTGGCCGATGATGTCAAAGTTTTGCTCGATATTAATGAAGAAACGAATATTCTTGTATATAATATCGTGATTATTCAAGATCCGCTTGATGCGTCGAAAATTAATTTTTTAGCGCCGCTCATTTTAAACGAAGATAATCAAACCATGGCGCAAATCATATTGAAACCGGAGGAGTACCCCGATTTCGGTATGGCTGAATCCATTCAATCATTTCGCTAAGCAGTACTTCAAGGTGAAGTACAAAGGAGTATTTTGCCGCTTTCACGACTCAACCCGGAGCAATACCATGCCGCTACCGCTCCTTTCGGGCACAATCTCATTATTGCCAGTGCCGGTACGGGAAAAACTTCGACGATTGTCGGGCGTATCGCACATCTTTTAAAGAGTAATATTAAACCCGAAGAGATTCTTTTGTTAACGTTTACCAACAAGGCTGCCGGTGAGATGGTTGAACGGGTAGCGAGCTATTTCGGTAACGAAGTGGCGTTAAAAATGGATGCGGGAACATTT
This sequence comes from Helicobacteraceae bacterium, assembly GCA_026988515.1. GTDB lineage: Bacteria > Campylobacterota > Campylobacteria > Campylobacterales > Sulfurimonadaceae > QNZR01. The sequence goes on along the minus strand of JALSLA010000054.1, from coordinate 7,211 downwards.
CATTCCATCAGTTATCGCTGGCTAAAACGGCGTGAAGGCAAGGTGGTGCTAAAGCAGCCGCGTGAACTTAAAACACTTTTTCGCAGTGTTTACGAAAAACGCTCACTGTCTCATATTGATTCACCGACACCGCCGTACGGAGCACACTATCTGTATGATCTCTACTCCTATTATCAAAATACGGAGATGGTACAGGAGTTTGAAGTATGGATTGCCAGACAGCATGCAGAGCATGACGTCTATTGTCATATCTATGCTGATATTGTCGATGAATTTGAAGCCCTAAAGTTACAGTACGGGTTTTTAAATTTTAATGATTTGCTACTGCAGATGCGTCAACTTTGTTCAGAGCGCAACTTGGGTTATCAAGAGGTATTGGTCGATGAATATCAAGATACCAATCTGTTGCAAGGAAGCCTCATTGATGCCATGAACCCCAAATCACTTTTTTGTGTCGGTGATTATGACCAGAGTATTTATGCCTTTAACGGTGCCGATATCAGTATTATCGGTTCATTTACATGTAAATTTGATGATGCGGTGATTCACACTCTAAAGAAAAATTATCGCTCCACAGTACCGATTTTATCCCTTGCCAATCGGGTGATTTCTTACAATGAACGCATCTATCCTAAAGAACTGGAGGTGACACGAACCGATTGTCCGCAAGAGCCGAAGCTGATTGTCTACGATGAGCTTTTTGATCAATATCATGCCATTGCCATGCTCATTAAACAGAGTATGACGCCTATTGAGGAGATTGCCGTTATTTTTCGTAACAACTCTTCTGCTGACGGTATTGAAGCGACATTAAGAGAGCAGGGTATTGCATGCAGACGACGTGGCGGTACCGGTTTTTTTGACTCGAAAGAGGTCAAAGCTATTTTAGATATTTACACGTTGTTGGTGAATGAGAACGACATGATGGCATTCATCCATCTCTTTGAGTATGCCAAGGGGGTGGGCAGTGCCATTGCCAAAGAGATCTTTATAGCACTGCAAAAACTGGGAAGCGGATCTTTCTTTCGCGGTTTGTTTGAGCCTGACGGTAGCATTGAAAACCCTTTTGAAAAGCGTAAACTCAACCATCAGTTGGGTCTGTTTGACGATTTTGCCGAACTGGGAAGTCGCGGCCGTTTCGTTACGTTGAATTTTGAAAGACAGTTTTTTAACAATGCCGTCTTAAAACATCCCAAACTCAATCGTGACGGAGCAGAGTTTCTCTACCATATCTACCTGTTATACAAGGCGCTTAAAACAGTCTCACAGCCTCAAACCGTGGTCAAAAAAATTGCTGCCTCACTGATTTACAAAGACATTGTCGAGACGCTTTCAACCAAACGCGCCCAGCTGGCTGACGGAAGTATTGATGCGACATTGAAATCGGCATCAACAGAGCGGATACGACGCAAATCACTAGTGCTTTTTGAACTCTCTAAGCCGTATCGCGAACATGAGCGTTTTTTAAATGCCATGGTGTTGGGTTCGCAAGATTTAACTCAAGGAGAAGGGGTACACCTCTTAAGCATTCATGCTTCCAAAGGTTTGGAGTATCAGGATGTCTATGTTATTGATTTGATGGACGGTAGGTTTCCCAACCGAAAACTGATGCAGCGGGGTGGAAGTATCGAAGAGGAACGTCGACTCTTTTATGTGGCCGTAACACGGGCGAAAGATCGTCTTTTTTTGAGTTATGCCAAATATGACAAAATCAAAAAGAGCAACTTTTTAGCGTCACAGTTTCTTTATGAAGCGTCATTGATTCCTAAAGATGATGCCTATAGCGCTTTGGTGCAGAAGGCAGAACCTAAAGAGCTGTAAGGCTACTTGTTGAGTACGGCATCACCGATGCTCCACATCGGCAGGAAAATACCCGTAGCAAGCAGAAGAACCATTGCAGCAATAATAAAGAGCATGATGGGCTCGATCGCTTCGGAGAGTCCGTCAATAATGCGGTCAAATTTCATTTTATAGTACTCTGCAACCTTGTCAAGCATGGCATCGAGCTGACCGCTGGATTCTCCGGCACGTACCATTTGTACAATCATATTTTCAAAGAGTTCGGTATCGGCAAGTCCGTTGTGAAGAGATCCCCCTTTTTCAACTGTAGAGCGGATGGTAAGAAGCTTCTCTTTTAACGGCAGGCTGTCAATCATCTCAATGGCGGTATCAAGCGCTTCGGCAATCGGAATACCGGCACGCACCAATTCCGAAAAGACCAGCGTAAATCGGTTGAGCGTTGCATAAAGGATGATGTTTTTGATGAGATAGACTCTGAGTAAGAACTGGTGCCACCGAAATCGAAATGCCATACTGTTGTTGATGAAATAGCGTAACACGATAATAAAAATAAAAATTCCGGCCAGTACATACAACCCGTAATTGTTGAAAATATACTCCAACTTAAGAAGAATGAGTGTTGGCAGCGGCAGTTCGGTGTTGAACTTGTCAAACATAGTTTTAAACTTGGGTACCACGTATGAGATTAGAATTGTAAATGCAACTGCCATAGCGATCATGACGTTTCGTGGATATGCCATTGCTTTTTTAAATTTAATCACATTGCGGCGTATCTCTTCAAGCATATCGGAAAGCTTGTAGAGTGATTCGGCCATATTACCCGTCTGTTCTCCCAGCTTAACCATTGCCAGTGTCAGGTTGCCAAGTTGGAAACGGTAGTTTTCCATAGAATCCGAGAGACTTTGACCGGAGTTGATATCTTCGGCAATCGTACTGAGTATGGTTGCCAGATTTTTGTCATTGGTGGCTTCTGCCATCTCATAAAGTGAGTCGTGAATGGAGATACCGGCATTGGCCATAACAGCAAGCTGTCGCATGGATGCAATCAATGAATCTTGTTTAATCTTTTTTTTCTTCATGTTTTTAAAGAGATTGTCTTTAAACATTTGAAACTTTATCTCAAAAGGAGGTTCGGTCTCTTCTACTTTAATGAGCATCCCGCTAAATTTAATTTTAGAGATGTAGTGTGCCTCTTTTTTTGTTTCGGCAAAAAAACTGTGAAAATTCTTTTTTCCTTTCAGCAGTACTGTTGCAGTAAAATATTTCATTTTTTAGCCACCCTTAAAATTTCTTCTATGGTAGTGATGCCGTCCATGGCTTTGCGCATGCCGTTGGTAAACATATCTTCAAAGCCTTCTTGATTGGCCTGCTCCATAATGGCATCTTTAGAGGCACCTTTGGCAATAAGGCTTGAGATCTCTTCAGAAATCGGCAGTACCTCACAGATCATTTCTCTGCCCATGTAGCCGCTTCCATTACATTCGCGACACCCCTCACCGGCATAAAATACGGTGCCCTCAGGAATATAATCGGCATACTCCTCCAAGGTAGGTTTGGGAATGTCAATAGTCCGTTTGCAGTGTTGGCAAATTTTGCGCACGAGCCGCTGTGCTTGAACCGCCACTAAAGCACCGCTGATGAGGTACGGTTCAATGCCCATGTCGACCATTCGGGGAATAGAGCTTACTGCATCGTTGGTGTGGAGTGTGGAGATAACGAGGTGACCGGTAAGTGCTGCTTTAATGGCAATTTCAAGTGTTTCTTGGTCACGAATCTCTCCAATCATGATTTTATCGGGATCCTGACGTAATATAGAACGGAGCGCATCGGCAAACGAGAGACCGACGCTAGAACGTACCTGCACCTGCTGAATGAGGTTCATACGGTATTCCACGGGATCTTCAACGGTAATCACTTTTTCTTCGACATTACGCAGTTCATTGAGTGCACCGTAAAGCGTAGTTGTTTTACCGCTACCGGTGGGACCGGTAACCAAAATGATGCCGAACGGTTCGTGTAGACCTTTAATAAGTTTTGCATAACTAGCTTCATCCATACCGGCATCTTCAAGTTTTACCAAGGCCTTCTCTTTGTCGAGAATCCGCATGACAATGGATTCACCGTAAAGAATGGGTAAGGTAGAGAGACGAAAATCAAACTCTGATCCGGCGACTGTAGCAGAAAAACGACCGTCTTGCGGCTTACGTTTTTCGGCAATGTCAAGATTGGCCAAGAGTTTAATACGCGACGCCAGCGGCGGATAGATGTCTTTATCAAAAATAAAAATTTCGGCCAATTTACCATCTACACGACCGCGCACAACACAATTGTTTTCAGTGGGTTCAATGTGGATATCACTCGCACGACCTTTAATACAGGCTTTTAGGATGACATCAATCAGTAGTAAAATGGATGAAGCTTCTTGCTGTTCCTCTAAGGTGGAGATAGAGTTGAGTTCATTACGAATATTGGTAACGAGCTCTTTGACACTGTCTTTAATCTCCATTTTAAGCAGGTATGATGAGATCTGTTTACTTATGGACAACGCAATACGAATAGGTTTTCGAGGGAAAAAACGTTGCAAGGTCTCTTGGGCTTCTATGTTCAGCGGATCGGAAAAGACAATAGTCACACTCATGTCGTCTTGAGAGATCGGCAGAGCATTGAAGCGTTGGAGCTGTACCAGCGGTATCTTTTCAGCCAGTCGGTAGTCCATATCGATAGAGTCTAAGTCAATAAATTCTGCTTCCATCATTTGCGCTAAATGTTGCAAAATATCATGTTCGTTTAAAAAGTGGTAGTGTTCGATAATATCGAGTTTGTAGCGACCCTGACGAATCTGTTCAACAATAAAGCGTTTGACGAAGTTACCCGAAACGGCACCGACCTTGGTTAAGGTTTCTAATAACGTGTCATCATCAAGACCTCGCGATGTGAGCCGGTCAATTTGCTGTTGTTGTATATGCCCTTTTTCTAAAAGATCAAGCGTTACTCTATCCATCTGTACATCCTACCAATAATAGTGACGGTTACGCATAATTTTATCATAATACTCTTCAATGACAATTTTATGAACACCGCGTTCATGTTTTAAATATAGCTTATACGATACGTTTTTCTCTTTAGGATCAGTAAAAGAGTAAGATGCTTTTCCCATAGGAGCATGAACGTAAAAATCAAAGACTTTGGAAAGTACAAAGTCTGTTGTGGGGAGTTTTAAACTGCTAATATCATAACCGTCAACCATGGAGTGCAGCAGCAGTTTTTTCTGCATTAATATGACTGAAAAATAGGCGGCATTACTACGTGCTTCTTTGGAAAACTTTAATTTGGCTATAGGAAGATTTAAGCGATCGATATAGTCAGAATTGAGACATGAAAAAGCATACAGAGTCATGAAGTTTTCATCACGAGAATATTTGTCTATTATAGACAAACCCTGCAGGCAGGCCTCTTTATACTGCTTGGCCTTAAAAAGAGAAACAATCTCATTTTTACTGTTGGCATGCAGCGCGAGAAACGGTAATAGCATCAGTATCAATAGCTTCATTGGAACGCTCCGTTTTGAATAGTGTCCAGAAGGCTCTTCGCATTGAGTGAACCGCTGTTTTTAATATAGGCTTTTAAGGTTTTGACGGCTTGAGCCTTTTTGGAAAGCTTCATTAATGATGATGCAAAGATAAGCCAGCTCTCTTCAATATTGGGATCAATATTATTGGTACTCAGAGCATAGTTGTAAGCCTTTTCGTACTGTTGCATTTTGTAATAATAGCGTGCTAAATAGAGTCCGAGAACCGGAGATTTATTGGCTTTAAAGCGATGAATAATATCTTGAATTTCACCTTGGGATTTAATGCGACTGATTTTAATTCCCTTAGGTATCGAAGCAGAAGGTGTTGAAGCGACTGCTGTAGGTGCTGTGGTTGGTGTCGGTTGTAAAATGGTGTCAATTTTTTCTTCTGCCGCGGGAGCAATATTGGTATTAAGCTGCTGTCGCTGTGGTTTTGGTTTTGGTTGCGACGGCTGTTTCAGTTTTGGAGGCAACTCTTTTTTGGTTTCAGCTTCATAGCTGATTTTATTTAAAAAATCATAAGAAGGTTCCAGTTTTTTAGGTTGGTACGCTGTGTTGGAAGCGGTACTGTTTTGAGGAGTTTTTACCGGATCGGCTACTTTATTGAGAGCTTTTATGTTTGGTGTCGTGTTCTCTTGTGCCGCCGGAGGTAGGGTTACATGTAAATTTTTTTGGGGTACGACAGTAGAGGACGCAGGCGTCTGGGATGCTGTAGTATGCTGACTGATTGCAGGTTGTTTGAAAAAGTAGAGCAACGCCAACGTGAGTATTAATACTACTGCAACCAATGTGACCATAAAGGGAATATATTTTTTGAGTTTGTAACGTAACCATTGCTGCTCTAAATGACGAATATCAAGCATGAATGAGCCCCGTGTGCAATGCAGCCATTTCAATGCTTTTGTTTGAAATCGTTGCATAATTTATTTTAGTCGGTTGATTCTCTTCGTACCATGAGAGTATTTGAAAAAGGGTGTAGAGCAGTTTATTGGTGTCCCGATAGTTTCCTTCGGTCAATGCAAAGATTGTTTTAATATTTTTATCGTTAAACATATTGGCAATATCAAAACAGTTGACTTTCATCAATTTTTTTTGAATATAGATTTTCAGCTCTTCGGGTGAGGCATTCATCAGTTCAATACTCTCCCAAATGCGAGTTTGAAAATGTTCTTTGGCAATAATATCCTCTTTTTCCGTTTTGTGCAGACTAACAACAAATTTCATTTTGCGCGAATCTGAAAGCAGTCGAATTTTTTCCATTTGAGAATCAGAGTAAAGTTGCGCTTCATCGAGCAGTACAATGGGAACGGTACTGTGTATGAATTTATCGGTCAATGTCATGAAGGTCGTAAAATTAATATCGTTATCAGGCGTAAACTGATAGACATCTTTTGCCAGTGAGCGAAAAAATTCACTGTCATCAAGAATGGGAGACTGGTACAGAACAACTTTTTGAGCACTCGAGAGATCTTTGTAGAGTTTGCTTAAGAGCATGCTCTTGCCGGTACCGGGTTTTCCGTAGAGTAGAATCATTTTCAGCGGCTTTTTAACCGACTCGCTTAATGACTGATAGATGGTTGCAATACGTTCAAGCTGAACGTACTCTTTGGGATCAACCAAGTCCAAAAAGACATCTTTTGGCTTGTCAAAAAGATTATTGCGCATTACTTACTTTGTCAATTTTGGCTGGAAGGTTGACCATCTCATTGGTAATACCTTCGTATCCAAGATCTTTTAAAGAGATATTGTTGTTTTCTTTACGAATAATATGCGGTTGAATAATAATAACGAGCTCCTCAACCTCTTTAACTTTTTCTTCATATTTAAAGAAATAACTCAG